>NZ_JADGES010000102.1 GCF_016744255.1 Maribacter sp.
ATGCAAAATCCTTCTATCTTTAGGCTATTTTTCATTTGGTTAACACTTTATATAAAATAGGTTTACTTGGAGAAGCATCATTATAAAATGGTGCTATTTGTAGATCTAACATATACGTACCATCTTCAATATTGTTATTTACATATATGAACTCTGTTATAGTAGCCTGTTTTCTCACTTCTCCCTGTATATTCCAAAAAGCCTTATGAGCTACAAGCGCTCCATCGTCTTTTTCTTTATCTACCGATGGTAAATCTATTAACAAATGTTGTATTCCTTTATCGACTAAAAACAATGCCGCTTCTTCTGTTATATATGGCGGATTGGTATTGGAGTATTGCTTCTCTTTTTTATCCCCTAAATTAGGAATAGTACGTATTACAATTGCTTCTCTTTTTTTATTCCCAAAAGCATATTGTAATTGCTTTTTTGAAATTATAAAATCTTCTCCCAAAGCTTCTGGTGCGACAGTAATTACCTCCGCTAAAAAGAAAAATTGTTTTAACTGTTCATTTACAGAATAGAAATCTTCTGTAATATGCCCAAAACATTCTGTATGCGTTCCATGCGCATGTGGATTAAACGTAATGTTATTAAAATTGGTAGAACTGCCTTTACCAACTTTTCCAATGAATTTTCCGTCGGTATGTGGTTCTATCGTTGGATGTTTTACATACCAAGCGTTTACATTAGATGCGCCTCCTTTTAAAGGTATAGAAATATCTAACGGTTGGGATAAATTAATTTTTACGGTTTTTGTCTTATGCTGAATGGTTGCTAACATAGAGTTTTTTCAATTACTATTTTACGCTTAATTCTAATCTAATTTAACCATAAATAAATCGGAAGCAATTCCATCGGTTAAAAAATCGCCTTTTGGAGTAACCAACAAAACATCCTTCTCTCTCTTTATTAAACCTTCCGATATATGTTTTTTAGATTGATTTACTATGTATTGATAATAAACATCTCCGTATTCTGATTGAATTTTCTCTAATGAAACTCCCCAAATAGTTCGTAAACCAGTCATAACATACTCATTATAGCTATCGGTTATGGTTAGTTTTTCTATTTCTGCAGGAAGTTCCTCAGCCTCTATTCCTTTTAAATATTTAGGATTATTGGCCACATTCCAACTTCTATTCCGTCCATCATAAGAATGTGCGGAAGGTCCTATACCCATATACTTTTTTCCTAACCAATAGGCTGTATTATTCTTAGAAAAATAATTAGGCTTCCCAAAATTAGAAACTTCATATCCTATAAACCCTTCTGCCTCTAACCGTTCTTTTAAGATAAAAAAATGCTCTTGAGCCAGAGTCTCATCTAAAGGTGGTAATTGCCCTTTTTTAATAAAATTAGCCAAGGCGGTTTTAGGCTCTACAGTTAATGCATAGCTAGATATATGCGGAATACCGTAAGACAGTGCTTTCTCTATGTTTTGCAACCAACGTTCCTTTGTCATATTAGGCATCCCATAAATTAAATCGATAGAAATATTATCGAAAAGGTTTGTTGCCTCTTTTAAAGATTGATGTGCTTGTCTACTAGAATGTGCGCGATTCATTAATTTTAAATCCTCTTCAAAAAAGGATTGTACCCCAATACTTAATCTATTAATGTCTGATGCATGGAGTTGTTCTAGTTTTTCGGTTGTAAGGTCATCTGGATTAGCTTCTAAAGTAATTTCAGGATTTTTCGTAACCTGGAAGTTATCGTAAACCACCTCTAATATTTGTTCTATTTCTTTGGTTTCTAAAACCGATGGTGTGCCGCCTCCAAAATAAATGGTTTGCACCACCTCATTTTTAAACTCGGATTTTCGGAGCTCTAATTCCTTACACAAAGCAGACAGCATAGCCTCTTTTTTTGCTAAACTAGTAGAAAAATGAAAATCGCAATAATGACATGCTTGCTTACAAAATGGGATATGTATATATATTCCTGACACTGGTTAATTAATTAAAATTATAAAGAAGAACCCATACTAACATAGACCCAAGTACCAAACCAACCATCATTCCGACAATACCTACTAATGAACGACTGGTTTTTCTCTCTAATAACTCAGTATTAAAAACAAGTGCTATTAAAAAATATAAAAGCACTAGAATTCCTACCAGAAGAGCCGCTAAGGAAACTGACAAAATCATATTGATTGGCTTATAAGCCAAATCCACAAGTAGTGAAATTACAAAAGCGAAAACGGCAATTTTTATTCCAATAAAAAAGTAGATGAGTTTTAAAATTCTATCTATTTTTTTGTCACCCATACCCATAACTCTTTTGTAATTTTATTTTTTAACTCTACCTTCATTTTGTTTCACAAAAGCATCCCATCCGCTATAACTCTTACCAATTTCTACTCTTCCAGAGTTATAAAAATGACAAACCGCTGCTGCAAGACCATCGGTACTATCTAGGTTTTTAGGCAAAGTATTTAGACCTAAAACACTTTGTAACATTTTTGCTACCTGTTCCTTACTAGCATTACCACTACCCGTTACAGCCATTTTTATTTTCTTTGGCAAATACTCCGTAATTGGTATTTGCCTAGATAAACCTGCTGCCATTGCAACTCCTTGTGCTCTTCCTAGTTTTAACATGGATTGCACGTTCTTACCAAAGAAAGGTGCTTCTATAGCTATTTCATCTGGATGATGCGTATCTATAAGCTCTATAGTCCTTTCGAAAATAAGTTTTAATTTTGTGTAAGGGTCTTTATATTTCTGTAAGAGCAACTCGTTCATTTGAACAAATTCCATCTTTTTATTTACCACCTTAATGACTCCAAAACCCATTATGGTGGTTCCTGGATCTATTCCTAATATTATTCTTTCGTTTGCCAAGTTTCTTTAATTGCTATGTAATACAATTGGAATTCTAAATTTTGTAGTAACAGGAATTCCTTTTTTTAATGCAGGGTCTATCTCTGGTAAGCTCTTTAGGCTTTGTATTATTACACCATCAAACTCTGGCATTTGTTCTATAATTTCTGCATCTTTCTCTATATCTAAAACCTTTATTTTTCCAATAGTATCAATCACAAAAATAACATATACTGTTGTATCTATCTCTGGGGTAATAGTAAATTCAAACTCTTTTAATGTTTTAGAAAAATGTGCTACTAATTCGTTTTCAAAACATGCTTTTTGTTCTGCTTTAGATGCCGTTTCATCACAAGTATAAAAAAGAGGGTAATTGTCAATGGCATTCCAATCCATCTCTAATAACTCTTTATTTACCAATTGGCGTGTCTTTTCCTCTTTAGAAACAAAAGGGTTGCAAGAAGCCATGCAGCATATTACCAGAAAGACCCAAACCTTGTTCATTTTGCACTATTCTAGGGGCAAATTACAATATTTTAAGGACTTTAATCTTTGTTAAAATGAATTTGCTTCATCCTAAAAACTAATTCATTTCATTATAGTTCTTAACAAATGACTAGAAAAATAAAATCCGAAGATTTCTCTTCGGATTTTAAACATTACACAATCCTTTCTATTGCTACTTTTTTAAAGTAATTTCTATAACCCCATTTTCACCTTTAACTCCGTGTTTTTTAATAGCCATTTGGTCCTTTAAAATATTAATCGATGCCATTTTTTTAGGATTTATTTTTTCCATTTCTTTTTTGGAAGTCTCTACACCATCTACTAGAATCAATGGAGGATTATCTTTTTTTAATATAGATGTGTTATCTTGAACCTTTATGCCTTTGGAGTTATTATTTACCTCATTATCCTATTTTAATTTAAAGGTTATTGGAATAGAAAAAGGAACATTTACATTTTTCCCTTTATGTACTCCTGGTTTCATCACTGGCAATTTGGATATAATACGGACTGTCTCCTCTTCTAGTAATTCGTTTGGACCTCTTTTTCTTATGTTTATTATCTCTCCTGTTTTAGAAATAGTAAACATAACACTAACCCTACCTTGAATTCCTTTTTCTTGTGCTTCTAAAGGATACCTGAAATTTTTGCTAATATGCTTCTGTACCATTGTATTAAAACAAGCTCTTTTATTTTTTACATTTTCGCAACCTGGAAAAACAGGAACACTATCTATTACAGCAAAAGGAACATCTGTTGTTGAATTCTCTTTTTTTGGCATATTAGCTTTACCAAATTCTAATTTAAAGGTTATAGGTATAGAATAATAAACATCTACATTCTCTCCATTATGCATACCCGCTTGCATTTTGGGTAGTTTCAATATAATACGTTTTGCTTCTGTTTCTAGTAATTCATGTGGACCTCTCATTTTTAAATCCGAAATTTTTCCGTTTTTTAAAATTCTAAACATTACACTGACTCTGCCTTGAACACCTAACTCTTGTGCCTCTAAAGGATACCTGAAATTTTTGCTAATATGTTTCTGCATCCTTTTATTAAAACAAACTCTAGGTTCTTTCTCATTTTCACAGCCTGGAAAAACAGGAACTTCATCAACTATTGCAAAAGAAATCGTTTCTTCTGTCATAGAACTCGATAACTTAGTGCTTTCTGATTTATTTTCCTTTTCTACAGTAGTTTCACAAGAAGTATAAAACAACATTCCTACTACAAGTGGCACTAATAGTAAATACTTTAACTGATAACTTTTTTTTGATTTCTGTTTTTGTAACATAACTATTCGTTTTTTGATTAATGATGATGTAAAAAATTGATTAATAAAGGATATGTTTTCGGTCTGAAAAACTCGAGATAGTAATAACTGATATTGCTCTTTTTTATTCGTTTTTGCAACCTCAGCATCGGCAATAAACTCGTGCAATTCTGCTACTCTTTTTTGGTATAGATATACCATAGGATTAAACCAACAAACTATACGCATAACTTCAAAAAACAATAAATCATAAGAATGTCTTTGATTTATGTGTACCAACTCATGTTTTAGAATATTCTCATAGTCTCTCTCTTTTATTTGGTCGCCCAGAAAGACGGTTTTAAAAAAAGAAAAAGCAACAGAACTCTTTTGTATTAAAACCTGAGTAAATGTTTTAAAATAATGCACTTCTCCCTCTACTTTTAATCTACGTATTTGGTATAATTTATAGGCAAATAACAGAGATGCAAAAAACATTCCTCCTGATAAAACTCCATACTCCCACGAAATACTAAAAAGACCAGAATTAGTAGATTCTAATACTTGTACTCCTTCGCCATCCATATTCCATAAATACTCCGGATAGGCAATAAAATCGTCAGGTAAACTAGTTCTAAATGCAGCAATTTTTATACCTGGAAGGATTATAGATAGAACATAAGAACCTATAAGATAGACTCTGTTTTTTTGAAAGAAAGTTTCGTTCTTTAAAAACAAATCATAGACTACTAAAAATAGTAATTGAAACGCAATGCATTCTAAGATATATTGTAACATAAGAAAAAAATTAATTACTTTATTTTTTATTTGTCTCTGACGACTCGTCAGCATTTTTGATATCCTTTAAAATAGCCTCTAGTTCTGTAAGACTCATATCGTTTTTCTTCATAAAAAAGGATACCATACTCTTAAAGGAACCCTGAAAATAACCGTCTACTAATTTATTTATAGACTGATTGCTGTAGTCCGACTTAGGTACCAAAGCAAAATAAAAATGTCCTTTTCCTGCTTTTTCATGATCTACAAAACCTTTTCCTTCTAGTATTCTAACTATCGTAGAAACTGTGTTATATGCTGGTTTGGGCTCGGGCAATTCTTTTATTATAGATGCTACATTACATTTTTGTAGTTTCCATATCATTTGCATTACCTCTTCTTCTGCTTTTGTAAGCTGTTTCATAATCAACTAATTTTTTAGTTGATACAAATATAACTAAATATTTAGTTTAAACTAATACTTTAGTTTTAAACTTGATAAATGACCAGAAGGCATAAGATTTTAAATAGGGATCTTCTTTTATTACTTCCACGCAAGCCTCCCGAAATTAAACCCAAATGGGCTATCGCCCCGCGATTAAAAATAGCCCTTGTATGTGTAACAATAACATTCTATTTTCGTCTTATAGAAAAAATAAAATGGACATCTTTCTACTCCTACTTGGTTTTATATTAATGCTTACAGGTATCGTTGGCAGTTTTTTACCTGTACTTCCTGGACCACCAATAGGTTGGTTAGGACTATTAGCATTGTATTTAACCAATGCTGTTCCTAAAGATAACTGGGTATTGGGAGTAACTTTGGTCGTTGCTTTAGTAGTGTGGGCATTAGATTATATAATCCCAGCACTAGGAACTAAAAAATTTGGAGGCACCAAAGCAGGTATGATAGGCACCTCTGTTGGGCTAATCGTAGGGCTTATTGCTCCTATTCCTGGCGGCATAATTATTGGCCCTTTTGTAGGTGCTTTATTAGGAGAGTTATTAAATAACGCTGACCAAAAAACAGCCCTTAAGGCTGCTTTTGGTTCTTTTCTTGGTTTCCTTACTGGAACCTTTTTAAAATTTGTAGTTTCTATTGTATTCTTAGGATTGTTTGTTTCTAAAACATGGGAATACAGAAACGCTTTATTTCCTTATTTTTAGTAGTATGAAAAAGTATGCCTTATTAATTTTTCTTCTTCTTTCTATAACTTCTTTTAGTCAACAACGAAACACTAAAAAATTAGATAGTTTGTTTGATATTCTAGAAGAGAAAAACAAGTTCATGGGTAGCGTAGCTATATCCGAAAACGGAAAAACTATTTATGCTAAAGCAATAGGGTTTGCAGACATAAAAACGAATCTTAAAGCTACAACAGAAACCAAATACCGAATAGGCTCCATTTCTAAAACCTTTACAGCAACACTTATTTTTAAGGCAATCGAAGAAAATAAATTAAAGTTATCGGATACCATAGCTACTTACTTTCCAAATATTAAAAACGCAACGAGTATTTCCATAAAAAACCTCTTAAATCACCGAAGTGGTATATTCAATTTTACAAACAATCCCAAATACAGCTTTTATAGCCATTTACCCAAAACTAGGGCCGAATTATTAGATATAATAAAAGAAAAAGGAGTCGACTTTGCTCCTAATACCAAAAGCTCATATAGTAATTCCAACTACGTCTTGTTGACTTTTATCTTAGAAGACATATACCAGAAACCATACGCCTTACTATTAAAAGAAAAAATAACAAATCAATTAGGTCTACAAGACACTTATGTTGGGGGTAAAATTAATCTCGTTAATAAAGAATGTAACTCGTATACTTTTTTAAAAAAATGGTACATCAGCAAAGAAACACATATGTCTATTCCTTTAGGAGCTGGGTATATAATCTCTACTCCAAAAGATTTAAACACATTTTATACTGGGTTATTTCAAGAAAAAATTATTACTAAAAAGAGTATTGGCTTAATGACAACAATAACTGATGGTTTGGGGTTAGGAATTTTCCAAGTTCCATTCCATAACCAAAAAGGGTTCGGTCATACAGGAGGCATTGATGGTTTCTCATCCTTTTCCTATTATTTCCCTAAAGATAATTTAGCTATTTCACTTACATCCAATGGTAATAATTATGTCAACAACAATATTGCAATAGCCCTCTTAAGTAGTTATTATAAAAGACCTTTTACTATACCTACTTTTAAAAACATTACTTTAAAGTCAAAAGATTTAGATAACTTTTTGGGAATATACAGCAGTAACCAAATGCCTTTAAAAATAACCATCTCTAAAAATGACAACACATTGATTGCCCAAGCTACGGGTCAAAGTTCTTTTCCTTTGAAGGCTACAGAATGGAATGTATTTGAATTTACTACCGCAGGCATTCGATTAGAGTTCCATACAGAACAAAACGAGATGACTTTAAAACAAGAAGGTAAAACTTTTCTATTCAAAAAAGAATAAACTCATGATTACAACCACTCTACTTTATCTTGTATAGGTTTTCTAATTGCCTCTGGATGTTCCCCATCAAAATAACCCATGTAGAAAAACCCAAGACATTTTTCCCCTTCATTTAAATCGAAAAATTCGTCCATGTATTTTATAAGTCCAGGAGAGCTCCAATAACTACCAATTCCCATTTCTGTAGCACAAAGCCACATATTCTGTACTGCCATAGCAACAGCTGCTACTTCTTCCCATTCTGGAACACTTTCTAATGGATCTCTTTGCATACAAATAGCTATTATTGCTGCAGCCTTTTTAGGATTTTCTATAAGTTTTTTCGATTTTACTTGCTTAGGTTTTTCTGTAATATCAATATAGGTGTTGGATAAAAATTCTCCTAACTCCACTTTCTTATCCCCTTGTAAAACTTTAAACCGCCATGGCTCTGTCTTCTTATGACTTGGCGCCCAGTTGGCAGCATCCAATATTTTTTGAATATCAGCTTTAGCAATCGGTGTATCATTATACTGCACCGGAAAAATGGAACGTCTCTTTTTTATAATATCAAAAATCATTTATCTTTAATTTATTTAAATAAGCTTATATCCTTCTTCAATAACGTCCTAAACGTTTAAAAAGAGAAAAGGAATCTTGTTTTTCAAATATCTTTTGCGATACAACACCAAATTGTTCCTTCCTCCGAGGATAAATATAACTTTGTTTTCCCAAATCACCTCCAAACTAGATAAATGAAAATTCAAGAAGCTAATTAATGTACATCAAAGAGATAAACCTCAAAAAGGATTTACAAATTGGCTCCAGTTGTTTTTAATACTAGTTTGTCCATTTACCAATAGTCAATCCGTACGCAATATCAGCAATGGTCTGTTCTCCATTACAAATAATTTAAGCATACTCAAAACTTCATCATAATCCACATTGAATTATTAAAATAGAAGTTGAGATTTTTTTTAGAGATTACTATTACATTCTACAGAAAAGTTTAGGACAGCAAACTCAACCATAAAATACATTCACCACTAGATTATGATAGACATTTTTCTGCTTATGTAGACATTACCGATGGCAAAATAACAGATGACAAAGAGACTTATGACATCCTTCTGTAAAAAGAAAGTGTGCTTTTTCTAATAGGTTCTATAAGGATTTTTACTAATGAATGTTTGGGACAGTAACCAAGTATGCTTTATAAGCAAACATAAAAATCAATATAAAGTTCATAACAAATAATGAATTTATTGTTTTATAATGTAATCTTCTGGAGATTTTATCAAATAGGTTTTTGAGTTATAAATAACAAAAATTACATTTTCATTAAGAATATCTTGATTTGTCCAAGTATCTTTAGTTTCATTACCATAAGAAGTTTCTATAACTTCCCCATTTGCTTTATATTCTAAAAGGTACTCTACATTTTCATTAGCATTTAATTGATCTACAGAAGACGTATTCTTAAACGTTTTATATTTTCCAGTCAAAAATTTAGCATCTCCTTCTATTTTTTCATAAACCACCGAAGCTAAACGTATCCTTTTATTATATTCAAAAGACAAAACCATATTGGTTATATCTACAATGAATGCACGATGATCTTTTTTCCCATCTCTTATTCCATAATATTCATAATCATAGGTAAAAGTTCCATTTTCATTTTTTATTAATTTTCCATCTCTAATAAATTTTACACCTTGCGAATTGGTAAAGGAATTTTTATAATCCGTGCCGTTAATAATTATTTGTTGGGTATAACTTCCTTTATCAATAAAATAGGTTCCTGAACTATATTCCATTCCATTGTAACTGGAAACAAACCCTTTTGGAATAGAATTTATTGAAACAATTGGAGATTTATTTCCTCCTATGTCTATGGCATACAAATTAAAAGCATATTCTTTGTCATTAATTAAATCTTCCGCTAAAAAAGAATTTTCTGTTTTTACAATATCTTTTGTTATACCATTATAACTAATAACTATTTTATCAAGGTCATTATCCACAGGGTTTTCCCATGTTAATAGTATTTTTTCATTTTTGGCTTCAGCAGATAGGTTAGAAACCTTATTTGGAACCTCGTCTAAGAGTGTAGAATCACTTTTACTACAAGAAAAGAGAAGGGTAAATACACTCATGGATACTACTAATTTAGTAAAAAAGAACTTCATTTAATCTAGATTTTTTGATTTAACGAATTACAAATGTGTTTATTGCTTGTTCTGGTAAAATTTCGGGAACTATTATCTTAAGGCTTTTAACCTTAACTAATAATACGGGTTAATGTTAAAAACAGCTTAAGGCCAGTAAAATGGATACATCTAATGTATTTAATACAGGATTATTTTTCATCTAAAAATAGCATTTCTGTACAATTAGATAATGCCTTGTTCCTATTATCTTCTTTCCATACTGCAGAAAGTATAGCGCGTTGCGGTATATTTTTTAACTCTATAAATTTTACGCGCATATGAAACCCATACTGTAATGCCGTAGGCACTATAGCCACTCCTAAATTGTTCTCTACTAACTTAAAAATGGTATGCGCATGTACTGATTTATGAGAGATATTTGGGGTAAAACCTGCTTCTTCACAAATACTCATTACCGTATCGTAATACAAAGGACTATAATCTTGCGAAAACATTATAAAATCTTCATTCTTTAATATTTCAACACTATCAAAATCCCTGGTTAAAATAGGGTAAGATTCTGGCAAAACAACGGAAAAAGTATCCTCTTGTACTGTTTTCTTAATTAAACCCTCGGGTACCCTAGACAAACGAATAAAGCCTAAGTCTAATTTATCTTTTACAATAGCATTTATTTGAGCACCGTTAGACAACTCTTCTAGACTCGTTTTAATCCTAGGGAAATTATCTTTTAATTTTACCAACAAATTAGGAATTACATTTTGCATTGCAGAGCCCAAAAAACCAATCCTTACCTCTCCATACTCTCCACCATCAATAATTTTTAGTTGTTTTGTAGCAACCTCTAAATGATTTAAAATAAATTCTAATTCCACTTTTAAATATTCCCCGGCTGCCGTTAAAGATACTTTCTTTTTACTCCGAATAAACAATTGTATACCCAAAATTTCTTCCATTTGTTTTATTTGCCTGCTAAGTCCAGGCTGCGATATACATAGTATTTCCGCTGCCTTACGGTAGTGTAATTCCTCTGCTACTGCTATAAAATACTTAAAATGACGCAATTCTAATTGATAACCCATAGGTATTACATGTGAATTAGATGGTATTGGTAGGTATCAAAAATAATCAATAATTTTGTGATTATAAAAGTAAAAAAATATGGTTTCTACATTTCGTTTAGGAGAAGATTGGCTTACAAGCAGTATTGCACTATCTATTGCAGATGGGAATACTAAAGCCATAATCTCAGCAGAACAAAGAGATAAAATTAGAATATGTGCCAAAAAAGTAACCGCTATTGTAAATAAAGGCGAAGCTGTTTATGGTATCAATACTGGGTTTGGCCCACTATGTACCACCAAAATATCTAAAGAGGAAACCCAAATATTACAAACTAATATTTTAAAAAGCCATAGTGTCGGTGTTGGTAAACCAATTGCTACAAAGATTGCAAAACTAATGCTCATCTTAAAGGCACAATCATTAGCCAAAGGGTTTTCTGGAATAGCCGAAACAACGCTAGACCGAATTTTATGGCATATTGAAAATAACGCAATACCAATTGTCCCTTCCCAAGGTTCCGTTGGAGCTTCGGGAGATTTAGCTCCATTATCTCATTTGTTTCTTCCTCTAATAGGCTTAGG
>NZ_JADGES010000007.1 GCF_016744255.1 Maribacter sp.
CCAACTAGATTTAAAGCCTATTGGAAGCACATACCCTCTTTTTTCTGCCTCTAATAAAAAATGTCCTGCGTAGGTTGTTCCCCAATCGTTGGCTTTATTTTGCCCTGGCCAGTAGCCTAAACCTCCATTGGATAATTGAAAACCTCCTAATCTTTTTATAGCACTTTCTACATTCTGTTGAATTCGTTTTTTCTTATTAGAATCTACATCAAATATGGTAGATAAAAACAACTGAGGGAAAGCCCCAGAAGTAGTCTGTTCTACACAACCATGAGGGTAACGAATAAGCTGTTGCATACGACCATTGAAATTCATGGCTGGTAATGTGGAAAACTCTAAATCTACCGAGTTACTTCCTTTAACTCCAAAAGATTCCAAAGAAACCGTTTGTTCTCCATTAGCGTCTAAAACAATATATTCCGTTTTAGAGGTCATAGGGTTTGGATTCACTACATCAATAGGAATTTCAAAAGATGCTTTTTCTCCGTTACCAGAAGCTTCTACAACGACTTTGCCTATTCCTTTAAAGTTGGACACATTTAAAGTAAAATAAGCCATCTTTTCATCTGGATCAGAGAAACTCAAAGATTGCGAATTTCCACCTTCTACTGTAAATGCTTTGTTTTGTTTTATTTTTAAAGTAACCTTTTTAATTTTCTTTTCCATAGCAAATACAGTAACAGGTAGTATTACTTTTTCGCCAGGTGTAATTTTTCTAGGTAAAGATGCCAATATCATTAGAGGCTTGCGAACTGGTGTTGTTTTTTCTGCTATTCCATACGCTTCTTTAGTTACATCACCTGCAACTAGCATAGTACGAACAGAGCCTACATATTTTGGAATCTTTATTTTATGCGATTTCGATTTTCCTGCCTTTAACTCGAACGGCCCTAAATGAACCACCATAGGCTCGAACCTATTCGCTTTCTTATTTTTTGCTCCTGCCAACTCATCATCTCCACCAATAGCGAATACCTGATTTATTTTTCCTCCAAAAGCTCCTATAACATCATCATACACATCCCAAGTTTTTACTCCTAATGCTTCCTTAGCATAAAAGGTGTTCCATGGGTTAGGGGTTTTAAATCTGGTTAAATCTAGCAGGCCTTCATCTACAATAGCAATACTATAGGTCATGGCTTTACCGTTAGTTTCTTTTACCGTTAGTTTTATTTCTTCCTCTGGTCTAAGAACATCTGGCATGGTAACAACAGGCTGTAATTTAGTTTCTGGGTTTTCTACACTAATTGGCACTAATCCATACAAACGAATAGGGTTATCATTCAATGTACTTGCATGCGGTTGTAATAACGTAATATGAATAAATACATTTGGCGTGTACAATTCTGTTATTGGCAAGGTAAACTTGGTTTCTCCTTCAGTAGCATCTACCCAAAGGGATTCTAAAACTTCACTTCCATTCTCTATAGTAACTAAAGCTCTACTACCCTCCGAACTTGGGAAAGAAACTATAGCATTTTCTCCTACTTTATAATTTTCTTTATCCGTAGAAAAAGATAACATAGTAGCTGCAGAAGGATCGTTCTTTTTAGATTTTCCTGCCCATCCTGGCCAATCTACATAAATAGTTTTCCCTGTGGCATGACCCCCTTTAGTATCTTCTACGCGTACCAAATAACGCCCCCAATCTGGGTATTTAAGTTCAAAATTAAAACTTCCTTTTCCCTTAGAATCTGTACTAATTGTTTTGGCGAAAATTTCTTCTCTATACTGGCTGCTACTATAGGAGGATAGGTTATCTGCCGATGTATCCCACCACCATCTCCAATTTACTTTATGGACTGTAACCTTAAGGTTTTTGGTTGCTTTTGGTTTTCCATTTTCATCAACAGAAACAACTTCGAATTTATGGGCGACATCTGTTAAAAGCATTCCTCTTGTTTTATCCCCTTTAGGAGAATTTAAACCAACATACGTAGCGTAAGGAGAGTAAGGCTTGGTAAAAACATCTGTACTAAAATCGCCTCCATTTTCGTAAACCTTAGTAATAAATGCGGCACTTAACATTCCTGGTGCTTTAGCATCTAATTGTGGGTTTACATTGAATTTTGCTTTTCCTTCTCCATCAATTTTACCATTATATATTACTTGCTCCTCGCTAGAAAAACTACGAGAAGGGTCATCGAAAATATAACCTGGAAAGGTTTTAAAAGTTGTGGTTTTAGAATTAAATTTTCCTGTAATATCTGCTTTTAAATTCTTTGCAATAGCTCCATGTAACCATTTTACTTCTATTTCCCCATCTACTGCAGATTTACTAGATAGAACTTCTTTATTAAACGCTGTTTTTATTTTTAACCGATTAGGTTTTATTGTCTCTATCTTAATAGTCTTGGTAAAAGAAGCCCCACCGACAGAAACCTTTGCCAACCAATTGCCTGTTACAGCATTCTCATCGGTCTTTAAATTAAAATGATAAAAATTTTGCGTACCGCCTGTTTTAACTTCTCTATGAACAACAGTATTATAAGGGTCTAAAAGTTCTAATTTTACAGGATGATTTTTAGGTAACTTATTAGCATTATCATTTAGCATAAAAGAAAGATAAATTTTATCTCCTGGACGCCAGACTCCTCTTTCGGCAAAAATAAATCCTTTAATACCCTTTTGTAATTGAGCTCCAGAAACATTAAACTTACTTACAGAAAGTGCATTACCATCATTAAGCTTTATATAGTTTTTTTGACCTTTGCTCTCTACAATAGCAAAAAATGGAAGTTTATCCGCATCGAAAAATGAAATACCCTCTTGGTCCGTAGTAACATTCCCTAATGGTTGTTGTTGGTAATTATAAAAAGTAACCTTAGCCCCAGCAATAGGGGTAGTGCTTACAATATCATTTACAGCAACAAAATAGCTTTTATTTAATCCTTTTTTTATGGTAACGCCTATATCGGTTGCTAATACATTTATACCCACCTTTTTATTATGATAATAGGACGTATTACATGGGTTCTCTCTCTCTGACCAATTATAGTCGTAGTAATAATTATCGTAGTAATCTTCTACGCCGTCCCAAGAACTATCCTCTTGCTCTTCATCAAAATTATCATTTGTATTTTCCTCATCCTCAAAATTGGTAGAACTACAGGTATATAAACTATACGCTCCTTTATAATTAAATTCTACTCTATAAATAGCACCTATTTCTGGAGAAATGATGGTCTTTAAATCCAAAGCATGGGCTGTCCATTTACCATGATTACCAGAAAGTTTACTTACAAGCTTTATCTTTTTAGTAATGATTGGCCTTGCAACACTCCTTAAATTACCTTGTCCGTTAAGGTTATTATTTTGTAGAAATTGTAAAATATTGTTTTCATAAATCTTAAGTATGGTAATGTCTACTGCTTTTAGATTTACCGCTTCAAAATTAATTTTAAGATTGCTAGAAGATGGTAAGATAGTTCCGTTAGATAATAGTCTTATTTGCGGTTTTAACTCTTCAAAAGCAATACGTTCTGTAAATTTAGATTTTAGCTTATAACCATCTGTACTTTGTATTCCATCAAAAACCTCTAACTGCGCTGTGCCATTCATTTCTTTGGAAGGGTAGACTTTTAAAGTATTACCATCCACAGCATATTTACTTTTATCATCCCCTTCTAGAACTACTAAACCTTTAAAGTTTTGTCCTTTTTTAATTGGGTCTGAAAAATTTACTAAGACAATTTGATTTTCGGAAGTATCTAACGTAGCATCTAGTATCGTAAAGTTATTTTTACCAGCTATAGTTATAGTGTTTTCTCCAGAACTCTCTATACCTAAATTTTCCCCGCTCCACGTAAATTGTAGTTCGCTATCGGCATCCAAACGTTGAATACTATCTACAATAAAAGAAAATTGAGTTCCTTCTTTTACTCCTTCTTCAAATTTTGGAATTATTTTTTTCCCTTCGTGGCTAATCGTTAATAAGGTTTTTGCTTTTTCTAAAGAAAGAACATCCGAACTTCTTAATTGCCCATTTATATATTGCAACTCCTTGGAATACGATTGTACCGCATTGGTATAAATATTAAACTGTTGTTTAAGCGTCTTTATACCAAAAGTCATTTGGCTTAATTCTTTTGGTAAATTGGGTAGTATGGTCTCTAAATCTAATGTAAAAGAATACTCCGTATCTTGCTTTAAAGCAGCTTCTGGTATAAAAGAAATAGTACGGTTGTCTAACACCATAACTTTACCAGGTACTTTTGGAGTAATTGTAAATACGTCTTTATCTAGCTCTAAACCATTTTCCCAACCTTCTATAGGCTCGTTGAAAACAACTCTAACATCTGATTTTACAGAAACTATACCATGACTAACTTCAGAGACATGTTCCTGATATATGCTTAAATCATCAAAATTAGACGAATCTACTTTCCCTTTAGGATTACATCCTATGAATAGCATTAAAAGACTTAAGGAAGGAATTACGAACCTGATTCTCATATGTTTAAATTTTATGTAAATGTAATAGTGTTCAAATTATAATGCATCCCTGTTTACCATGAAAAAATAAAATTTTACCGTTTCTTAAATTATAAGCAATACAGAGACTATGCAACAACGTGTTATTCGTCGCAAAAAGTATAAATTTTGACTAAAAGGTGGTATTTCATCGAAAAAAAACAAATTTTTACCTTGGCGACACAATAATTCTTTAATATTACGACCGTTGCATTCCCCAAAGCAATAATCAGAACAATAGAATCCCCATTCTTTCTACCTACTTATTAGAAAAACACCTACTTACAAATAGAACATTGTATGAAAATGAGTGTGCAAAAAGCATTCTTAGTTTTATTTGTATTTGTAGCTTTCTCTTGTAGTAAGGAAACCATTGCAGATACAAATATTGAAGCTGAGAATATTGAAGTAGTAGAATCGGAGTTACTAGAAATAGTAAACGAATATAGAGCGTCCTTAGGTCATAGTTCATTAGTATATAACAGCATAGCTTATGAGCAAGCGAATAAGCATAATGACTACATGATTTCTAAAGGTAATTTAAGCCACGATAACTTTAGCGCAAGAGCATCTACAATATCTGTAGAGTTAAACGCAGAATTTGTAGCCGAGAATGTAGCTAAAGATTATTTTACTGCCAATGACGCCTTTAAAGGTTGGCTGGCAAGTACTAGTCATAAGAAAACTATAGAAGGTGAATTTACACATACCGCAGTAAGTGTAAAAAAAGACAGTAATAACAAACTATATTTTACACAACTATTTTTTAGATAGTTACTATAAAGACATTTTGTTTAAATTTGAAAACATCAACCTTTGGTTGGTGTTTTTTTATATTTACAAAACAGTAAAAACAACACTTCATGGCTATAGCTCCTCCCTTTAACTTAACAAAATGGATTGCGGAAAACAGAAATTTCCTAAAACCACCAGTAGGAAATAAAAATTTATATAAAGAATCCGGAGATTATATTGTAATGATAGTTGCTGGCCCAAATGCAAGAAAAGATTATCATTATAATGAAACCGAAGAACTTTTCTACCAGTTAGAAGGGAATATAGAAGTTCATATTCAAGAAAATGGAGAAAAAAAAACTATGAAATTAGGCCCCGGAGATATGTATCTGCATCCTGCAAAAGTGCCACATTCCCCCGTAAGGTATAAAGATTCTATAGGATTAGTAATTGAACGGAAAAGAGTAGATTTAGAGGCAAATGACGGTCTTTTATGGTTTTGCGATACGTGCAACCACAAATTGTACGAGACCTATTTTAGGCTAAATGATATTGAAAAAGATTTTCTAGGTCATTTTAAACATTTTTATAGCTCTCCAGAATTACTTTGCTGTAACAATTGCGGCACAAAAATGCCAGTAGATGAAAGATTTACAAAAGAAGAATAAATGGGTCTTTCTATAAAAATTCTTATTGGGATAATTGCACTGCTACACTTCTATTTTTTATGGTTAGAGATGTTCGCTTGGACCACCAAAGGAAGAAAAGTATTCAAAAAATTTCCTCCCGATTTGTTTGAGTCGACCAAATCTATGGCAGCGAACCAAGGGCTATATAATGGTTTCTTAGCTTCAGGGCTTTTATGGACTTTTTTCATCTCGGACATGCAATGGGGGCATAACATTGCTCTTTTCTTTTTAAGCTGTATAGCTATTGCGGGTATATATGGGGCATTCTCTGTAAGCAAAAAAATATTTTATATACAGGCTCTACCAGCTATTGCAACTATACTACTTATTTTGATCTAGCTCCCATTTAAACACAAATAATTAACTTCTAGAATAAACCAGTTTTATTCGTAGATTTGCTAAAAAATACAACAATAAGTATTTAAAAAGTTATAAAATGTCAAAAACAGCAGAAGCATTCGGGATACAGGAAGCACTTAAACAATTAGGTGTAAAGGAAATTAATGAAGGAACTTCTACAGGTTCACATCATTTTTCTAATGGAGATTTAATTGAATCTTATTCCCCAGTCGATGGTAAATTAATTGGAAAAGTAAAAGCTACTACCCAAGAAGATTACAATAAAATGATGCAAACTGCAACTGCAGCATTTACGGAATGGAAAACAAAACCAGCGCCACTTAGAGGAGAAGTAGTGCGCCAATTTGGAGAAAAGTTAAGAGAAAAGAAAGAAGCTTTAGGTAAACTTGTTTCTTACGAGATGGGAAAAAGCTATCAAGAAGGCTTAGGGGAAGTGCAAGAAATGATAGATATCTGTGATTTTGCAGTTGGTCTTTCTCGTCAATTACACGGTTTAACCATGCATTCCGAACGTCCTGGACATAGAATGTACGAACAATATCATCCTCTTGGAGTAGTAGGGATTATTTCTGCTTTTAATTTTCCTGTTGCCGTATGGGCATGGAACACAGCATTAGCATGGATTTGTGGTGATGTTTGTGTTTGGAAACCATCTGAAAAAGCTCCTATTTGTGGAATTGCTTGCCAAAATATTGCTGCTGAAGTATTTAAAGAAAATGGCTTACCAGAAGGAATATGTAATCTAATAAATGGAGATTATAAAGTAGGAGAAATGATGACTAAAGATACTAGAGTACCATTAGTATCGGCTACAGGTTCTACCAGAATGGGTAAAATTGTAGCACAAGAAGTTGCAGGTAGATTAGGAAAATCATTATTAGAGTTAGGTGGTAATAATGCCATTATTGTAACTCCAGATGCGGATATAAAAATGACCGTAATCGGAGCCGTTTTTGGCGCTGTAGGTACAGCAGGACAACGTTGTACTTCTACACGTAGATTAATCATCCATGAAAGCATGTATGACACCGTTAAAGATGCCATAGTAAAAGCTTATGGTCAATTACGAATTGGTAACCCTTTAGATGAAAATAATCATGTAGGTCCTATTATAGATAAGGATGCTGTAAAAATGTATGAAAATGCATTAGAACAAGTGGTTGCAGAAGGCGGAAATATAATTGTCGAAGGTGGCGTTCTTTCTGGTGAAGGTTACGAGTCTGGATGTTATGTAAAACCAGCAATTGCGGAAGCGAAACCAAACTATAAAATTGTACAACACGAGACTTTTGCACCTATACTTTACTTATTAAAGTATTCTGGAGATGTTCATAATGCTCTTGCAATACAGAATAACGTTGCACAAGGGTTAAGCTCTGCTATAATGACTAACAATTTAAGAGAAGCAGAAGCTTTCTTATCGGTACAAGGTTCCGATTGTGGTATTGCTAATGTAAACATAGGAACTTCTGGAGCAGAAATAGGTGGTGCTTTTGGTGGTGAAAAAGAAACTGGCGGCGGTAGAGAAAGTGGCTCTGATGCTTGGAAAGTATATATGAGACGCCAAACCAATACTATTAATTATACTACTGAGTTACCTTTAGCTCAAGGTATAAAGTTCGATTTATAGACTAACAAAAAACAATTCATTTTTAAAGACCCTAATGTTTCAAAGCATTAGGGTCTTTTAGTAACTAAACAAATTTATTTAGAATATTTTATGCTTAACCCAATGCCAGAACTTAGTTGGGAGAGTCAAAGACTTAAAAATAATTCCATTATAAAATTACTTACTCTAACCATAAAAAGTATGCAAATTTATATAGTTAGATAGAAAATCTGTGTATTTAGTTAATCTTACCCTACAAATAGCAAATCCTTACTCCCTTGATTTTTAGTGTTTAATAAGAATATTTTAAGATATTTTTAATACATTGTAGTCTAAACACTAAATGATTATTAACAATGACAAAAACAACTACGAATCTGCTAGGGATTCTTATAACCATTCTAGCAGGCACTTATTTTTACATTACGTACTGTAGCGAATGCGGTGCAGTTGTAAAAGAAGAACCTGTCACAGAAGCCGTAATCACAAAAGAACCAAACGTTACGTCTTATCCTTTTGCTTTTAGCGATGGAGATTATACGTACAGCAACAATGACAATTACAACTTTAAAATAGCAACATCTTCCATTCTTATGCCAATATCAGGTAAAATAGAGGAAGGTATTACCAGTCTTAAATCTTTTTTAGGAAACAATACCTCTAAAGTTATAAATATCACTGGATATTATAAAAGTGATGAAACCAATGCTTCTGCCTTTCCTAATTTGGGTTTGGCAAGAGCAAATTCTGTTAAGAACCATTTAGTAGCTAATGGAATATCTTCCACCCAAATAAATACTATTGGTAACCTAAGAGATGAAATGGTTGCTAAGGACGAAATTTATTTAGGCCCCATTACTTATAGATTAGATAGTAAAGCTGAAAACGCTGATGATGAACTACAAGCTCTTTATGAAAAACTAAAGGCTAATCCTTTAGTTTTTCATTTTAATACCGCACAGACCTCTATTAACCTTAATGCAGAGCAACGACAAAAGGTTGCTGATATCTCTAGATACTTAGATAAGGTAGATGGTGCTTCTGCCAATGTTATTGGGTATACAGATAATACCGGAAATCGTAATACCAATATTACTCTAGGGCAAGAACGTGCTGATTTTGGAAAAGCCTATTTGGTAAGAAACGGAATTTCTGCAAATAAAATAAATGCATCTTCCAAAGGTCCTGATAGCCCCGTTACAACTAATGCAACTGAGGAAGGTAGGGCAGAAAATAGAAGAACAGTAATTACACTAAACTAAATAATTAACACTAAAAAAAATAAAAAATATGGATTTTGCAAATATGAATATCTGGTGCTGGCTAATTCCTTTATTAGTAGGAGCAATTTGTGCTTACTTAGGATATCTTATCGGAAAAGGGAAAACAACTACAATAGATAACAGTGCAGATTTAAAATTACTAGAAAATAAAAACGCAAAATTACAAGCAGATTTAGATACTTGTAACGGCAAACTATCCATGAAAATTACCGCTCCTGTAGCATCCTTTGCTACTGGTGCCGTCGTTGCTTCTATCCCCTTTGACTCTGCTGCTGTAAAAGCTGCATTTGGCAAAACTGTAAAAGAAAATGATTTAAAAATAGTGGAGGGTATTGGTCCAAAAATTTCAGGAATGTTTATTGATTCTGGTATTAAAACATGGAAAGCATTATCTGAAGCTACTGTTGCAGAATGCCAGAAAGTTTTAGATGGTGGCGGAGACCGCTATAAAATACACGACCCAGCATCTTGGCCTATGCAATCTAAAATGGCTTATGAAGGTAAATGGAAAGAGCTTGCTAAGTGGCAAGATAAGCATGATCACGGAAAATTATAATACAACCCAACCATACCTAAAAAAACCCAATCTAAATAAATAGATTGGGTTTTTTACTTTTATAATACTTTTCTATAACCTTCCGTTTGCTTGTACCCACTTAAAAGTAAACTCGTCTTCTGGTAATTTCATTCTTTCAGAAATACGTGTTAAACGCGCTGGTAATTTCAATAAATAATCACGAGCTTTTTCTGCCTCTTCATTCAATGAACGAATACTTTCTAGGTCCCAGAATTTATTTAGTTTAGCAAGTATCTCCACATAATCATTAGCGGTATATACTCCTAAACGCTGTGCACAATTAGAGAAATTTTCAAAAGCAACTCCCATACTTTCTCCAGACTCTCTTAAGAAGTGTGCTGGCATAACAATTTTCTTTTTCATCATATCCGCAAAAGCAAGCATCATACCTGATGGGTCTTCCACAAAAATATTCTTTACAAATTCTCTATACGCTAAATGGTGCCTCATTTCGTCACCAGCAATAATAGTACACATTTTCCCTAATAAAGCATTACCTTTTTTCTTAGCCATTTGCCCCACACGTTTATGTGAAACTTGTGTTGCTAGCTCCTGAAAAGAAGTGTACACAAAATTCTTATAAGGGTCTCTGTCCGTTCCAATATCAAAACCATCCGAAATTAAATGTTGCGTGGTAATTTCTATTTCGCGCATATTTACACGTCCAGAAAGATATAAGTATTTGTTTAAAACATCTCCATGTCTATTTTCTTCTGCTGTCCAAGCTCTTACCCATTTAGACCAACCATTATTCTTGCCTTCTTGTTGGTTTATACCTTCTACATCCATTAACCAAGATTCGTAAGTTGGCAATGCTTCTTCCGTAATCATATCGGCAACCATAGTTACCCAAAAATCATAACCTAAGTCTTTAGATTCTTCTCTTAGTTGTTCTACATCTTGTAAAAAAGTATCAGATTCAGAATCTGGTAAAAAATCTGACGGCTGCCAAATTTTTTCAACAGGAACAAGAAAGGATTCCATAAAGCTATCTACTTTATGTTCCAAAGCTTGCATTACTTCTAATCTAATGTTCTTGATAACCATAATATATAATTATTTTTTTGCAAAGTTCGGTAATAATATAGTCTTTTTAAGATTAAAACTACATCTATTTTTAATTTCTTCCTTTTTCTTTAGGGTAAAAAGTGTAAACTGGCTCACTTTGCCAGGTTTTTTTACTGTCTACATCTAAAATAGTTAGCGGACCTTTGAAAGCTGCTCCAGTATCAATATTCCATACGTTGGCAAAATTTTGAGGTGTTGTTTTTCCCATTTTTGTAACTGGTGTATGGCCAATATATATTTCTTTATAATGCTTTAAACGCATAGGATAGTTTGCATCCTCTGGGCTTAAATTTGGATTTAAACAAACCGCCAATTCCCAAAGAGTACGGTCCCAATAAAGCGTCTTAGTAAAATACTCGCTTTCTATTCCTTTTAAACTTGTAAATCCCGCATGAAGAAAAAGCCTATTCTTTTCCTCTAAATAATAGTTCTTTAATTCTTTGTAAAACTGTATATGCCTTTTTTTAGTTTCATCACTAACCTCCGCATAGGAATTAGCCGTTGCTCTTCCTCCATGTTGTAACCATACAGAGTTATGTTCTTCTTTCACAAGCCAATCCGAGCAAAGTTCATCGTGATTTCCTCTTAAAAAAATGCAATTATGTGTCTTTTGCAGGTCTAATAAAAATTCTACCGTTTCTACAGCCTCACTCCAACCGTCTACATAATCTCCTAAAAAGATTAATTGGTCCTTAGGAGTGACCTCAGCTCTTTTTAATACCTGCTGCAATGCCTTTAATCCGGAATGAATATCTCCAACAACTAATGTTCTCATTGCGCAAAAATCGCAATTACTACAATGATTGCAATAATAAAAAGCGTTAAAAAAAATATTTTCCAAAAAGAATAAGGTCTCGTACCGCTTAACACCCCTGTTTGTCCATTAATATAAAAACGATATTCTTGACCATTATAACTATATGAACTTATATAAACTGGTAATAAAATATGTTTAAAAGTTTCATTAGACAGCTTAATATCGGCATGAGCAATACGTTGGGTATCCCCACCAATATCTCGACGAATCCAACTATAAGCTACCTGTTTTGCTTCTTTAAAAGATTGATGATGCCCCTCTTTTAAAGAAATCGTATATTTTTCAGTAACAAAACCAGAAAGGTATTTAGAATTAAAAGGAACTAATTCTTTTAGATTCCAAAACGTAATTTTTTTAGGAATGTCTCTCCTCTTTTTTTGAGATGCATTTATTAATATATCATCCACAAAACCATTTACAGAACCATTTACAGAAGACCATCTTGTTTTTCTAACTCTTCTATTTTGAGTTCCGTTTTTTGTTCTTATCCTTTGGTTTTCGTAATAATAATCTCCTCTTTGTCCTTGGTATGATGCTTCTAAATTGCTGTCAAATGTCCAATAGGGGATATACAAACCATGCAACCCCTCTGGATCCAGAGCTGCTCTTTTTAGCTTATTAGGGGCGAACCAAATACTGCCAACCCATTGTTTAAAAATTATTCTTGCCTTTTTAGTATCTAACTGAAAAGGAACCAAGGCTCCTGGTAAAATCCAACCTTCCTTTTCAATATCTTCTCGAATTAAAGGCTCACTACAATAAATACAATCGAGGGACTTATAATTTTCCTCTACATGCTGATTAGCACCACAGTTTTTACAATGCAACAGATCTATAGTTTCTGTATAAGCATTTTCACCAACAACTTTTAAATAGTGTTGTAGCTCTAGCTCCTCAAAACTACTTTTGGCTTGCTCAATAAATTCCTCGTAACCGCAATACTCACATTTTAATTGATTAGAGCCTGCCTTAAATTTAAGCTCGGCTCCACAATTTGCACAAGATTTTTTATGTTCTGTTTTAAGCGTATCCTCCATATAAAATTTGGTATTTCCTAAAAGCGGGAAGTACTATTCTAAAATTAATGAATATGCCTCTAAGCTATTGGTAATGGTGGCGGTGTACTACCTCCAAGAAATGCTTTTAACTCCTCTACGTCTTTTAAGGAAGACCAATTAGCCATTCCTTGTTTCCAAACAAGGGAATCTTTATTGATAGTTCTACTTGCAAATAATTCTTTTAAACGATCCAAAGAAACGGGTCCCATTTGTTGATTATTTACAGCATAATGATACATAACTTGGGTAGGCATTGGCGGAGGAACCATAGCATTTTGTTGTGATTGCTGCACCCCTGTTTGCCCCATTAGGCCTCCCATTTGTTGTGCCAAGACAAAACCCATTCCCATTCCCATTCCTGCTCCTGCAGTTCCTCCTTCATTCTTTGCTGCTGCTTCCATAGCTTTTGCTGCCTTAAATTGAGCAAGTTTGGTCATATCTAACTTATCCAAACGGCTATATTCAAATATCTCTTTTTTTAGCTCTTCTGGCATAGAAACATTCTCTATGTAGAATTTTTCTAACTCTATACCAACCCTATCGAACTCTGGTTGCATTACTTCTTTGCAAGTTTCAGATAATTCTGTGGCATTTGCTGCATATAGTTCAATAGGAAGGTTGGCCTCGCCAACAGTATCTGTAAAACGAGTTACGATTAAGCTTTTAAGATGCTCATTAACTTCGTAGTTGGTAAAATGTCCATCTGTACCTACTATATCTACAACAAATTTTCCTGCATCATTAATTCTAAAACTATACGTTCCAAATGCCCTTATTTCGACCAATCCAAAACGCTCATCACTAAGCATGAACGGATTTTTAGTTCCCCATTTTTCATCTGTAAATAAATGTGTATTTACAAAGTATACTTCCGCCTTAAATGGACTGTTAAATCCATATTTCCACCCTTTAAGGGTGGTTAATATAGGAAGGTTTTTAGTGTCCAAAGTATAGGTTCCTGGAGTAAAGACATCGGCTAATTGACCCTCACTAATGAATACTGCTGTTTGTCCTTCTCTAACGATAAGTTTAGCGCCGTTTTTAATTTCATTCTGATACCTTTCAAATCTATAAACAATAGTATCATTGGTATTATCTAGCCACTCAACTATATCAATAAATTCATGACTTAGTTTATTTTTTATCTCTTCAAATAAATTCATATTTTCTCTTCTTTAATTGTAAAAAGGTAAGCATTTCCTAATAAGATAACAAAGTAGTTTCGATAATTTATCCGATTCAAAAAAATTATCACTTTTTATCAAAAGCCATCATAAAATCTTCTTATTTTTAAATACCTGAAATAAATAACACCCGAAAAACATAGGCTGTCTATATAATACTTTTTTTCCGATCAAGTCTATGATTTTTATCATACAATTCACTTTGCTCTATTAGATAATTTTACACTTTCATAATACATTTCTTAACAATAACCCACACAAAATGGCTACAACAAAAACTTCCCAAAAGACAAAAATATACACCCAAAAACAAGCTTTTGAAGCTAGCCAAAAATATTTTAAAGGAGATGATCTAGCAGCTCAGGTCTGGGTAAATAAATATGCTTTAAAAGACTCTGATGGCAACATATATGAGCAATCTCCAAACGATATGCATAGGCGTATAGCTAAGGAAATAGGTAGAATAGAAAATAAATATGCCAATCCTTTAACAGAAGAAGAAGTTTTTAACCTTATTAAAAATTTTAAATATATAGTTCCGCAAGGAAGCCCTATGGCTGGTATTGGCAATCCGTACCAAATCGCTTCTCTTTCTAATTGTTTTGTTGTCGGGAATGAAGGCACATCGGATTCTTATGGAGGCATATTAAAAACAGACCAAGAGCAAGTACAATTAATGAAACGTAGAGGTGGCGTTGGTCATGACCTTTCGGGTATACGCCCTAAAGGGTCTGCTGTTAAAAACTCCGCACTTACGTCTACAGGGTTGGTTCCTTTTATGGAGCGTTATTCTAATTCTACAAGAGAGGTGGCGCAAGATGGCCGTAGAGGCGCATTGATGTTATCCGTATCTATAAACCACCCAGATGCAGAAGATTTTATTGACGCAAAAATGGAGCCAGGGAAAATTACTGGCGCAAATGTTTCTGTTCGGATAGATGATGATTTTATGAATACGGTGTCTAATGAAACTAATTACACTCAAAAATTTCCGGTTCATAGCAAAACACCTAAAATTACTAAAGAGATAAAAGCAAAATCGCTTTGGGATAAAATTGTGCATAATGCTTGGCAATCTGCCGAACCAGGAATTCTATTTTGGGATACTATAATTAAAGAATCTATACCCGATTGTTATGCAGATTTAGGATATAAAACGGTATCCACAAACCCTTGTGGAGAAATACCTCTTTGCCCTTATGATTCTTGTAGATTATTAGCCATAAACTTATTCTCCTATGTAGAAACCCCTTTTACCAAAAATGCGACTTTTAATTTTGAATTATTCCATAAACATATTGCTGCTGCACAACGCATTATGGATGACATTATAGATTTAGAATTAGAAAAAATAGATGGTATTTTACACAAAATACAATCGGATCCAGAGTTAGAAGAAACCAAAGCTGTGGAAATTCGACTTTGGGAAAAAATAAAAGAAAAAGCTACATTAGGAAGACGTACTGGTATTGGCATAACAGCAGAAGGCGATATGCTTGCTGCATTAGGCTTACAATACGGTAGTGAAATTGCTAACGAATTTTCTATCCAAGTACACAAAACAATGGCTATTGAAGCTTATAGAGCCTCTGTGCAAACCGCCAAAGAAAGAGGTGCTTTTCCAATTTTTGATTTAGAAAGAGAAAAAAATAACCCTTTTATTCTCCGATTAAAAAAAGCAGATAAAAAACTATACCATGAAATGCTAGAGCATGGTAGAAGAAATATAGCACTACTTACTATTGCACCAACAGGAAGTACAAGTTTAATGACGCAAACATCTTCTGGGATAGAACCTGTTTTTATGCCTGTGTACAAAAGGCGCAGAAAAGTAAATCCTAATGACAAAGATGTACATGTAGATTTTGTAGATGAAATTGGCGATTCTTGGGAAGAGTACCAAGTGTTCCATCATAGGTTTAAACAATGGATGGAAGTAAACAGATATGATATATCTAAAAAATATAGTAATGAAGAATTAGATAAATTAGTAAAAAAATCTCCTTACTACAAGGCAACCTCTAACGATGTAAATTGGCTAAGTAAAGTACAATTACAAGGGGCTGTTCAAAAATGGATAGATCATTCTATTAGTGTTACTGTAAACCTACCAAACCAAGCCACAGAAAAACTAGTAGGACAGCTATATTTAGAAGCCTGGAAAGCTGGTTGTAAAGGAGTTACTGTTTACCGAGATGGCTCAAGGTCAGGAGTTTTACTTGCCAATGATGATACCAAAACCGAAACTAATTTCCCTACCAAACGGCCACAAACTTTAGAGGCTGATGTAATACGTTTTCAGAATAACAAAGAAAAATGGATTGCTGTAATTGGCTTAATTGATGAAAAACCTTATGAGATTTTTACAGGATTAGCAGATGATGAAGATGGCTTAGTAATTCCGCGCTGGGTAAATGAAGGGCTAATTATTAAGGATAGCGATGAAAATGGCACCTCTAGATATGATTTTCAGTATAAAAATAAAAGAGGGTACAAAACCACCATTGAAGGATTATCGCATAAATTTAATCCAGAATACTGGAATTACGCCAAGCTCATATCTAGTACTCTGAGGCATGGAATGCCTATTGAAAATGTGGTAGAATTAATAAACAGTCTACAATTAGACGGAGAATCTATAAATACATGGAAAAACGGAGTTGCAAGAGCCCTTAAAGGCTACGTACAAGATGGCACCAAAGCGGAAGGTCAAAAATGTACTAGTTGCCAGTCTATCAATATTATTTATCAAGAAGGTTGTTTAACCTGTACAGATTGCGGATCTTCTAAATGCGGGTAATTCCACAAATTAAGAATAAGAATCCTCTTTCAATTATTGAAAGAGGATTTTTTTTAAACCCTGTTTTCTACGCTATCTAAGCCAATTTTTTACACAAATACATTGAATATCAGTACTATATAATTCAATAAAAAATTACAATTGGATTACATTTTTAACTTTTTATTCTTATTTTGTAGACGACTAATTAAATAAACTATATGAAAACAAAACTACTCAAAAAACCTACTTCTTCTTTTTTAACATGCATGCTCCTATTTTCGGTTACATTTTATTCTTACTCCCAACAATTAAAAAAATCTCATGATGATGCTCCTCAAAAAGGACATGCCCTTTACAAACAATCTAAAATTTACGACAACAAAACGGGTCCTGTGGGCATAAAGCCCAGAGCTACGGGGGATCGCGCTATGGATCGCTGGAACTATGAACAAAAAATGCTAAGGAATCCTTTTACTAAAACTATTCCTGCAAGTATTATTAAACTAGAAGCCGAGTTTGCTAAAAATATTAAAGAAAGAAATTTAGCAACGGAAGCAACTAATAAATCGAGCGAAACAGCACTTAATAGTAAATACTCTAAATGGAAAAATCGAGGTCCTGGAAATGTTGGAGGACGAACTAGAGCGCTAGCAATAGATCGTAATAATGAGAACATCATATTTGCAGGCGGTGTTTCTGGGGGACTATGGCGGTCTACAAACCAAGGTAAAACTTGGAACAAAGTGACTAAAAAAAGGCATTCTCCTAGTATTACCTCTATTGTACAAGACCCAAGACAGGGCAAAGGTCATATTTGGTATTACGCATCTGGAGAAAGGTTTGGAAATTCAGCATCTGCTGGTGGCGCATTTTATACTGGTACAGGGATTTTTAAATCGACTAATAACGGACGCTCTTGGTCTAATTTAAAAAACTCTAATGACCAAGACCTAACCACCATAACCTCATTAGATATAATTAACAGCATTGCGGTGGATCCTAAAAACGGAGAATTATATGCCGCAACTTTTGATGGTTTATATAAACTTGAAAAAAGGAAACGTAAATTCTCCGAAGTACTACCAAGTGCTAGAGACAGTCAAACAGAAGTTATGATTACTCCAAACGGTAAAATTTATGCTACTGTTGATATTTACGGTGCTGAAAATGCTGGCTTCTATACCTCCGATGATGGTATCACATGGACCAACATTACCCCATCAGAAATAATTCCTAGTTGGGGAAGAACAGTAATGGCATACGACCCATCCGACGAAAATAAAGTTTATTTCTTTTCGCATAATGCTGCTATTCCTACACAACCATTTCTTTGGAAATACCAAGCAAATGCTGAAGCGCCAGCAGGTCTATGGGAAGATTTAAGTTCTAATTTACCCATTAATATCGGCGGTAGAGCAGGAAACTTAAATTTACAAGGAGCCTATAATATGATTATAAAAGTACATCCAACTAATCCTGATATTGTTTTCTTAGGCGGAACCAACTTATACCGATCAACTACAGGATTCACTACTCCAACTGGATATGAAGGTTGGATTGGGGGTTATACGAACCTTAGTGATAGTTATGCTTTATACCCAAACCATCATCCAGACCAACACAATTTAGTCTTTTTACCTTCTGACCCTAACAAAGCTATTTCCTCTAATGATGGCGGAGTACAATGGACTGATGATATAACAACAACAGAACAATTTGTTGCTTGGAATTCTTTAAACAATGGTTACATAACTACACAACCTTATGCTATTTCTTTTGATCCCGAAGGGAATAGTGATGATCTATTAGCTGGTTTTCAAGATAACGGCACCTGGTATACTAATTCTAAGGATGTAAACATTCCTTGGATTGAAGATTTTAGTGGAGATGGCTCTTATAATGCTATTGCAGATGGTGGGCTTACACGCTATGTATCCTCTCAATTCGGTAATCTTTATCGATTAAATTTTGATGAAAATGGAGAGTTTTCAACATTTACAAGAATTACCCCAGCCGGAGCTAGCAATTTCGATTTTGTTGCTCCATTCCTATTAGATCCAATAAATGATAACGTAATGTACATGCCTGCTGGGGATCGTATATGGAGAAATAACAATTTAGATGAAATACCTCTTTTCTCAAATGCTCCCGCTTCTGTAAATTGGGTAGAGCAAAACCAAACAGCAACTACAGATGGGTCTTATATAACATCTTTAGATATTTCTAAATTCCCAATTGCTAGTAGATTATATTATGGCACAGATACTGGAAAAATATACAAAGTAGATCATGCCAATTTAGATGATCAAGAAGCCGTAGACATTTCAACAGGTAAAGGCTTACCAGAAGGGAATATTAATAATATTTATGTGGATCCTAAAAACCCGGATAGAGTATTTGCTGTATTTTCTAACTACGGAATACCAAGTTTATTTATGACTAAAAATGCAGGAGATTCCTGGAAAAATATCAGCGGAAATTTAGAAGAGAATAAAGACGGGTCTGGCAATGGCCCATCCCTTAGATGGTTTGCTATGAACGGTAAAAATGATGGTTACTTTGTGGGCACAAGTACCGGTTTATACTTTACGGACCAAATACAAGGTAAAAGAACGTATTGGTATAAAGAACCTATAAAAATAGGTAGTGGTGTTGTCGCTCAAGTAAAAACTAGAGCAGACGGTTTCGTTGCCGCAGCAATCCATGGTAACGGTGTTTATAGTGCTAACTATTATGTAAGACCTCGACCAGAACCAAGATTAAGCGTAGCCTACCTATTAGCAGACCAAACTGTTGCAATTAATACAGAATCTTTTGAAATAGACATTACAGATTTATTTGTAAGCACTAAAAAAAGAGCAGAAATTAATATAGAATTAACCAATAGTAATCCAAGCCTTATTTCAGCTGTATTAGATGGCAACATCCTTATCATGTCTGTATTACAAGCAGATACCAAAGGCAAAACCGCAATAGGCCTTATTGCTACATCTGGTAGAGAGGAAGTATCCGAAGGTTTCACAGTTAACGTAATTGAACCTGCCATTTATCAGCAAAATGATGTAGTCTCTGGAAGTAGTCCTTCTCAAAATTTTATTGATTTTGGTGGTGCTACGGCGCAATCTGCAGATGATTTTTATATTCCTGAAGGGTATAGTTGGAAAATAAAAAGTATAATTGCTAGTGGTGCGGCAAACAGTGCTCCTTCCATAACAGATGCAACTATTGTATTTTTTGAAGACAATAATGGCATTCCTGGGCAGGAAATCTACAACAGTGGTTCCATTACTCCAACATCCGAACCAGATGATTATACTTTAAACTTAGAACTGGCAGAAGAAGTTACTTTAAATAGTGGCAATTATTGGCTATCTGTTTATACTAATTTAGAATTTGGTAGCACACAACAACAGTGGTTTTGGTTTACACAAACTAATATTGTTGGTAATGAATCTATTTTTAAGGATAATGCCGATTTATTTGGAACAGGCGCTACCGATTGGACACCACATTCTTTAGCTCTAGGCGGAGAAGCTGAAGATTTAGTATTTCAAATCTTTGGAAACGTAGAAGATGCTAACAATACTTCTACCCCAGAAGAAACTATGATTTCTGATATTAAAATGACCAATGAAAATCTATTAGAAGTTAAGCCAAATGTGGTTACTTCTGTTTGGCCAAACCCATCTATATCCTCCTTCAATTTTTCTATTATAGAAGAGTCTAAAGAACCCGTTTCTATTTCTGTTTATAATTTAATGGGACAATTAATTTATACTAAAAGCAATGTAGATGCGAATAAACCTATCTCATGGGATGCCTCATTATGTCCTTCGGGAATGTATGTTGTAAAAATTATGAACACAACAAGCACCAAGAATTTCACTGTTGTAAAAAAATAAATAAAATCCATTTACTAAAAGAGGAGCAAGTATATTTGCTCCTCTTCTATTATAAAAAATAATGAAATATATTATTTTAATATCCCTATTATTTTTTAGCACTCAATGTAAAACAATACATGCTAAATCTTATCCTAAAAATAACGCCAAAGAATCTTCTTTATTTTTGGAAGAAAATAAGATTGCAGAAAATTCAATGCCCTTACAAGGGCGTGATGATATTAAACTGAAATTAAAAATTATAGAATCCTACAGCGAAAATCATGAAGTTTGCGGTACTCAAAAAAAAAACACCTCTTTAGTTAAGGTTATTAAAATTATCTCTAGAGGAAAAAACCGAGGTAGCACCCCTCATATAAATGATGAAATTTTAGTTACTTTTCTTATTCTTCCAAAGGGCCTAAAAAAAGGAGTTGTTTATATGGTTTCTGCCCGCGAATCTTTGTGCTCAAACTCTTCTAAAACTTATTTTACAATCCATTCCTCTAAAATTTCCGAATGATTTTAATATTCTAATTATTTTAGTCATTCATAACCCCATAGAATATTATGCAAAATGTTTTTTGTATTGGAGAAGTACTCATTGATTTTATTGCAGAAAAGCAAAAAAATGATTTAAGTAATGCCCAAAATTTTACCAAAAAACCAGGTGGAGCACCTGCAAATGTAGCTTGTGCTATTGCCAAACTAGGCGGAAATAGTAAATTTATTGGTTGTGTTGGTAACGACTCTTTTGGCAAATATCTACTAAAGGTTTTAAAAGAAAATAACGTAGACATTTCTCTTACCCAGACAAGTAAAGCATTTACGACTTTGGCTTTTGTTTCTTTAGATACAAATGGTGAACGCGATTTTATTTTTAATCGTGGGGCAGATAAAAAATTAACGTACGATTGTACAATAAAAAAAGATTTTAATACCAATATAGTGCACTTTGGTGCTGCCACAGCTTTCTTGGGTGGTAGGCTAGAAGACGCATATAATCGCTATTTTTTTGATGCACTAACTCAAAATGCATTCATCTGTTTTGACCCCAATTATAGGGAAGATCTTTGGTCTGATAACAAAGCTATTTTTACAAAAAAATGTATGCCATTTATTCAAAAATCGCATCTCTGTAAATTTAGTTTAGAAGAGGCACAACTACTTTCTGGAGAAACGAATGCTATTGACTGTTGTATTAAATTACATGACGTTGGCGCAGAAGTTATTGCTATAACTTTGGGTAGTAAAGGTACTCTATTAAGCACTCCTCAAAAGCAACAAATAATACCAAGCATTTTAGTAAATACGGTAGACACTACAGGTGCAGGCGATTCTTTTATTGGGTGTTTGCTATACCAATTAGCATCTACAAGGAACCCTTTTAATGTAATTAAAGATTTTAATTTACTAGTAAAAATGGTTGCCAAAGCAAATATTGCTGGTGCTTTTACAACCACTGGGTATGGAGCAATTCCTTCCTTACCAACTTACAAACAGGTTTTTTAATTATACTTCACTTTTCGTAAAATTCTAAGGGAGGCTTTTAGCACCCCATATATTTTTTTATCCGCATTTTTAAGCAATGGTCTAGCGTCTTCCATTTTTTCTTTAGCTTCTTCGAAACCATTTAAATAGCAAATAAGATACGTTGCTGGCAAAAGTTCTAAATCTTTTTTTTCTTGTGCAGCTAACAGGGTCTTCTTTTTTATTTTCTGTAATAAGACATTGTTCGCATTTAAAATATGATGTAAATCTTCCTTATTATACTGAGGAGGATTAAAAATTAACTCGCTCTCGATTATATACTGACCATTAGCATCAAAATTAATGACCACCTTTTCTAATGGGTAATACTTGGTCTTCTTTGCTAATCCTAATTGCACATACTCTGTAATAGTAAAAGAATCGCTATCGGAACTTATGGTGACTTCATCTAAAGCTGAATAAAACAATTTTACTTGCTCATTTATTAACTCAATATCCACTCTAGAGAAATACGTTTCGCCTTTAACTTTTTTAATTTTACCAGCCCAACAGACCACAAATTGTTCTTTAAAAACTTTATAGTTACTCTCTAAATCCTTGTGTCTATGATTTATAAAATCTATTACACCATCTAAAGTGAACTCTATATTGTTTCTTGCATGTAGCTCAATGGTTGCTACCGTTTCTGAGTTTACATCCTTAAGCTCAATGCCGAAAGCTTTAGGGAGACTTATACTGCCTTCTCTAAAGAATACCGCTCCTCCATAATATTTCCAAATATTCTTACGTAAGGCACAAACTTTTCCATTAGATTTTATAGAAACCAAACCAACTACTTTGCCTTCTGGCAAATGTGGAAACGGAATATTTTCATAGGAAATTAAGGGAGGGTTGTCTAAATAAGCATTAACCAGATTCTGAATTTTACTATCGTCAAAAAAATCTACACCAACAATTTTGTTATCTTCATCCTCTACACCAACAACAATAAAAGAGTTATTGTTAGGATTGCTATTTGCTAGCGCGCAAACGTGTTTTAAAAATTTGCCTTTACCTTCTCTTTCTCCAATATTTATAAAACGCTTTTTATCATAAAAACTATTTTCATCATTATGGGCCAATAAGTTTTTAACTAGTAAGCGTTTGTTTATCATAGTTCTTTTTTAACCATAGTACTACTTGCCTGAGCAGTTGGCATAACTATTAAATCTGCAATATTTACATGATAAGGCCGTGTTACTGCAAAATGAATTATATCTGCAATATCTTCTGGTTTTAAAGGCTGAAATCCTTTATAGACCGTTTCTGCTTTTTCAGTATCTCCTTTAAAACGTACCTCACTAAACTCGGTTTCTACAAGACCTGGATTTACTGCGCCTACTTTAATCCCGTATTTATTTAAGTCCATTCGCATTCCTTGGTTAACCGCATCTACTGCATGTTTACTTGCACAATACACATTTCCGTTAGGGTAAACCTCTTTCCCTGCTGTAGAACCAATATTTATAATATGTCCAGAATTATTGGCTATCATTTTTGGTATTATTGCTTTGGATACATAGAGTAATCCTTTGACATTAATATCTATCATTGCATCCCAATCGTCTATATCTCCATTTTCAATGGAGTCTAATCCATGTGCATTTCCAGCATTATTAATTAAAATATCAATATTATTAAAATTTTCTGGCAAAGAATTTATTTTCTCCTGTACGGCATTTTTATCGCGAATATCAAAAGATAGGGTATGCACCTTAACTTTTTCAGACAAAGCCTGTTGCATTTCATTTAAACGCTCTTTACGTCTTCCACAAATAATTAAATCTATTCCGTTATCAGCAAAAAGAAAAGCTGTTGCTCTACCTATTCCACTAGTTGCTCCTGTAATTAAAGCGGTTTTATTCATTTTTAATTTTATATTTAAGGATTAAATTGCTGAATTGAAATTACAGTAAAATTATTAATTAAAGAAAAAAAGAGACGCTCCTCCTAATAAGGACGTAAAATTAAAAAGAAATGACTTAAAATGTTCTTAAAAATAGGGTATTACATCATTTTTTAACCAATTGTTAACAGGGATACAATGAATAAATCTTCAATTTGCACCTCTGTTAAAAGTAAAACCAGTTAATACCAAAAATATACCATTATATGGAAGAAAATACCACGGTAGACATTAGCGCAGTGAATGAGAAAATTGCCCAAGAAAGCGCTTTTATTGACCTTCTTATTGCAGAAATGAATAAGGTAATTATAGGGCAAAAACATATGATAGAAAGACTACTTATTGGTCTTTTGGGTCAGGGGCATATTTTATTAGAAGGTGTTCCAGGGCTTGCAAAAACATTAGCTATTAATACCTTGTCCAAGGCTGTTAAAGGTAGTTTTAGTAGAATACAGTTTACGCCAGACTTATTGCCCGCAGATGTTGTTGGTACCATGATTTATAATATGAAAGTGAATGACTTTTCTATTAAAAAAGGCCCCATATTCGCCAATTTTGTTTTGGCAGATGAGATTAACCGTGCACCTGCAAAGGTACAATCGGCTCTTTTAGAAGCTATGCAAGAAAAGCAAGTTACTATTGGGGATACAACTTTTGTATTAGATAAGCCTTTTTTAGTAATGGCAACACAAAACCCTGTAGAACAAGAAGGAACATACCCATTACCAGAAGCTCAGGTTGACCGTTTTATGCTAAAAACAGTAATAGATTATCCTAAAATGAATGAGGAGCAAATGGTAATGCGCCAAAATCTTTTAGGAAAATATGAAGAGGTAAACCCTGTGGTAAGCGTAGAGCAAATTTTAAGTGCTCAAAAAGCAGTTAGAGAAGTTTACATGGATGAAAAAATTGAAAAATATATTTTAGATATAGTTTTTGCAACACGTTACCCAGAAAAATACAACTTAGAAAGTCTTAAACCATTAATTAATTTTGGTGCTTCTCCAAGGGGTAGTATAAATCTTGGTATTGCTTCTAAATGTTATGCTTTTATTAAAAGAAGAGGATATGTGGTACCTGAGGATGTAAGAGCAGTAGTCCATGATGTATTAAGACATCGTATTGGACTTACCTATGAGGCAGAAGCAGAAAATATTACTTCTGAAGAAATAATTAATAAAATTATAAACGAGGTTGAGGTACCTTAAAACCCTCTTTTAATTCCTTAAAAAGGAAATATGAGTTAAGAATATAGGTAATTATTTTCAAAAAAATAAAAGTTATAACTATAAAAAGTCCTTCTCTCTGGGAAGGATTTAGATGGGAATGGATACTAAAGAATTACTAAAAAAAGTTCGTAAAATTGAGATAAAGACCAGGCGTCTTTCTGATAATCTTTTCGGAGGAGAATACCACTCTACCTTTAAAGGTCGCGGTATGACGTTTAGTGAAGTTCGCCAATACCAGTTTGGCGATGATGTTCGTAGTATTGATTGGAATGTAACTGCTCGATATAACGAGCCTTTTGTAAAAATATTTGAAGAAGAAAGAGAGCTAACCATGATGCTTATGGTAGATGTGAGTGGCTCTGAGCATTTTGGTTCTAACAACCAATTTAAGAAAGAGATTATCACAGAAATATCTGCCACACTAGCGTTTTCTGCTCTTCAAAATAACGATAAAATTGGAGTTCTTTTATTTACGGATAAGGTAGAATTATTTATCCCTCCTAAAAAAGGAAAAACACACGTACTTCGTATTATTCGAGAATTGTTAGAGTTTCAGCCAAAAAGTACGAAAACCGATATTACAGAGGCTTTAAAATATTTAACCAATGTGTTAAAAAAGAAAGCCATTGTTTTTGTGCTTTCGGATTTTATAGCAGATGGGTACGAAAAAACATTAAAAATAACCGGAAATAAGCATGATGTAACGGGCATTAGAGTATATGACGAACGAGAAGAGACCATGCCAAATATAGGAATGGTACAAATGCAAGATGCCGAGACTGGAGATATACAATATGTAAATACTCAATCTAAAAAAGTACGTTCTGCTTATGCAAAATATCATCGCGAACAAGTAGCCTACTTCACGAATACTTTTACAAAATCTGGATGTGGAATTTTAAGCTGTAGAGTCGATGAAAGTTATGTAAAAAAATTATTGGGATATTTTAAACGAAGAGGATAAGCCCCTATTTGGGTAATTGTTTTTAGAACAGATTTCGTCGTTGAAAGAATTCTAAAATTAGGAAATTAAAAAAATGAAAAGTATCGCTTTCTTTATAAAAAATAAATTATCGCAGCATATGCGATTACCCTTTTTGTGTCTACTTTTTACAAGTAGCTTTTTAGGGTTTTCACAAACAGAACCCTCCTTAAAATCTGAAGTAGATGCTACAAATTTAAAAATAGGGGAACAAATACATTTTAAAGTTACGGTAGATGTAGATTCTACTGCGCAAGTAATTTTTCCTGAAGGTCAAACTTTTTCTCCTTTAGAAACGGTGGAGGCATTTAAAACCGACACTACCCGAAAAAAAGACCGAATCACATTACAAAAAATATATGCCCTAACACAGTTCGATTCTGGCTCTTATAAATTACCCCAACAACGAATAGAAATTAACGGTAAAGGCTTCTTTACAGACTCTCTGCGTATTGAAGTCTCTAATATAAAGGTAGATACCATTGCCCAGAAAATGTTCGATATTAAGCCACTTATTGGAGTGCAAAAAAACAATAACAATATTTGGAAAATTATCCTTGCCATACTTTTTGTAGCCATAATTGGCGGTCTTGTATATTGGTTCTTATATCGAAAAAAACCACTAACCGAGGAAGAAAAAGTAGCGCTATTACCTCCTTATGACAGAGCGCTATTAGAACTTAAAAAATTAGAAAATTCTAAGTATTTAATACAAGACGAATACAAGCAATACTATTCCGAACTTACCGATATTGTCCGTTCCTATTTACACGAAGATGCCAATGTATCTGCGCTAGAAAGTACTACGGACGAGCTAATATCAAAATTAGAACTTAGAAAAGACGCTGGAGAGTTAGATTTAGATGAGGAAACTATCTCTCAATTTAAAAAGATACTTCAAACGGCCGATTTGGTGAAGTTTGCTAAATCTAAACCTCCTGTTGCCACAGCAGAAAATGACCGTAAAGCAGTAGAACAGATTGTTGTTAAAACACATGACGCTATTCCCGAACCTACAGAAGAAGAGCTTTTAGAACAGGCAGAGTACCAAGAGGAATTAGCCCGTAAACAAAAAAAGAAAAAGACCTTAATAGTCATAAGCGCTGCCATAGGTGCTATTCTTATAGGTATTACAGCTTTCACAATTTACCACGGGCCTACTAAGGTTTGGGATACCATAACCGCTCATCCTTCTAAAAAAATGTTAGATAGTAAAGAATGGATATCTAGTTCTTATGGCTATCCTCCTATAAGTTTAGAAACCCCTGAAGTTCTTGTTAGGCAAAAAACTAAAATTCCTGCAGAGGCACAAGCAAAAATTAAAGAAGTACAGACTTTTATGTACAGAAACAAAGCTTCTCTCTTTACTATAGCCACAACCTCTACAACATTTAATGGGCAAGAAGAACCAGACCACGCAAAATCAGTAGAGCACTTAATTGAAAATTTTGAGAAGAAAGGCGCAAAAAATATAATAACAAAAAACGAAGAATTTACTACTATTTCTGGGGTAAAAGGACTTAAAACATACGGTAGTGGTAAATTCAAGATTCCCAATTCTAAAGAATTAGGAAAGGGAAAATATATCATTCTAAGTTTTGGCGGCAAAGGTTTTCAACAACAAGTATTATTTACTTGGTTAGAAGAAGATACATACGCCCAACAAATTATAGACCGCGTTGTAACCAGTGTAGAAGTTAAAACAGAATCCTAAATGTTAGAGAATATATCATTTGCAAATCCTGAGTTCTTTTGGTTGCTACTTTTGCTTCCTATTGCTCTATTGTGGTATTTTTTTAAACGTAAAGAACAATCTGCAACTTTAAAAATATCGAGTATACAAGGATTTAAAACATCTAGTATTTTACCAAAACTAAGGCCTATATTACTTTTATTGCGTTTACTTGCCTTAGCCGCAATAATTGTTGCTATGGCAAGACCACAGACCGAAGATATTTCTACCAGAACCAAAACAACTAAAGGTATAGATATTGTTATGGCTATTGATGTTTCTTCTAGTATGCTTGCTCGCGATTTAAAACCGAATAGGCTAGCCGCCCTTAAAGAAGTAGCTGCAGATTTTATTAAAAAACGCCCTAACGATCGTATTGGTATTGTTGCTTATGCAGGAGAAGCATTTACTAAAACGCCTATTACTAGTGATAAATCTATTGTTTTAAGCTCGCTTAGAGAAATTACTTATGGGCAATTAAATGATGGTACTGCAATTGGTATGGGATTAGCAACTTCCGTAAACCGACTAAAAGAAAGTAAGGCAGTAAGTAAAATAATAATTCTATTAACAGATGGTGTAAATAACTCTGGATTTATAGAACCCCAAACAGCAGCAGATTTAGCTATAGAATTTGGTATAAAAACATATACTATTGGTTTAGGAACTAATGGTAATGCCTTATCTCCAATTTCATATAACCCAGATGGTTCTTTTAGATACGGTATGCGGCAAGTAGAAATTGATGAGGAGCTACTAAAAGATATTGCAAAAGTTACCGGAGGAAAATACTTTAGAGCGACTAATAATGAAAAATTAGAAGCCATTTATGACGAGATAAACAAACTCGAAAAAACAGAAATAGAAGAATTTAAATATTACAAGTACGAAGAAAAATTTAGGGCTTGGATACTTTTAGCAGGTGCTCTGCTTTTACTAGAATGGCTATTAAAAAATACTTTATTTAGAAGTTTTGTATAAACTATGATTCAGTTCGACGAAAAAATATATTTCTATCTGTTATTTATCATTCCTGTGATAATTACCCTATTTCTATTGGTAATTCTTTGGAAAAGAAAAACGCAGAAAAAATTTGGCAATCCTATATTGCTAAAAAAACTAACACCCAATAAATCGCATTTTAAATCTACCTTAAAATTAATTCTTTTTCTTTTGGGTCTTGCGTTACTAATTATTGGTTTGGTAAACCCTAAAATTGGAACAAAATTAGAAACAGTAAAAAGAGAAGGGGTAGATATTGTATTTGCCGTTGACGTTTCTAAAAGTATGTTAGCAGAAGATATTGCTCCTAATAGGCTAGAAAAAGCCAAAAGATTGGTTTCCGAGATAATAAATCAACTAGGAAGCGATCGTATTGGTATTATAGCGTATGCAGGGCAAGCGTATCCGCAGTTACCAATAACAACAGATTACGGCGCTGCAAAAATGTTCTTACAAAGCATGAACACCAATATGCTTACTTCTCAAGGTACAGCAATTAATGAAGCTATTGAACTAGCTACAACCTATTATGATGATGATGAACAAACCAATAGAGTTCTCTTTATTATATCGGATGGGGAAGATCACTCTGAAGGATTAACATCAGATGCGGTTGATGAAGCTATAGAAGAAGGCATACAAATATTTACCATTGGTGTAGGTAATGCAAAAGGAGCTCCAATTCCGATAAAACGAAATGGTGTTGTAGAAACATTAAAAAAAGATTCCCAAGGCGAAGTTGTTATTACCAAACTAAATAAAAAAGTACTTGTCGATATTGCCGATGATGGTAATGGAGAGTATATAGATGGCACCAATACGGAAATAGCAGTTGAATTTATTAAAGAACAGCTATTAAAAATGGACAAAACAGAATTCGAAGCCAAACAATTTGCTGAATACAAAGACCAGTTTCAATGGTTCTTAGCGGCTGGACTTTTATTTCTGTTTTTAGATGTTTTTGTGTTAGATAAAAAAACCAAATGGTTGAAAAAACTAAACTTGTTTAACGAAAAAGAAGAAAAATAAAATGAAAAAACATACTCTACTTGCTATTTTTCTTCTAGGTTATATGGGTATCTCTCAAGAAGAGGAGAAAGAAAAAGTAAAGGCTTTAGAAACTTCTAATAATTATACCTGGGATGCAAACAAAAATTTATCCGAAGATAAATTTGTAGATGCCGAAGTAGATTATAGAAAAGCAATTTCTAAAAGTTCTGAAAATGCTACTGCCCCTTATAACTTAGGAAACGCTTATTACAAGAAAGAAACCTATAGTGAAGCATTTGGTCGTTTTAAACAAGCTGGTGAAATTGCTACTAGTAAAGCAGACAAACATAAAGCATACCATAACATGGGTAATGTTTTTATGAAACGAAAGGAGTATGAAAAAGCGGTAGAGGCATATAAAGAAGCTTTACGTAATAATTCTAAGGATGAAGAAACTCGTTATAATTTAGCATTAGCAAAAGAAATGCTTAAAAAAGAACAAGACGAGCAGAAAAAAGACGAGAACAAAGATAAGAAAGACCAAGATAAAAAAGATAAGAAAGACAAAAACGAAGATAAAAAAGACGGGGACGAAGGGGATAAAGGAGACAAAGACAAGAAAGAAGAGGATAAGAAAGAAGAAGGAGACAAAGGCGATAAGGGAGAGGAAAAAAAGGAAGACAATAAAGAAGGAGATGGCGATGAAAAGAAAGAAGAGAAAAAACAGCCAAATCAAGGAGATAAACCAGAAAAACAACAACCTAGGCCTAACCAATTATCCAAGCAACAAGTTCAGAATTTGTTAGAAGCTATGCAAAATGAGGAGAAAAAGGTAAAAGATAAAATAGACGCAAAAAAAGTAAAAGGAGTTAAAGTTAAAAACGAAAAAGACTGGTAATGCCTAAACTATTTAAAATAAATATCCCCCTATTATTTATAGTGTTCTTTAGCCTTATGTTAAGGGCTCAAGATAAGGGTGCCGTTACTTTTGAAATGAAACTTAGTAAAGAAAAACTAGGTATCAACGAACGCTTACGGGTGGATTTTGCCATGAACAAAGATGGTGATAATTTTACCCCGCCAGATTTTAATGGTTTTAGAGTACTCATGGGGCCGTCACAATCCATAAGTTCTTCCTGGGTAAATGGTGTGCGTAGTTATTCTAAAACGTATTCCTATACCCTTGCGCCAACAGCAAGAGGTAAATTTCTTATTAAACAAGCTTCTATCGTTATAGATGGCAAAACCTATAAATCTCTTGCAAAAAAAATAGAAGTAACTGCAGCCGTAGATAAACCTAATGGTGAAAGATCTCCAGATTCTATTGCAGATGACAATTTGCATTTAGTCGCAGAAATCTCTAAGACTAATCCCTTTTTAAACGAGGCAATTAGCGTTGTTTATAAACTATATGTAAGTCCGCAAATAAGTGTATCTAATTACCGTCCATTAGATAACCCAAAGTATAATAATTTTTGGAGTCAAGATATGCAAGTATCTAGACTCAATGCCCAGAATGGAACTTACAAAGGAAAATCCTATCGTTATGTAGTTTTAAAGCGTGTTGTTCTATATCCACAAAAATCAGGGAACCTAGAAATAGAACCTCTCTCTTTAGAGGTAACTGTAGATGTCCCTACTAATAAAAGAGACTTTTTCGGCAGTCGTGTATACACACAAACAAATAAAACAGTTTCCGCGGGTAACCGAACTATAAAAGTCCAGGCGTTACCAGAAAAAGGAAAACCTGCAGATTTTAGCGGTGCTGTTGGTGACTTTGATTTTTCTGTAACCACGAGTAAAACAGAATTAAATGCGTCCGAATCCCTACAAGCTAAAGTAGAAGTTAGTGGAAAAGGAAATTTAAAACTTTTTCAACTACCCAAGCCTAATTTACCGAGTTCTTTAGAAGTATATGAACCCGAATTTAATGAAGGAATAAGAACCACTTTAACTGGCATGCAAGGAAAAGTTAGCGATAGTTATACCGTTGTACCAGCGTACAAAGGAAAATACCCTATTCCCTCTATTTCTTTTAGCTATTTCAACCCTAAAACAAAACAATATATTACGGCACATTCAAACGAAATATTGATAAACGTAATAGAAGGACCAACTAATTCTACAAGCAGCACTACCCAAAATAATACAAATAGTAAACAAGTAGTGGTTTCGACTGGAAATGCTTTCCATTTCATTAAAACCAAAACAAATCTGCAGGCGATTGGTGGTCATTACTTTTTTGGCTCTACTTCCTTTTATTTATGGTTATTACTGCCTCTTTTATTAATCCCTATTTACATTTTATTCCGTAAAAAAAGAGATGCCATTTCTAATGATGTTATTGGTAATAAAATTAGAAAAGCTAATAAACTTGCAAAAAAATACCTTTCTACAGCTAAAGGGCAATTAGGCAACAAAGATGCATTCTATGTAGCGTTAGAAAAAGCATTACACAATTACTTAAAGGCAAAACTAAAAATCGAAACATCTGAGTTTAGTAAAGATAAAATTCAAGTTTTGTTGAATGAGAAAGAAGTAGACTCCTCCTCCATCGAACGGTTTATACATCTACTCACAAATTGTGAATCTGCTCGCTACAGTCCGTTCTCTAATGTGCAAATGCAACAAGATTATGATAAAGCAAGTGAGGTAATTTCATTAATGGATAAACAATTATAGGTATGCTAAAAAAAATAATATTCCTATTTGTTCTTTGTGTAAGTACTTTAGGAAATGCACAAAACATCTCCTTATTTAATAACGCCACCACCGCATACAATGATGGTGACTATAATACAGCAATTGAAAATTACCTAAAAATAGTTGAAAATGGGGAACATTCTGCGGCACTTTATTTTAATCTTGGTAACGCATATTACAAATTAAACCAAATTGCACCAAGTATTTATTATTACGAAAAAGCCTTGTTATTAAAACCAAATGATAGTGAGGTTTTAAACAACCTGGGGTATGCCCAAAACATGACATTAGATGCCTTTGAAACATTGCCAGAAACAGATTTTTCGAAATTTTACAAATCTTTAATAGGCATGTTTTCTTTTGATCAGTGGAGCTATATAGCAATAGTATTTATGTTTCTATTTGTATTATTATACATTGCTTTTAAGTACTTTAATTATTCCACTAGAAAACGGATTGCTTTTATTGGTAGTTTTGTTTCTTTATTTATAGCCGCATTAACTCTAATTTTTGCTTTTCTACAATATAAAGAATTTAATGCCAAACAACCTGCAATTGTATTTTCCGAAGAAATAGCTATTACATCGGATCCTAATATTAATAGTCAAGAGGTTTTTCGCTTACATTCTGGCACAAAAGTAAATGTCATAGAAGAACTTAAGGATTGGCGAAAAATAAGCCTTATAGATGGACAAACAGGTTGGGTACTTGCCGAGAATATTAAACTTCTTAAAGATTTTTAAATTTTCTTTGTCTTTTTTAACTGTTTTTACTATTATATTTACGCCAAATCAAAAAGAAAAATGAAACGGTCTTATATCCTTTCTATATTATCATTTTTTTTAATGGTTGCCATCTTATCTCCAACGATTGTTCGTTTACTAGATGATGGTGACAACACTATTGTTACCGTAGAGCTTAGTGAGGAAGACAATAAGAAAGAAGGGACAAAGGAAGGAAAAAAAGAAATAGACGGAGAAGACTTTATTTTTTATAATTTATCTAGCGATATTTCCTCTTCCAACATAACCAACTTAGACGCTAACAATACTTACCTAATAAACTACTATACTAGTTCTTTAGAAGTTTTTCTTCCTCCTCCTAAGGAGATATCTTAATTTTAGTCCGCCATAGTATATTTATTTGCTTTGAACAAGTTCAAAGCAAATAAATATACTTGGGTATTCAACTTTAATTAAATTAACTATTAATACTAATTAACGGCATTAATTATATTAGTTTTAATAACAATTGACAATAATTTATTACAAAATATATAATAATGAAAGCACACACAAAAGAAACACAAGCGACAATGACCCCTGAAAAGGCGCTTCAATTTTTAAAAGAAGGAAACCAAAGATTTAAAAATAATTTAAAAGCAAACCGTAACCTTTTAGAACAAGTTAATGACACGAGTGAAGGTCAATTTCCTTTCGCAACAATCTTAAGCTGTATAGATTCTAGAGTATCTGCCGAATTAGTTTTTGACCAAGGTCTTGGAGACATCTTTAGTATTAGAATTGCTGGTAACTTTGTTAATGAAGATATATTAGGAAGTATGGAATTCGCTAGCAAGCTAGCAGGAACTAAACTAATTGTAGTTCTTGGACATACAAGTTGTGGAGCAATAAAAGGTGCCTGTGATCATGCAAGAATGGGTAATTTAACTGCATTAATAAATAAAATTGAACCAGCCGTTGCTGCTGTAAAAGAACCTACAGATGAAAACCTTAGAAATTCTAAAAACTTAGATTTTGTAGACGATGTGTCTACAAAAAATGTTTTGTTAACCATTGAAAATATTCGTGAAAGAAGTAAAATATTATCAGAAATGGAAGATAATAAAGAAATAATGATAACCGGCGCTATGTATGATATCTCTACTGGTAATGTAGATTTCTATTAACATTATTTTACTTAAAAACAGTTTACATGAAAAATTTATTCTCTAATTTAAAAGGGGACCTTTTTGGCGGTATTACTGCCGGAATAGTAGCTCTTCCTCTAGCCCTTGCCTTTGGTGTATCCTCTGGCTTAGGTCCAAGTGCTGGTTTATACGGCGCTATATTTATTAGTTTTTTTGCTGCATTATTTGGCGGCACAAATACTCAAATTTCTGGGCCAACGGCACCAATGACTGCTGTAAGTATGGTCGTAATTGCAGGAATTATAGCTGTTAATGATGGTGACGTTTCCAAAGCACTCCCTGCTATTCTAACCGTATTCCTACTTTCAGGAATATTTCAAATAATTTTAGGAGTTCTGGGTATTGGTAAATACATAAGATATATTCCCTATCCAGTAGTTTCTGGTTTTATGACTGCTATTGGGTTAATCATTTTAATAACGCAAATTCTTCCTGCTATTGGCTATTATCCAAAAGAAGATACCGATTATGTAAACGGGTTTAAAGCTAATGCAGAGGAGATAATTTTAGATAATATTCTAAAAGAAGAAGCTGGTGAAGGTATATTGGTTCTAGAAAATTTTGAGGAAACCATTGTAAGGGCAAAAAAAATAACAGAGAACGATATTCTAAGAGAAGCCCAAACATTAGCTGGATCAGAAGCTAAAGGGGTTTTAGGGACTCTTAAAATTTTATCTAGAGCGTTGCAAAATATTAACTGGCTAGAATTGGGATTGGCAATAGCCACTATCCTAATCATTTTTGGCTTTAAACGTATTACAACTACAATACCCAGTACACTAGTTGCTTTGATTGTAGTATCTGGAGTTGCTTATGGATTTAATCTACCATATAGACCTATTGAAGAAATTCCTCAAGGTTTTCCTATACCTAATCTAGAAATACTAACCGAATTTAAAATAAGCTCTATTACACCATATATTTTTACAGCCCTTACTTTAGCTTTATTAGGAGCTATAGATTCTCTTTTAACATCTGTAGTTGCAGATAACATGACAAAAACCAAACACCAACCAAATAAAGAACTTATTGGTCAGGGGATTGGTAATAGTGTTGCTGCTATTTTTGGCGGAATTCCAGGTGCTGGAGCTACTATACGTACCGTTGTTAACATAAACTCTGGTGGTAAAACAAAATTATCTGGTATGGTTGCTGGCGTTTTATTATTAATTGTAATGTTAGCACTATCTCCTGTGGCCTCACAAATTCCGGCTGCAGTATTAGCAGGTATATTAATTACTGTAGGTATCGGCGTTATGGATTATAAAGGTCTAAGAGCTATACCTAGCTTACCAAGAGACATGAAAATTGGCCCTATAAAACTTAGTTCTGAAGTATTGATAATGCTTTTAGTAATGGTTCTTTCTAGTGTTTGGAATTTAGTTTATGCGGTTGGTATTGGTCTTGTAATTGCCTCTTTAATGTTTATGAAAAAAATTGGTGATCTTACGGCTACAAGGTCTGATGTTAAAACTTTACTGAAAGAAAAAGCTTGGTCTGATGAAGTTGGACTCCCTAAACATTTACAAGAAAAGGTATTTATTAAGCACTTAAAAGGACCCCTATTTTTTGGTTCTACAAGTGAATTTCAACGTTTGGCGGGCCAAATACCAGAAACTGCTTCCACGGTGATTATCCGTCTTGGAAGAACGCAATACATGGATCAATCTGGACTATATGCAATGGAAGATGTTCTAATAGATTTAGAGAAATCTAATATAACTGTATTATTAATTGATGTTCTAGATCAGCCAAAATATATGATGGAACGTGTAGATATTATTCCAGACCTTATTCCTAGAGAACATATTTTTAATACGTTTGAAGAATGTTTAGCCTGGGTTAAAGAAAATGTAAAGGAATAGTTCCTTTTTTATAATAATACTAGAGCAGTAGCATATTTGGATAAAAACCTATTGCTACTGCTTTAAATGTTTTAAATTTGCTGATTTAGCAAAGAATCATGATTGATAAGATTAAAGAGCATATTGCCGAAGTAGAAAAATTCGCTACAGAATCTAAAGAAGCTGCTGAAGATTTTCGTATAAAATATTTAGGCAAAAAAGGGTTGTTAAATGACTTTTTTGCAGAGTTTAAAAATGTTCCAAATGAACAAAAAAAAGAGTTTGGTCAAACCATAAATAAACTTAAAAAAGCAGCAGAAGAAAAAGTAGCTTCAATCAAAAATTCGCTAGAAAAAGCTTCCGATGAAACAGGAAGTTTTAGAGATTTAACCCGTCCTGGTGAAACTGTAAATTTAGGTTCTCGTCATCCTATCTCTATTGTAAAAAATCAAATTATAGATATATTTTCTAGAATAGGTTTCAATGTATCTGAAGGACCAGAAATTGAAGATGATTGGCACAATTTCACCGCTTTAAATTTACCAGAATATCATCCTGCTAGAGATATGCAAGATACTTTCTTTGTGCAAACAAATCCCGATATTTTATTACGTACACACACCTCTTCGGTGCAAGTGCGTTATATGGAAAACAACAAACCTCCTATACGTACTATTTCACCAGGAAGAGTGTATAGAAACGAAGCCATATCTGCTCGTTCCCATTGTTTCTTTCATCAAATAGAAGGTTTATATATTGATAAAAATGTTTCTTTTGCTGATCTAAAACAAACCTTACAGTTCTTTACTACCGAGCTTTTTGGCAAGTCTAAAATTAGATTGCGCCCATCCTATTTTCCTTTTACAGAACCTAGTGCAGAAGTAGATGTGTATTGGGGCCTAGAAACAGAAGCAGATTATAAAATTACAAAAGGAACTGGTTGGTTAGAAATTGGCGGATGCGGCATGGTAGACCCTAATGTACTAACTAATTGTGGTATAGACCCCGAAGAATACTCTGGCTTTGCTTTTGGTGTTGGTATAGACCGTATAGCAATGCTTTTATATCAAATTACAGATATACGTTTGCTTAGTGAAAATGATGTTCGCTTTTTAGAGCAATTTAAAAGTGCATTATAAAACTTTTCCCTTTTGAAAAAAGATATTGAAATTCCGGAAGTAAAAGATATTCATATAGCATTACTATACGAGTATAATAAAGACTTTAGAACAAAGGAATGGAATGCTTATATAGTAAATAATAAAAGTACTCCTATTGAGTTAATTTTTGTTGTCTCTAAAGGATATGATGGCGATATAAAAACCGCCACAATGCGTCATAGTATGGCGGGTTTAGAAGCCAAATCTTTTGCAAAATTAGAATTTGTTGAAGATGAAGTTTTAAAACTAAACAATGAATTTTTTGTTACTTTTTACCTAAATGGCACGTTATACGAAAAATGCTTCGTATTTAAAAAAGGTACGGTTTCAGAAAAAAACACAATAGAAATTCCGCTACTTGGAACTAAAGGGGTTCTCGCCTCTTAAATTTCTAAATTACCACTCTTTATATGGGTACTTACTTAACTGCGAGTTATAATATTTTACTTGCCCCGTAACCTCTGCTCCCAGCCACTCTGGTTTCTCGTAAGATTCGTTTTCCGAAGACAATTCTACCTCAGCTACAACCAAACCTTTATTCTCACCAAAAAACTCATCTACCTCAAAAACATGACCCCCTAAAGGAACTTCATATCGTATTTTCTCTAAGACTCCTTTTTCACACAATTGCAATAATTCTTGCGCTTCTTCTACTGGAATTTCTTTTTCCCATTCAAATCTAGTTGTACCTTCTTCATTAGATTTACCCTTTACTGTAAAAAACCCTTGCTCGCCTTTGATACGAACCCGGACAGTACGCTCTGGATCTGTATTTAAAAACCCTTGAACAATACGTTTTTTTGAGCTTGCTTCTTTCTTATAGTTATCCGATTGCACTAAAAACTTACGCTCTATTTCTACCATTTAAAGAATGAATTTTTATTTCTGTAAAAGTATATAAAGTTTACATTTGTTTATGTCCTCTAATCTGCCTTTACGAAAAATAATTCATGTAGATATGGATGCCTTTTATGCATCTGTAGAGGAATTAGACAACCCTAGCTTAAAAGGAAAACCTTTAGCTGTTGGTGGTAATGAAATAAGAGGTGTGGTTTCTGCTGCCAATTACGAAGCTCGGAAATTTGGTGTCCGTAGCGCTATGAGCGGGTTTATGGCCAAAAAAAACTGCCCACATATTACCTTTGTAAAACCCCGATATGACCGCTACAAAGAGATTTCTAAAAAAATTAGAACTATCTTTTATGATTATACAGATTTGGTGGAACCTCTTTCTTTAGATGAAGCCTACCTAGACGTTACAACGAACAAAAAAGGAAACCCATCTGCTTCTTTAATTGCTAAAGAAATTAGACAACGAATTTTTGACGAACTTGGCTTGGCGGCTTCCGCAGGAATATCTATTAATAAATTTATAGCAAAAGTTGCCAGTGATATAAACAAACCCAATGGGCAAAAAACGGTAAACCCAGAAGAGGTTCTTTCTTTTTTAGAAAATCTTGAAATAAGAAAATTTTATGGCGTAGGTAAAGTTACTACCCAAAAAATGTACAAACTAGGTATTTTTACAGGGAAAGACTTAAAAACCAAAACTTTAGAGTTTTTAGAAAATAATTTTGGTAAAGGTGGTTCTTACTATTATAATGTGGTTCGCGGAATTCATACCAGTGACGTTAAGCCACATAGAATTCCAAAGTCCTTAGGAGCCGAACGGACTTTTAACGAAAATTTAAGTAGCGAAATCTTTATGTTAGAACGCTTAGAAAACATTGCTGTTGAATTAGAAAAGCGCTTAAAAAAGTCTAAAATTGCAGGAAAAACAATTACCTTAAAAATAAAGTATAGCGACTTTACATTACAAACTCGTAGTAAAACACTACCCTATTTTATAGCCAATAACGATCTAATTTTAGAAAATGCAAAGGAACTCTTATACCAAGAAAAACTGCAAAACTCTGTACGTTTATTAGGAATATCTTTAACCAACCTTAACACCGAGGTTAAAGAAAAACCCAAAGAAAAGAGCATCAATGTTCAATTACGATTTGATTTTTAAGCAAAAGAAAACCCCAGTAATAATTTATTTTATTCATCGGGACTTTTTAAACACAAATACTTAACTACTACTTTACAATTAAAGCAGTATTGGTTGCTGTTGAGTTCATAGCGCAGAAATACACATATTCTCCTTTTTCTTTTTTATATGACAAGCTAAGTGCGTAAATTTTAGTGTTAATTAAAAGGATATAAAGGGTTTCTCAGCATCACAATAGAAATCATGATGGTGTTTTTGTTCGCAATGATTTTTAACTATAAGTTGTTCTTTAGCAAGTCTTGTAATAATCTTTATTGAACTTAAAATCTATTTTTAAAATATTATTCCTTTTTAAATTTATCATAGTAATAACTAGCTGCCGTTAAATCTTCCAAAGCATGCCCTACAGATTTAAAAAGCGTAATTTCTTTTTCAGAATTTCTACCTGTTTTTTGATTAGAACAGAGTTGAAATAAATCAGCCTTTATGTCTTCTTTTAATAACGTTCCATTTTCTAAAGGAATAACAATATCTCCACTTTCTTTTAACCCTCCTTGAAAAGTATCTAAAAAGACCGCTGCTTTTAAAATGGCTTCGTTATCTGCTTCTCGCATATTTTTTTTATAAGCTCCTACTAAATCTACATGTTGTCCTTCTTTTAAGAATTTGCCTAAAACTAAAGGAGTTATAGATAAAGTAGCACAAGAAATAATAGCAACCTCCGATATTTTTTCTTCAATAGATGCTATAGCTGTAATAGAAAAATTTTCATTTTCTAAATGCTTGCAAATAGCTTTTGCTTTGTCAAAATTTCGACCCCAAACAAATACATTTTTTATAGGACGGACAGCAATATGTGCTTTTATTAAATTTATAGCTAACGCCCCTGTACCAATCATTAATAAAGAATCTGAATTTTTTCTCGACAAGAAGGATGAAGCCAATGCAGAAGCTGCGGCTGTACGTTTAGCTGTTAAACTTTTTGCATCTAAAATAGCTCTAATAGTTCCTTTTGTAGCGTCTAAATAAATATAGACCCCGTTTATTGAAGGTAGGTTAAACTTACTATTTTCTGGGCTCACGGTTACTATTTTTACACCTGCATTTTTACTAGGGTTCCATGCAGGCATTAACAGTAAGGTAGAATCTGTGTTTACTTTCGGATTCGGAAAATCATGGTGATGTCTCATAGGTACGATTGTTTCTTTAGCAGAAAAAGCCGTTTTTAATTCCGATATTAACTCAGAGAAAATCGTGTTTTCTTCAATGAAATTCTCGTTTATTTGTTCAATTTTATCCATGCCACTAAAGTAGTGTTTCTTTAAAAGTTAACTTCAGAATTATTCATATGATATTATGAATGGGTAATATTATATGAATATTCCCTTTTCATTAAAGTCTCTTTCAATAGAATTTAAATCCTAAAAATCTTCTCAGAAGACATCTTTTACACATTCTTTAATTGGTTGTATTCTGATTATAAAAAAACACCTGTTTTTATAACAGGAGGTTATAATACGCGACCAAAAACGTATGAATTGAGCAATGGCAGAATACAGAATGCATGGTAAGTCATGATCAAATTCTAATATTTAACGAACGACAATGCCATTCAAGGTTATCATAGGATACTCACAAAATTGAAAAAACGATATAAAGAAAAATAGATCTCAACAGGTATTAGTAAAGGAATAGAAACTACTTCTTAAAAGTGTGTTTTATCCAAAGAATATAAAAATAAATTGTAATAAAAATTACAGAAAATTAGTGTGTGATTATGTAGAAAATAAAAGGATATTATATATTCACGGAGAAAATAATTTTTGGACAGCTTGCGCGCATGCAGCAAAACCAGAAGTTGGCGCATTAAAAACGGTTCCCACGGTAACACAAATCAAGTATTTTTCAAAAAAAAATCAACATAAAAAATATAGAAAATGACAGGAATTGGAGGCTCAACGATAGCAGAAGAATTACAAATAATTACACCTAGCTTACATAATATACAACCTATTAAAAAAGAAGAATTTAAAAAAAGAATAGAACGAGTTAGTAAATTAATGAAAGTAAAAAAAGCACAAGCAGTTTATGTACATGCGGGTACAAATTTGTTTTATTTTACAGGAACTAAATGGAGTGCAAGCGAACGAATGGTTGGGGCGATTATATTTCCTAACGGAAAAGTGGCATATATAGCACCAACATTCGAAAAAGGAACTGTTTTAGATTTTATGCTTATAAAAGGAGACGTTCATTGTTGGGAAGAGCATGAGTCACCTTATGAGTTATTTATTAAAATTCTTAAAGAGAATAATGTAAAATCAGGAGAAGTAATGATTGATGAAGCTACTCCTTTTTTTATTACTGATGGAATAGCGAAAGTTCAATCTAGTTATATTTTAGTAAATGCTAAGCCAATTATTGCAGGCTGTAGAATGATAAAATCTAAAAATGAAATAGCCATTATGCAAGGGGTAATGGATGTTACTTTAAAGGTGCAGAAAGCGGCAGCAAGAATTTTACATGTAGGTATAAGTGCTAAAGAAGTAACAGATTTTATAAACGAAGCACATAAAAGATATGGTGCTCCTTCGGGGTCTTATTTTTGTATTGTTTTATTTGGAGTAGATTCCTCATTCCCACACGGCGTAAAATCACCAAAGAATTTAGAGATGAATGAAATGGTATTGATTGATACAGGTTGTATGTTTCACGATTACATGTCAGATATAACAAGAACATATGTTTTTGGAGAAGCAAATGAGTTGCAACGCGATATATGGAACATAGAAAAAGAAGCACAACAAGGAGCGTTTAAAGAAGCTCAATTAGGAAATTCCTGTGAAGATATTGATATCGCTTCAAGAAAAGTATTAGAATCTCATAATTTAGGGCCAGATTATAAGTTGCCAGGATTGCCACATAGAGTAGGCCATGGAATAGGGTTAGAAATTCACGAGCACCCATACATTGTTAAAAATGATAAAACTGTTTTACAACCAGGAATGACTTTTAGTGTAGAGCCTATGATTTGTGTCCCAAATAAGTTTGGTATTAGACACGAAGATCATATTTATATGACTTCAGAAGGCCCTAAATGGTTTACAGAGCCAATGTACTCTATTGATAATCCATTTGGCATAAAAATATAGAGTTGCTAAAAGAAATACTATCTAGCACTGTCTCATAAAGTATGTAAAAATATAAAGCCCAAACATTATAATGTTTGGGCTTTATATTTAAGGTTTTGATTAAGCATAACAGCATTGTTATATTCCTTTAAAAGAGCCTTTGCAATAGGGTCTTCTTTTATCGTTCTGTCTGGGTTTAATATCATATTCATTACCCATTCTGGACTTCTTCTTTCATAAACACCTTTTAATGCAGAGCCAATTAAACGTTTGTCTGTTAAATGACAAGCGGTACAAATAGCTTTATATTTTGCAGCACCGACTTCGGCCATATCTTTATCAATATCAGTCTCAAAATTTTAAAGATGTAATTGGGCCAACGCCTTTGTTATTTAGGTCTACAGGAACGGCTTCCTTTTCTGTTGAAAATTTTACTTCTTTTTTTCGCCACAGTTTACTATTAAAGCTCCGAGAGCTAAAATGGTGAATATTTTCTTCATTTTTTATTTGAGTTTAATACTACTAAGATAAGAAATAGAAAATTTTAAAACACCTCCTTTAAGAAGCTTGCAGCTCTTTTCTCGGTATATGTAATATTTTTTTTGCCATAGAATCCAACATGTCCTCCATATGTGGGCACTTCTAAATGTAAATAGTCGTGGTTTTTGGCTATCTCTATAGGGAAACATTCTTCCCCTAGAAAGGAATCGTTTTTTGCATTTACAAGTAGTGTTGGGATGGTAATATTAGGTAAAAATTGCAGACAGCTACTTTTTTTGTAATAATCCAAGGCATTTGCAAACCCATGTGCTTTACTGGTATAAACATCATCAAAATCTAATAAAGTATGAATGGTATTTATATCCTCATCTAAAATTTTGTTCGGAAACAACTTTTGTTTGGCTTCTAATTTCTCTATCAAATGTTTTTTAAACCTAGCTGCGTATAATGCATTTTTAGGTTTTAATAATTGTTGTAAAGAATTATGTAAGTCGCAGGGTACTGAAATGGCAACAGCTCCTTTTATTTCTTTAGGTATATTGTTCTTTTTGCCTAGATATTTTAAAGCTATATTTCCTCCAAGGCTAAAACCTTTAATGTATATGTCAGGGTAATTCTTGGTCTCTAGAATATGATGTATAACGGCTTCTAAATCTTCTGTAGCCCCAGAATGATAAGAGCGATATAAAAGATTAGGTTCTCCGCTACACCCCCTTAAATTAATTGCACAAGCATCAAAACCTTGATTATTAAACTCTTTTACACTTCCAGTAATGTATACACGTTGCCCATTGCCTTCTAATCCATGGATTAAGAGTACTACTTTGGAGGAAGTTCTTTTAGAATAACTCCAATCTAAATCTAGAAAATCTCCATCAGAAAGTTTTATTCTTTCCCGTTTTTGAGATACATTTTTTATACTTCTGAAAATCCCATAATAAACAGTGGAGAAGTGACCATTTTTAAATAGAAGTGGCGGGTTATATTTAGAGGTAACTATAGGCATTTTTATTTAGGGTAAATTTCTAAATATTTTGTTTGTTCTTCGATAGCTGACTTAAATTCCGTTTTTAGGCTAGAAACCAATTCAGATACAGATGTAGTATTATCTATAGTAGCTACTCCTTGCCCAGCAGACCAAATAGTTTTCCAGGCTTTAGCTTCGGTATCCATTTCTTTGCCAAAATCAATTTTTGTATCCTTTTTTAGATCTTCTTCCGTAATACCTGCAGCTTGTAAACTAGCACCTAAAAAATTGGCATGTACTCCAGAGATAGAGGCAGTATAAACTACATCACTTGCCCCAGCATCAACAATCATTTTTCTATAGTCTTCCGTAGCTTTACTTTCATTAGTATTAATAAAACGAGTGCCCATGTATGCTAAATCTGCTCCCATTTGTAAAGCAGAAGCGATATCTCTTCCTGTACTAATACATCCAGAAAGTAGTATAGTTTTGTCAAAAAATTGTTTTATTTCTGAAACTAGAGTCATAGGGTTTATGGTTCCTCCATGGCCTCCAGCACCAGCAGCTACTAATATTAAACCATCTACACCAGCACCTGCTGCTTTTTTTGCATGTCGTTTTTTTATTACGTCATGAAAAACTAAGCCACCATAGCTATGAATAGCATCTACGACCTGAGAAACCGCTCCTAAAGAAGTTATTATTAGTGGAACTTTATGCTTTATACATAGTTTTATGTCTGCTTCTAGTCTTGGGTTGGTAGGGTGTACAATAAGATTAACACCAAACGGAGCTGCTTTTTTGCCTGTTTCTTTTTCAAAAGCTGTTAAAGCTGTCTGTATTTCTATAAGCCATTCTTCAAAACCTTCACTTGTACGTTGGTTAAGAGCAGGAAAAGTGCCAACAATTCCGTTTTTACAGCATTCTATCACAAGTTGAGGTCCAGATATTAAGAACATAGGAGCAGCAACAGCAGGCAATGAAAGCTTATTTATAAAAGAAGGTTTATGAGTCATAATATTAGGCTTTTAGAAGTGAAATAAAATTAAGTATAAAATTTATCGAAAAAAAATGCTCGTTTATCCAAAACTATGGTATTTTTATCAAGTATTATGCATGCATAGCAAAAAAATACCAAATGTATTTAAAAGAATTTGAAATTCGATGGAGTGATTTAGACCCAAATAGGCATTTAGCAAACTCTGCATACCTAAATTTTATGAGTCATACTCGTATGGCCTTTTTAATGGAATTAGGATTTACGCATAAAACTATGGAAGAAGAGAGTATTGGTCCTGTAGTTTTTTATGAGCATATATATTACTTTAAAGAAGCTTTTCCTGGTAGACCAGTGAAAGTATCTATGGAAGTGGTTGGTATGAGTGAAGATGGTAAATTTTTTGAATTTCACCATAATTTCTATGATTATAAAGGAAGAAACTTTGCGCACTGCGAGATGATGGGCGCATGGATGGATTTAAAAACCAGAGTTCTAAGAGGTCTTTCGGAAGACTTTTTAAAAGCGTTTAATAATATTGAAAAGCCAGATAATTTTAGGGTTCTTACAAAAGAGCAGACAAGAAAGTTTGCAAAACTTCCTAAGGACTTGGTTTAGGTTTTTTGGTAGTTAAGTACACGCCAAACATTATTAAGAGTGTCGCTATTATTTTTAATTCATTTAATTGATCTTTGCCTACTAATAATGCAAATAGAATACCAATAATAGGTTGTAAATAGACAAAGGAACTTAACGTAGATGCTTTTAATTTGGTTAGAGCATATACATTGAAGAGATAGGTAAAAAAAGTAGTAAAAACGATTACAAATAGTATGGAGCCAACAGCTTCAGTAGGGATTTCTTTCCACTGTATTTCTAAAAATTCGGGTAAAGTAATAGGGAAACAAATAATAAACCCAATAGAAAATAGCCATTTCATTAATGTAAAAGGATGGTATTTTTCGGTTAGTTTTTTTACCAAAATAAGATAAACCCCAAAGCTCACAGCATTTACTATAAAAAGTAGATTTCCTAATGGAATATTAGGAGCATCTTGGCTTGTCTTTGTTCCAAATAATATTAAGGTAACAGCACCAATAAAACCTAAAATAATACCAGTAACTTTTAAGAGAGTTATTTTTTCTTTGATTAGGATTGCAGATAGTATAACTACTAATATTGGTGTTATAGTAATTAAAACAGCACTATTTATAGGAGTAGATAAAGCCAAACCTTTAAAAAAGGTGAGCATGTTAATTCCCATGCCTAAGATTGCACATAAAAGAATTCTTCCCCAATCTTTTTTTTCAATACGTTCTTTAGGAGTAAAACAAGAAACACCCCAAAATAATAAAGAAGCACCTGCCAATCGTAGCATAATGAAACCATAGGGTTTTATGTATGTTGGCATTACACCTTTAGCGATTGTATGGTTTATTCCGTAAATGGTTGCTGCACCAATAGCAGCTATTATGGCAAGAGTTCTCTGGTTCAAGAATGAATATTTTGTTTAGCGTTTTCTACTACTTTTTTACTATTTCCTATAAATATTTGGTTATCATTTATTAAAACAGGCCTTTTAAGAAAGGTATACTGTTCTAAAATAAGTTCTTTATAATCGTTCTCGGTTAAAGTCTTTTCTTTTAAATTTCTTTCTTTATACAATCTTGCTCTTTTACTAAATAACGCTTCGTAGGAACCAGAAAGAGTATACATTTCTGCAAGCTGTTCTGGGGTAATGTTTTCCGTTTTAATATCTTGAAAAAGAAAACCATCCATAGGTTTTAATTCTTTAATTATTCTTTGGCAGGTATCGCAAGTGCTTAAGTGATATATTTTTTTCATATCGAAAATCTGTTAAGATATTTTAAGAGATATTTATTCGACAAAGAAACTATAATAAAAGGTAATGTTCTATTTTTGATATAGTAAAATATAATCCTTTTAACCAAAAAAATAATCTTTATGGAAAAGCTTTTTGATATCACCCTAAAGAATAGAAAAATCTTATATAGAATATTAGAAAATACACCTAAAGAGCAATTGGTTAAAATTCCGGCAGGTTTTAGGAATAGCATCTGGTGGAATATAGCACATGTGGTAGTAACGCAACAGTTGTTAGTTTATAAGATGAGTAATTTGGAGATGAAAATGGAGGATGCCATTATTAATAAATTTAAAAAAGGAACAGTGCCAGATGGGACTGCTACAGATGAGGAAATAGAATTAATGTCTGCCTTTTTGTTTTCTACTGCGGAGTGGGTAGAGGAGGATTATAATAATGGAATTTTTAAAGAATTTAATGAATATACCACAACTCCGAAAATTACATTATCCAATGTAGAAGATGCTATAGCCTTTAATGTATTCCACGAGGGACTGCATTTAGGTGTTATTCTTTCTCTAGAAAAAGCATTGTTGGGTAGTTAGAGTTTTGGTTTTATAAACAGATATTTTTTTGCTTCGGGATAAGAAATAGTAAGGGAGATAGAACCATCTGCATAAGAAGCTATTTCATATTGGTTATATAAGAGCTGCAACCCTTCTTTAGTGTAACCAATGTTTTCTGGTAGATTATAAGAATCCTCTTCAAACATAAATCCGGTGCTATTAATAGGGGCGTTTTGCGGAATATCTTCTTGAATTCTAAATTTAAGCTCGGCAAATTTATTAAAGTCGAAATCTGGATTAAAAAGCTCCCAATTCTCTAGTTCAACTCCTTTTTTCTTATTAAAATTTAAAAATCTAGAGGAAGAATAACCATGTGCGCCACCTGTAAATAAGTAAGAGTTAAGCGTAATAGAAATTACATTTTTGTCTTCATAAGAAATTTCTCCGGTAATAGATGCTTCCCACTTAGTAGATTCTTCAGGGAATTTTTTCATAAGGTCCGAATATCCATTTTTAAAAGAAGATATCGCCGTTTCTATAGTATTTATTTCTACAGATTCATCAAAATTAAGTAACGTAATAATTTCTTCGCGTATAGCTGTGTTTATGGTTTTATCTATTTTGGAATCTTCCAAAGCTTTAGGAATGCTAATTTTTACAATGGGGCAAGTGTCGCATTCTACTTCTTCAATTACAATAGGTTCAAAGGATAATAGAGATTCATTTTTACAACTAATAGTAATTGTTAAAAAAAGAAATGCGATATAAAGAGGTTTCATAAATAAGGGGTAATTATTTTTTTGATAGTACAAAAATACACCTTCATTATTATCCTCAAAGAGAATAGTGTAAATTTAAAAGGTGTAAAACTTAAAATATTTGGAAGCAAAATTAATTTTATGGGCAAAGAAGGTTTAAAATTTAATAGTAGAACAATACATGGAGGGCAAGAGCTAGAAAAAGGGTATGGAGCAGTTATGCCTCCAATTTATCAGACCTCTACATTTGCGCAAGTGGCCCCAGGGGAACATAAAGGTTATGTTTACGCTAGGAGTGCAAACCCAACACGTACCGCTTTGGAAAACTCTTTAGCAAGTATTGAAAACGGAAAATATGGTTTAGCTTTTGCGAGCGGTCTTGCGGCTATTGATGCCATAATGAAATTGTTTAATCCAGGGGATGAAATTCTATCTAATTATGATTTATATGGAGGTGCTTTTAGGTTGTTTAAGCATATTTTTGAGAAGTACGGATTAGTTTTTTGTTTTATAGATATGCAAGATGCGAGGTCTATTGAAAATCATATTACAAAGAATACCAAACTTATATGGATGGAAACCCCAACCAATCCTATGCTAAATATATTAGATATTAAAGCCATAACTAAGATTGCTAAGGAGCATAAACTATTAGTCGCTGTAGATAATACTTTTGCATCACCATATTTGCAAACCCCTTTAGATTTAGGGGCAGATATAGTGATGCATTCTGCAACTAAGTATTTAGGCGGTCATAGCGATACCGTAGTTGGGGGTATTGTGGTTAAAGATAAAGGGTTGGCAGATAAGCTATATTTTATCCAAAATACCAGTGGAGCAATTTGCGGACCTATGGATAGTTTTTTGGTTCTTAGAGGTATTAAAACGTTGCATGTAAGAATGCAACGGCATTGCGAAAATGGAAAAGCAATAGCGTTATTTCTTAAACAACATGACCAAGTAGAAGAGGTATATTGGCCTGGTCTTACAGATCATCCTAATCATGAAATAGCTAAAAACCAGATGAAAGATTTTGGGGCAATGTTATCTTTTGTGCCTAAGGGAGGAAATTATAATAAGGCTATAGAAATTATAAAAAAGCTATCTCTTTTTACATTAGCAGAATCCCTTGGTGGTGTAGAGAGTTTGGTAGGGCACCCAGCAAGTATGTCTCATGGAAGTATACCCAAAAAAGAGCGTGAAAAAATAGGAATTAAAGATGCATTAATAAGGATTAGTGTAGGGATAGAAGATGTGCAAGATTTAATAACGGATTTAGAGAATGCTTTAAGCTAATTTGTAAAGGTTTAATGGAATCCTAGTTTTTATAAAGGATTGTTATAAAAAGAGTAAATAATACTACCTCATAAAATATAGGAAACATCTAGCTTTATTAGTTTTTCGATAATTTAATGGAAAAATATAACGATATAATTATAGTAATGTCATAATTTCGTCGTTATATTTTCAAATTGTCAATATTAATAAGATATTAAATTAGCTTTATGGAAGCAAAAATTAAAGATTTTATGGATGAGGTTACGGCTAGAAACGGCCACGAACCTGAGTTTATCCAAGCAGTACAAGAGGTAGCAGAAACTGTTATACCATATATTGCTAAAAATGAGATATATAATGGTAAAAACATTCTTTTAAGAATGGTAGAACCAGAACGATTAATTTCGTTCAGAGTTGCTTGGGTAGATGACAAAGGAGAGATACATGTAAATAGAGGATACCGTATACAAATGAATTCCGCAATAGGGCCGTATAAAGGTGGTTTGCGTTTTCATCCTTCTGTAAATGCAAGTATCTTAAAATTCTTAGCTTTTGAGCAAGTATTTAAAAATAGTTTAACAACATTACCTATGGGTGGTGGTAAAGGAGGTTCCGATTTTGACCCTAAAGGAAAATCTGATGATGAGGTAATGCGTTTTTGCCATGCCTTTATGTTAGAGTTAAACAGACATATTGGTCCTAATACAGATGTTCCTGCTGGTGATATTGGTGTTGGTGCAAGAGAAATAGGTTTCCTTTTTGGAATGTACAAGAGAATAAGAAATGAATTTACAGGTGTTTTAACGGGAAAAGGACTTTCTTGGGGAGGTTCTAAAATACGTCCTGAAGCTACTGGTTATGGTACAGTATATTTTGCACAAAGTATGCTTAAAACTAATGGACAAGATATTGATGGAAAAACAGTGGTTATTTCTGGATCTGGTAATGTTGCGCAATTTGCTGCCGAAAAAGTAATTCAATTGGGAGGTAAAGTAGTTACTCTATCAGATTCTGCAGGGTATATTCATGATAAAGATGGTATTGACGCTGAGAAACTGGCCTTTGTTATGGATTTAAAGAATAATAAAAGAGCTCGTATTTCGGAATACACTAAAAAGTATAGTTCCGCAACATACCATGCAGGAGAAAAACCGTGGAATGTTTCTTGTGATATTGCTTTGCCATGTGCAACGCAAAACGAATTAAATGCAGAGCAAGCAAAACAGTTAATAGCTAATGGTTGCCTTTGCGTTGCGGAAGGAGCAAATATGCCTTCTACAGCAGATGCTATTCATGCATTCCATGATGCTAAAATACTTTTTGCTCCAGGAAAAGCTTCTAATGCAGGTGGTGTTGCAACCTCTGGTTTAGAAATGTCTCAGAATTCACTTAGAATTAGCTGGACAAGAGAAGAGGTGGACCAAAGATTAAAAGGTATTATGGAAGAAATTCATAATTCTTGTATCGAATTTGGTAAGGAGAAAGATGGGTATTGCAACTATGTAAAAGGAGCAAATATCGCTGGTTTTGTTAAAGTAGCAGATGCTATGTTAGCACAGGGTGTTATTTAATTGCATTTTAGTAGATGATAATAAAAGGCTTTCTAGTTTCTAGAAGGCCTTTTTGTTTTATTACAATTACCTTTGAGAAGATTTAAGAGTATACATGCAGGTAACAACCAAAGCCATAGTTTTATCTTCGTTAAAATATGGAGATACAAGTTTAATCGTCAAAGCATTCACGGCTTCAGACGGTCTTAAATCGTATCTACTAAAAGGGGTTTTAGCATCTAAAAAAGGGAAATTGAAAACGGCTTATTTTCAACCTTTAATGCAACTAGAAATAGTTGCTAATCATAAAAACAAGGGTACTTTAGAAAGTATAAGAGAGGCGAAAGTAAATTACCATTATCAAACTCTTCATTCGCAAATAGCAAAAAATGCGATGACCCTTTTTTTAGCCGAAATGTTAGGTAACAGCATTCATGAAGAAGAATGTAATGAAGACCTTTTTTTGTATCTAGAAACGGCATTACAATGGTTAGATACTAATGATAAAATTGCTAATTTTCATCTCTATTTTTTATTGCATTTAACCAAGTATTTAGGGGTGTATCCAGATACGACAAATAGCCATGCGAGCTATTTCGATTTGCTAGAAGGGGAGTTTATAAACAGGCCTTCTTTAAACCCCAACTTGCAAAATGAAAATTTATCTAATTTTAAAACCTTATTGGGCATAAATTTTGATGCATTACATTCTATTACCCTAAATAAGGCAGGTAGACAAGAGTTGTTAAAGTCGCTTATTCTGTATTTTGAATTACATTTGCAAGGATTTAGAAAACCCAAATCGTTAGAGGTCTTAAATGAAGTTTTTAGTTAGTATGAAAAATATAGGTTGCCTAATACTATTCTTTCTTTTTAATCTTATTTCTGCTCAAGAAATTAGGGTGGTAGATGGTATCACTAATGAGCCCATTGTTAATGTGGCAGTATATAATGGAAACAAAACAAAAACTACTATTACAGATTTTAATGGGTATTGTAATCTTGAGAAATTTAGTTCTAATGAGCGTATAATTTTTAAGCATATTAGTTACGAAATTTATAAGAATACTAAGGCGCAAATTTTACGGCATAACCGTAAAATTTCTATGGTTTTAAAACCCAATGAATTAGATGAAGTTGTTATGTCTATTTCTAAATGGGAACAGCAGAAAAAAGATATTCCTAATAAAATAGCTTCTATTGACGCTAAAAGTATTGCTTTTGCAACACCACAAACGGCTGCAGATGTTTTACAAAAAAGCGGAAAAATATTTGTACAAAAAAGCCAATTAGGTGGTGGTAGCCCTATGATTAGAGGCTTTGCAACAAATAGATTATTACTTTCTGTAGATGGTGTTCGTATGAACAACGCTATTTTTAGAGGAGGTAATGTACAAAATGTTATATCTGTAGACCCTTTTACCATACAAAACACAGAAATTATATTTGGACCTGGTTCCGTAATCTATGGTAGTGATGCTATTGGTGGGGTAATGAATTTTTATACTAAAAAGCCAGTCCTTTCTAATACCGATAGTTTGGTTGTTTCTGGGAATGCAAATTATCGTTTTGCAACTGTCAATATGGAAAATACCATACATGCAGATATTAACCTAGGAAAGAAGAAATGGGGATTATTAACAAGTGTTTCTTATAATGATTTTCAAGATTTGCAAATGGGTAATTCTGGTCCAGATTCTTATTTAAGGAATTCCTACGTAGAAAGAGTTGATAATCAAGATGTATTAGTATCCAATAATAATCCTAAAAAGCAAGTTACCAGTGGTTATAGTCAGATAAACATCATGCAGAAAGTGCTGTTTAAGCCTAATCGTAATTGGGATTTAAATTTGGGAACCTATTATTCAGAAACTTCCGATTATTCCAGATATGATCGTTTAATTAGGCCCTCGAGTGACGGTGCTGGTCTGCGTTATGGAGATTGGTATTATGGACCACAAAAATGGTTCATGGCTAATATGCAATTGCATAAAAAAGGGAATGGAAAGTTTTACGATGGATTAAAGATTACAACAGCGTATCAATATTTTGAAGAAAGTAGAAATAACAGAAATTTCGGAGATACTAATTTGTATTCTACTAAAGAAAAAGTAGACGCGTTATCTACAAACTTAGATTTTGAAAATAAAAAAATTGGAAATTTACGTTTGTATTACGGAGCCGAATTTATCTTTAACAAAGTGTATTCAAACGGAATAGGAACGAATATAGGGACTAGAGAAACAGAGATAGTGGCTTCAAGATACCCAGATAATTCTAGTTGGAAAACAGTAGCAGGGTATATTAATGGGGAATATAAAGCAAAACCAAATTTTACTTTTTTATCAGGGTTACGATATAGCCATGTGTGGATAAATGCCATTTTTGACAAAAGATTTTATCCTTTTCCATTTGATAATGCAAATTTAAGTACAGGAGCTCTAACTGGTAGCTTAGGATTAAGTTGGTTTCCGAAGAAAGATCTACAGGTTACTTTTAATGGTTCTACAGGTTTTAGATCCCCAAATATAGATGATGTAGGTAAAATTTTCGATTCAGAACCAGGGTCGGTAGTAGTCCCGAACCCAGATTTAGAACCAGAATACGCTTATAATGTAGAATTAGGAATTCATAAAAATATTAAAGATAAATTAGTTTTAAAAGGAGCTGCATTTTATACCTATTTAGTAGATGCATTGGTGCGTAGAGATTTTGAGTTTAATGGAGAATCGGAGATTCTGTATAATGGAGAGTTAAGCAATGTACAGGCCATGCAGAATGCTGCAAAAGCATATGTTTATGGTTTTGAATTTGGGTTAGATGCCGCTTTGACAGATAATTTTTCTCTCTCTGGTAATTTAACAATTACAGAGGGTATTGAGGAAGAGGAAGATGGCACAGATACGCCAGCAAGGCATGTTTCCCCAATGTTTGGAGATTTTCACTTAGTATGGAAAAATCAAAAATTAAAAACAGATTTGTTTGTTAATTATAATGGAGAAATTGAGTATAGTGATTTAGCAACCTCAGAGAGAAGTAAGGAATATATTTATGCTGCGGATGCGGATGGTAATCCATATTCCCCGTCTTGGTATACTCTTAATTTTCGTTCCCAGTATGCGGTTTCTTCTGCATTGAAGATGACCGCGAGTTTAGAAAATATAACCAACCAGCGATACCGAACCTATTCTTCGGGGATTGTTTCTCCAGGAATAAACCTTATTTTAGGTGTTGCATATCAATTTTAAAAGAATAATGTCCCGTCCTGAAATAGCGATACACTAAAACTTTAGTGTAATGAAAACATCATTAAATATTGGCATTACCAAGCGCACCCAAAAAGATTACTCGCTCTCATTTAAACTCCAATTAGTTGAAGAAGTTGAGCAGGGTCAGTTAACAAAATCGCAGGCAAAGCTCAAATATGGTATT
>NZ_JADGES010000103.1 GCF_016744255.1 Maribacter sp.
TAAACAGCTAAAAAGATTATATCCTATTACTTCGCAAATGCATGGGCACGATTTTTTTATTAAGCGAATGGGACTTAATGCTGCCACTCCCCTTTTTGTAGCCCTAATTGTAATTGAACTTACCGATATTCTTTTTGCTCTAGATAGTATTCCTGCAATTTTAGCTATTACAGCCGACCCATTTATTGTTTTTAGCTCTAATATACTAGCTATTATGGGGTTACGCTCTATGTATTTCCTTATTTCTAGAATGCTAGAAAAATTTAGATATATAAACTATAGCTTAGTTTGTATACTAGCATTTGTAGGTTTAAAAATGTTATTCTCTCATCATATAGAATTTCCAGAATGGGTTTCTCTTGCTGTAATTTCTGCCTCTTTATTAGGTGGAATTGTAGCTTCTTTAGTTATTCCCGAAAAACAGATAGTTTAATATTCCTCCAACTCTAATAACGCTTTTAAAAACCTCTTCTTAGGTAAATAATTCTCCTCTAAAGCAGAATCAAAAGGAATGGGAGTTTCTAAACTTGCAACTCTTTTTATAGGACCATCTAAATAGGTAAAACAGTGCTCGCTAACGAGAGCAGAAATATCGCTTGCAATACCACCAAACAAACTATCTTCTTGTAAAATGATAAGCTTTCCTGTTTTTTTAACAGAGGTATAAATTGCTTCTATATCTAAAGGTTGTAATGTGCGCAAATCAATTACATCGGCTTGGATGCCAGGGTTTTCCTTTAAAGTATCTAAAGCCCAATGTATTCCTATACCATAAGAAACTATAGTAATATCTTCTCCTTCTTTTAGTAAACTAGCCTTTCCCAATGGTGTTGTGTAATAGGATGTTGGCACGTTTTGGTAGATACTACGATAAAGCGCTTTATGTTCAAAAAACAAAACAGGATTTGGATCATTAATTGCCGATGCTAATAAACCTTTTGCATCCAACGGAAAAGCAGGATATACCACCTTTAATCCAGGTGTTTTTGTAAACCATGCTTCATTGGTTTGGGAATGAAAAGGCCCAGCAGAAACACCTCCACCACAAGGCATTCGTATAACTACATCCGCATTTTCTTCCCAACGGTAGTAAGACTTTGCTAAATAGTTAACAATAGGATTAAATCCCGTACTTGCAAAATCGGCAAACTGCATTTCTACTACAGCTTTTAATCCCTTTATAGACAATCCCATTGAAGCGGAAATAATTGCCGATTCGCAAATGGGCGTATTACGTACGCGCTCTTTTCCAAATGCGTCTACAAATCCTTCGGTTACTTTAAAAACACCACCATATTCAGCAATATCCTGTCCCATTAACACCAAACTAGGGTGCCTTTCCATGGACTGTTTTAATCCCTCTGAAATAGCATCTACCAATCGTATACTTTTTACAATAGAACTTGGCGCAATATTTATATGGGTAAATTCTTTATAAACAGCACTTAACTCTTTATCCAAATCAACCGTTATAGGTTTTTCTTCTATAGCGCGTTTTAAATTAGCATCAATCGTATGTAAAATTTCCTTTTTAATTTCTACCTCTTCTACTTCCGTCAAGATTTCCTTATTACGTAGGTAAGCAACATAGTTTTCTAAAGGATCCTTAGCTGCCCAATGATCTAACTTTTCTTGCGGCACATATTTGGTTCCACTAGCCTCTTCATGACCCCGAATTCTAAACGTTTTAAATTCTAAAAGTATAGGCCTAGGGTTCTTTCGCATACTTTCGGTAAGGGTTTTTACAATAGTATAGACTTCTAAAATATTATTTCCATCGACAATATGTGCTTCCATACCATAACCAATACCTTTGTCTGCTATGTTTTTACAATTATATTGCTCATTGGTCGGAGTAGATAAACCATAGCCATTATTTTCCACACAAAAAAGGACAGGTAAACTCCAAACAGAAGCCACATTCAGCGCTTCGTGAAAATCACCCTCACTAGTACCTCCATCGCCAGTAAAAACAGTGGTTACTTTAGCTTCTTTTTTTAAAACATGCGCTAAGGCTATACCATCTGCCACTCCTAATTGTGGTCCTAAATGCGATATCATTCCAACAATTTTGTATTCCTGAGTACCAAAATGAAAACTACGATCCCGACCATTAGTAAATCCGCTTTCTTTACCTTGCCATTGAGCAAAAAGTCTATGTAAAGGAATCTCTCTAGTAGTAAAAACTCCTAAATTTCTGTGCATAGGTAGTATATACTCCTCGGGTAACAAAGCAGAGGTAACTCCTACCGAAATTGCTTCTTGGCCAATACCACTAAACCATTTAGATATCTTGCCTTGTCGCAATAAAATCAGCATTTTTTCCTCTATCATCCTAGGAATAAGCATTGCCTTATAAAGCTGAATTAGAACCTCATTACTTAACTGATATTTAGCGTATTCCATGTTAGTTTTTAATGGTTTATTGTATAAATGATATATAAATGTAACAAAAAGAAAGCGTCGTTACTAGCAATGTTTCCTTTTATATGATCAATAATTTGTAATTTTGAAGGAACTACTAAAACAAAGTTATGAGTACTATACCAAGTGTAGACCTAAAAGAATTTGTATCTGGAGACGCTGTAAAAAAACAAAAATTTACTACCGAGATTGGAAAAGCTTTTGAAGAGATTGGCTTTGTTGCATTAAGCGGCCACTTTCTTTCTGATGTTTTAGTTGAAAACTTATATGCCGAGATAAAAAACTTCTTCAATCAAGAACAAGCCATAAAAGACTCCTATGAAATAGAAGGTATTGGCGGTCAAAGAGGGTACACTTCTTTTGGAAAAGAACATGCTAAAGGACGTAAAGAAGGAGATTTAAAGGAATTTTGGCATTTTGGACAGTATGTAGAAAACAATTCCAAGTTAGAGGCAGAATATCCAGATAATGTAATGGTAAAAGAACTTCCTAATTTTAATGCTATTGGAGAAGAAACTTATAAGATGCTAGAAAAAACAGCTAAATACGTGCTTAGAGCATTAGCCACACATCTTAACTTAGAGGAAACTTATTTTGATGATTATATAAAAAATGGAAACTCTATTTTAAGACCTATTCATTACCCTCCTATTACTTCGGAACCAAAAAATGCGGTTAGAGCTGCGGCACACGGAGATATTAACCTTATTACTCTTCTTATGGGGGCGCATGGTAAAGGTTTACAGGTACAGAACCATGAAGGAGATTGGGTAGATGCTATTGCTAGACCAGATCAGTTAATGATTAATGTAGGAGATATGCTTTCTAGATTAACAAATAACAAACTAAAATCTACCATCCACCAAGTTGTAAATCCGCCTAAAGAATTATGGGGAACCTCTAGATATTCCATTCCATTTTTTATGCATCCGATAAGCGAAATGTCTTTAAACTGCTTGCCAAATTGTATTAACGAAGAAAATCCAAAACAATTTGAAGATATAACTGCCGGAGAATTTTTACATGAAAGACTTATAGAATTAGGATTAATTAAAGAATAAAATGAACTTACAAGACCAATTAAAGAATCTTTTTCCGGAACATAAACCTTCCAAAGAACCTGTGAAGAAAGAAAAAAGCACTATTTGGATGCAAGATGACCCTATTATTTGCAAGTATGAAAAAAGAAAAGGAAAACCAATTACCATTTTAGAAGGCTACACTGGAGCAGATACTGATTTTAAAAAACTTGCTAAGGAACTAAAGACAAAACTTAGTGTTGGCGGTAGTTTCAAAGAAGGTAAAATTATTATTCAAGGAGATTATCGAGATAAAATAATGCAGCTTTTACAAGAAAAAGGGTTCCAAGTAAAACGTGTCGGAGGATAAGTACAATTACACTAGATGCAGTAATTTACATTTGGTTGCGTATTTTTTGTTAAATATTTTTTGTCCTTTTATATTAAATGTTACTTTTATATACTTACAACCTAAACCACACTGAAAATGAGTTCCCTATTGCATATTACCAATGGAGATAGTTTTACAGACCGATTAAACACTCTTAACCTAGAAGGCGAAATAATCACTTGGCGAGAAATGCTATGCGAAGGCAAAACGCTAAACCAAGTCGGAAGTGAATCTTTTTGGAAAGCACGCTACGAATTTCTTCATAACAACTATAAAGTTTCTAAGTCTTCATTTATAGAAAAAACATTAAAAGAGTATCGTTCTTTATGTAATCATAAAAAACAAGATCAAATAGTTTTATGGTTTGAATACGATTTGTTCTGCCAAATAAACATGCTGGCTGTTATTAGTTGGCTACAAACCCACAGAAAATACGCTCAGATAACTTTAGTTTGCAGCGGCAAAGAAGATAAATCGGATAAACTCTATGGTTTAAACGAATTGAATAACGAGCAGCTTCAAAAACTATATGTAGATAGAATCGTCTTAACGCAAGATGATATTGCTTATGCAGATTACGTTTGGCAATTATACTGTAGCGACAACCCTATTAGACTAGAAAACTTAACAGATTTTAAAAATTACCAGTTTAAGTATTTAGAAGGCGCTATTAAAACCCATTTGCAGAGATTCCCGAGTATTGCTAATGGTTTAAATCTTATGGAAAATAATATTTTACAATTGGCCAAAGATTACAAACCAGCAAATAAGAAAGAATTTATGCGTACAGTACTCGCACACCAAGGCAATTTTGGTTTTGCTGACCTACAGTACCAAAGAGCTATAACAAGATTAAAACCTTTGTTTAGTTCCTTTAACCCTGTAAGACTGACTAAAAAGGGAAAGGAAATATTAGACAAACAAACCAGTTATTATTCTTGCATACAAAACAACGAGGTATATCTAGGAGGAGCTTTAAAGTATAATTTTTTATACAATACTGCTTCCGATAGAATTTTAAAATTATAACCTATGAGCCTTGAGCATTCCGAGCTTATTCTAAATGCCGATGGCAGCATTTACCACTTAAACTTACTACCCGATGACCTGGCTGAAACTATAATATTAGTAGGTGATCAAAATAGAGTACCAAAAGTATCTCAGTATTTTGATTCTATTGAAGTAAAAAAAGGGAAAAGAGAATTTATTACACATACCGGTACCCTAAATGGAAAACGCATAAGTGTTATTTCTTCCGGAATTGGTACAGATAATATTGATATCGTTTTAAATGAAATCGATGCATTAGCGAACATCGATTTTAAAGAACGAAAGATAAAAGAGGAACACAAGCAGCTTCGTATTGTTCGCATTGGAACTTCGGGTTCTATACAAGCGGACATTCCTGTAGATTCTTTTGTGTTATCTGAATATGCTATTGGATTTGATGGTGTTTTACACTTCTATGCTAATGAAAATATTCAACATCCAGAACTTACAAAGGCATTTGTAGAGCAGACGAATTGGTCTAGCAACAAACCACTGCCTTACATTGTAAAATACGATGAAAATTTAGGAAAAACGCTTACCTCAAATCGTATACGATTAGGATTTACCGGAACAAACTCGGGCTTTTACGGACCTCAAGGCCGTGTTTTAAGACTAGCTTTAGATGATAAAAATTTTAACGCTAAACTAGCTTCTTTTGAGCATAATAAGCTAAAAGTAACGAACCTAGAAATGGAATCCTCTGCAATTTATGCCCTATCTAAACTATTAGGACATAGAGCAGCTTCCTTAAATTGTATTATTGCCAATAGAAGTACGGGAGAATTTTCTAAAAACCCTACTCTTGCAATTGACAGCCTTATAAAATATACTCTAGATAAACTCTCTAAAGATTGAAAAAAGTAAAAATAATTGGTGTACCAGAGCATTTTAATTTGCCCTGGCATCTTGCCATAGAAGAAGGTGCATTTACAGAAAGAGGTATCGATTTACAATGGACAGATATTCCAGAAGGAACAGGAAAAATGTCTCAAATGCTTCAAAACGAAGAAACAGACCTAGCTATTATTCTTACCGAAGGAATTATTAAAAGTATTACAGAAGGTAATCCTACAAAAATTGTTCAAGAATATATAGGCTCTCCATTACTTTGGGGCATTCATGTGGATTATAATAGTACACACCAAACTATTACCGACCTTAAAAACACAAAAGCAGCCATAAGTAGGTATGGAAGCGGAAGTCACCTTATGGCCTATGTTAATGCACAGAAACAAAATTGGGACACCGATAATTTACAATTTGAAATTATCCATAATTTAACTGGAGCTATAGAAGGCTTGGCAACTGGCACTGCGGACTATTTTATGTGGGAGCACTTTACAACAAAACCTTTGGTAGATAATAATACCTTTAGACGAATAGAAGACTGCCCTACTCCATGGCCATGTTTTGTTATTGCTGGTACTCAAAAATTCTTAACAGAAAACATTACATTATTAAAACATGTATTAGAAGTAATTAACATGTATACAGCGGAGTTTAAATCGATTCCAAGTATCGATAGAACCTTAGCAAATCGTTACGAGCAAAAGTTAGAAGACATACAAGAGTGGCTAACAATTACAGAATGGAGTCAAAAACAGCTAGAAATAAAAACATTAAAAAAGGTTCAAAATAGCTTGGCTAGCCTGAACCTAATTACTCAATCGTTAAACGAAAAGGACATTTTATACTAAAAGGTATAAATTATACTGCCACTTCTTTAAAATGTTTATTTATTAGTTTTTTAAACTTAATATCGGACAATGGTTTTTGTATAAACTCATTGATATATAAATTTTCTTTGGCTTTACGTTTATCTTCTATACTATCGCTGATAGTTACCAAGACAATAAAAATTTGTTCTTTTAACTCTTCAGGAACCAATTCTTCATATTTCTCCATAAACTGCCATCCGTTCATTAATGGCATATTTATATCTAACATAATCATGCAAGGCGTAGATAATTGGTCATCTCCTTCAAAATCTCCTTGATTCATAATAAAATCAAGACCTTCTTGTCCATTGAGCGTAGCATGAACATCAATATCTAAATCCAGTTTATTTATAAATATAGTATTTAAGAAGTTACTAGATTCATCATCATCAATTAGTAAAATTGACTTTAAGTGTGTAAAATTACTCATGCAAATTGGTCTTTAGGTTAGTACTATGTAAGAATTTACTTTACTAAACTTAAGCAAAATTAACGAAAAATCCTACCTCCAGCTAATCTTTTTTCCTTTTTTGTTGTGTATAAATTGATTACAAGTGCCAAAATGTTTATTTCCGAACCAATACCCTCTATTTGCACTCAAAGGAGAGGGGTGTCCAGACTCTAAAATATGGTGTTTAGCTTTATCTACGAGTTTTGCCTTCTTTTTAGCATAACCGCCCCACAGCAAAAACACAACATCTTTTCTAGAATCCGATATTATTTTAATAACAGCATCTGTAAACGTCTCCCATCCTTTTTTTTGATGACTTCCAGGCTCTCCTTCTCTAACAGTAAGTGTTGCATTTAATAATAAAACGCCCTGTTTAGCCCAACGCTCTAAGTTGCCACTCTCTGGATAGGGTACATTTAAGTCTAAAGCTATTTCCTTAAAAATATTAACCAAGGATGGCGGATGGCGCACGCCATCTTTTACCGAAAAACATAGGCCATTTGCCTGCCCTTTTCCATGGTATGGATCCTGACCTATTATGACCACCTTAATATCTTCCAAATTACAATGATTAAAGGCCGCCCAAATATTTTGTTTTTCCGGGTAACAGGTATTCTCTGCATATTCGGTAACCACAAAATTTTCTAATTTTTTAAAGTATTCTTTGTTGCACTCTTCGGTAAGAATTTGTCTCCAAGAGTTTTCTAAAGTAGTTATCATTTAAAAAGTATCTAATTACTTCTTAAAAATATGTAATATCTATTAATTTACAGTAGAAATGCCGTCTAATATTAGAGAAACTAATATGCTTCTTGAAAATAAGTTCTTGCCAATTGTTGTTTTACAATTTCATTTTCCTCTATTCTCTCTTTCAAAACGTTTATGTACTGCTGATTAGCCTTTGTTTCCTGTTTTCTTTGTGCCTTTTTGGCCAAATGGAGTGCTCCGCCAAGGTTTCCTTTTAATTCTTCGTAAAAAGCAAGATTATATGCCGCTCTACTCTGTACTTTTAAATCTTCATTAGAATATAGCGATTCCCATATTTTTACTGCAGATTCCCATTCGCCAGCTTCTACATAACTATGCGCAAGCCCTAACTCTACCGCTCCTTTTATAAAATACTTCCGTACAACGCCAGTTTTACTCGGTAATAAACGCATTCCATATGCTTCTCCTTTATTTTTACTTTGCACTGTTACTTCTTTTGCCCGATCTTCTATAGCTATTAAAGCCTGAACAGGGTTTACGCCTTGCGCTGTAGATTTAAAAGCTTCCGTGAATACCACTTCATCTATAACCTGCTTATTCTGTGGATTATAAATACGCCATCCATTTTCTATTAAAGTTTCTAATGTAATTTCATTACCTCTCACCTTTTCTTTTACCCGAAGCATATTGGCTTGTATAATTTTCTTTTTACGTAAAGAAACTTGCGTTTCCGTATCGTAATGAGATAAAGAGAAAATAGCATCTACGTTATGCTCTTTACATAAAGCCTCTACCTTTGTCCATGATATTCCTTCAGAAGATTCTCCCATACTCTTTAGTTTGGCTGGGATTTTCGCTATTATTTTTATGGTATCAAAGCGTTTATCCTTTAATAATTCATCAAACAAACCAGCAATAGCTGCTTTTTTACCTTCTTTATCTAGTTGTGCATCTTTTTCAGAGAGAATTTGTTCTATCCTATTTTTATACGCTTTTTGTTCTTGAACAATACTTTCGTTAATTATACCAATTCTTTTAATATTAGACTCCAAATCTACAGAGGCTGGTTCCAAAGTCATTAAAGTATACTCTTTAGTGGTACTGCATGCTGTAAAGGCCAAAAACAGTAACATTATAGGGTTTTTAAATATCTTTTTCATTCTGCAATTGCTTAACGTTTGCAAGGATTATTTTTATATCCTTAGATACAACCGTAAGTACCAAACAGTTTTTAAAGGGTTTTTATTGCATTTCCACCTCTGAATTTCTATATGCAATCCACTTAAAATCAAACAAATAGAATATCACATTATATGCTTTTTTTGGATAAAAAGCCAAGGATATATACCCTACACCTAGTCTAATCGTTTATAATTTTCCAATTCAACCCCAATGCCTACCTTTGTAATCTACCAAGATTTACATGGAAAGCATACATAGCAAGACATTACAAGATTTAGAATTCCCAACAGTACTTAAGCAAATTGCCGCGAGAAGCATTACTGAATTAGGTAAAGAGCATGCGTTGCTTATAGTACCCATTTCTGATGAGATAGAATTAATGAAGATTTTGGGGCAAACCTCTGAATATCTTTCCTCTTTAATAAGTGAAAACCAAATACCACCACATAGTTTTGACAGCATTAATAATGAGTTAAAACTTTTAAAAATTGAGAATACAACATTAGAATTAGTTGGTTTTAGGAGGATTAGCAGTATCTGCACCACAGTTACTACCCATAAAAAATTCTTTAAAAAATTTAAGGAATACTATCCCCTACTTTTTGAATACACAGAAAATTTTGAGGTAAACACCGAAATTCCAGCATTGATTAACGGCGTAATAGATAAGTTTGGAGAAATAAAAGACAATGCATCTAACACCCTACTTGGTCTACGTAGACAAAAGAGCCAGGTTAAAGGCAAAATTAATCAAAGTTTTTTATCCGCATTAAACACCTATCAAAGTTCCGATTATTTAGATGATATTCGAGAATCTGTTGTGGAAAACCGGAGAGTCTTAGCAGTTAAAGCAATGTATCGCAAGAAAATTAAAGGCTCTGTTATGGGTTCTTCCAAAACTGGAAGCATTGTTTATATTGAACCCGAAGCTACGTTACGCTATAGCAGAGAGCTTAATAATTTGGAGTTCGATGAAAAAGAAGAGATTCAACGCATTCTTAACGAGCTAACGGGAATCATTAGGCCGTTTGACTATTTATTAGCAGAATACCAGCGTTTTTTATGCCATATAGATATTACTTCTGCCAAAGCAAAGTATGCTTCGGAAATGAATGGCCTTTTACCTAAGATTAGCGAAAAAAAAGAAATGTATCTTAGAGATGCTTACCACCCTTTACTCTTCTTAAACAACAAGTATAAAAAAGAAAAAACATACCCGCAAACCATAAAGTTACACCCAGAGAATAGAATTATTGTTATTTCTGGACCCAATGCTGGAGGGAAAAGTATTACTCTAAAAACCATTGGATTATTGCAGTTAATGCTGCAAAGTGGCTTACTTGTTCCTGTTCACGAACGGAGTAAAATGTGTTTATTTGATAAAGTTCTAACAGATATTGGAGACAACCAATCAATTGAAAATCAGCTAAGTACATACAGTTACCGACTTAAGAACATGAACCAATTTTTACGAAAGTGTAATTCTAGCACTTTGTTCTTAATTGATGAGTTTGGTACGGGTAGTGACCCAGAATTAGGAGGAGCTCTTGCCGAGGCATTTTTAGAAGTGTTTTACGAACGAAAGGCCTACGGCGTAATTACTACCCATTATGCAAATCTAAAGTTACTTGCGAACGAGCTTCCGCATATTTCTAATGCCAATATGCTTTTTAATAGTAAAACCTTAGAACCCACCTTTCAATTAGTTCTTGGAGAAGCTGGCAGTTCTTTTACTTTTGAAGTTGCCCAGAAAAACGGTATCCCATATAGCCTTATAAACAAGGCTAAAAAGAAAATAGAGCGAGGAAAAGTACGTTTTGATGCCACCATAAGCAAAATGCAGAAAGAACGCAGTAAAATGGTGCAAACTGGCTCCAGACTGCAAGAAGAAGAAAGTAAAGCAAGAGAAGAAAGCAGAAAACTAGTAGAATTAAACGCTAAAATAAAGTCTAAACTAGAGAACTACCAAGAACTATACGATCATAACCAGCGGATGATTTATCTGGGAAATAAGGTAAACACCCTTGCGGAGCGGTATTTTAGAGACAAAAAAAAGCGAATTTTAGTTACCGAAATGCTTCGAGTAGTAGAAACGGAAAATAGCAAGAGAAAAAAGAAAACCGTAAAAGAAGTAAAAGTAGAGAAAGCAAAAAAAGCGGTAACAGAAAAAGAGGTCATCGAAAAAGTACAAGTTATCCGCCAAGAAAAAAAGATAGAGAAGAAAAAAGCCATTATAAAAGAAAAAAACAAACCCAAAACTATTTTTAAAATAGGAGACCGTGTGCGCTTAGTGGATAGTAAATCCGTTGGCAGTATCGATAAATTAGAGAAAAATAAAGCTATCGTAAATTATGGCATATTTACCACTAATGTTAGTGTAGATCAATTAGAATTGGTGGAAAGAAAAAAATAGAAATCTAAAAAATACGTTTAGTAATTATACCCGTATTTTTTATAGGATGCTAAACCATCAAGAATATTACATTACCCTTACTATGTACCTAT
>NZ_JADGES010000104.1:0-259 GCF_016744255.1 Maribacter sp.
TTATTAAAGCCTTAATGTATGATTTTGAGTATAACAACTTAATATAAAGCGCCAAATTTACATTTGAGACTATTATAGAGGAAGTCTACCATGTATACCAACGCGATACACTAAGGAAACTTTTTTTATCGATTATTACACCAGAAGAATGCAATTTTAATGTACTAGGAAGTTTCCGTTTAAATGCCAATCAAATATGAAAAAAAGTAGTTTAGAAATTATAACAGAAAAAGAACTTAAAGAAAGGCAAGTAGACTTA
>NZ_JADGES010000104.1:269-11396 GCF_016744255.1 Maribacter sp.
ATCTGCTTAAACTAAATCTAGGCTGATAAGCAACGAGTTTTAGCCACACACGTAAACAAAAAAAATAAGATGCAGTATACCAAAGAAGCGATTAAAGCCATGGACAAGGTAGCGCGCTTAAAAATTATAAATTCGGTTAGTGGCATAAAACCAGGGAACCTTATTGGGACTATTTCTAGTAACGGAGACACTAATGTAGCTGTTTTTAGTTCTGTTGTTCATCTTGGAAGCGACCCTGCTCTTCTAGGTTTTATTTCTAGACCACGAACAACAGAAGTTGGGCATACCTACCGCAATATTCAAGAAAACCAAGAATACACCATTAATCATATCCATCCAGAATTTATAAAAAAAGCTCATCATACTTCTGCTAAATTTGATAAAGACATATCTGAATTTGAATGTTGTAACTTAACAGAAGAATATATTGCTGATTTTAATGCTCCTTTTGTAAAAGAGAGTACTTTTAAAATAGGAATGCGATTTAAAGAAGCCGTAGATATTAAATTAAATGGGACTGTTCTTATTATTGGTGAAATAGAACATCTTATAATTCCTGAAACCGCATTTATTGAAGATAATATTGACCTTGAACAAACCAGTAGCGTGGGTATTTCTGGATTAAATAGTTATTATAAAATAAAAAAAATAGCAAGCTATCCGTATGCACGTGTTAGTGAAGCTCCTAAATTTTAGCTAATTAGTAATGATGAATCAAAAGAAAATATTACTTACGGGAGCAACTGGCTATATAGGCAAACGCTTTCTTCCTGTTCTTATAGAACAAGGATACCATGTAGTATGCGGTGTTCGGGATTTAAATAGATTTACACCGCCAAAAATACTCAAGAAAAATATTACCGTTATAAAACTAGATTTATTACAGCCTGCTACTCTTGATAATATTCCTGAAGATATAGATGGTGCATATTACTTAATACACTCCATGTCTAGTTCTAATGATTATGAAGCATTAGAATTACAATGTGCTGTTAATTTTAGAAAAGCACTGGAAAAAACAAACACCAAACATCTTATATATTTAAGTGGTATTGTAAATGATAAAAAATTATCTAAACATCTGTCTTCTAGGAAGAATGTTGAAAATGAATTAACAAAAGGAAGTTATGATTTTACCACCTTAAGAGCTGGTATTATTATTGGTTCTGGGAGCGCTTCTTTTGAAATTATCAGGGACATTGTGGAAAAACTACCCCTAATGATTACTCCTAAATGGTTGAACACAAAGTGCCAACCCATTGGTATTACCGATGTTTTAGCTTTTTTAATAAAGTCTTTATTTCATCCCAAAGTACGTAACAAAAATTTTGATATAGGAGGTGTAGATATTTTGACATACAAAGAAATGTTGTTAGAATTTAGCAGAAAAAGAAACTTAAAACGTACTATAATTACCATACCAGTAATGACCCCGAAGCTATCCTCATACTGGTTATATTTTGTTACTTCTACCTCCTATAAGCTTGCCATTGCATTGGTAAGTAGCATGAAAGTCGAAGTTATTTGTGAGAATAATCACCTCTCCGAAATTTTAAAAATTACACCGCTTTCTTATAGAGAGTGCCTAGATAAAGCTTTTGTAAAAATCGCTAGTAATGAAATTGCTTCTAGCTGGAAAGATGCCTTTAGTAGCGGTAATATAGATATCGTAATTTCAGATTTTATAGAGGTCCCCACGTTTGGGTGTTTTATAGATAAAAGGTCTAAAATCTATAAAAACAAAGAGGATTGCCTTTCTAAAATATGGAGTATCGGCGGAAAAAAAGGATGGTATTATGCCACTTGGTTATGGAAAGTAAGGGGCTATATAGATAAACTTTTTGGAGGTGTAGGTTTGCGAAGAGGAAGAACTAATGACACCGCATTAATAGCAGGAGATTCTATAGATTTTTGGCGTGTTCTTTATGCAAATAAAAAAGAAGGAAGACTTTTATTGTTTGCCGAAATGAAACTACCTGGAGAAGCTTGGTTAGAATTTAAGATGGTAGATAATACATTAATACAGACCGCTACATTTAGACCTTTAGGACTATCAGGACGGTTATATTGGTATGCCGTACTACCTTTCCATGGTCTTATTTTTAAAGGAATGCTACGCAAACTCACAGATGAACAAAAAAACACCAATGTTATTTAATACAACACGCACCAACAAAGAATATACAAAAGAGAGTAATTTTATTGTAGGCGAGGCTTTTTCGTTTTTAAAAAAATAAAATTAGGCGGTAATGCTTCTAGCAGATTAATGATTGCTGAATTTAGTGGTAAACTGGAACCAAAAAACCTAAATTCTACCGCAATCGCAATCAACTATACAAATTATTGAATTAAGCCCTAAAGGGGTTATCCTGCATTTTACCAATGGCTTAGATTGGTATTCTTAGATAATACCCTATTATCGTTTAGTCACATACAGCTCGCAAACATTTTGCATACATTCTAACGGAAATTTCATAAGGCTCAAGAAGAATAAAAACTACAAAGACAATAACAAATTTATTAAAAAGATGGTAGATTAAAAAAACGATTCTTTACAACTAGAGTATTACGACGCGTAAAACTAAACATTCATAAAGAGCACCTAATATTACACCTCCTATACTTTTACTCCTTCTAATAGTAACCACTATGCAAACAACTACAATTTTCAATTTTAGTAAAAAAACAGAAACCACAGACTGGACCATTGCTAATGATGTGGTAATGGGTGGTAAATCCTTAGCAAAAATCTATGTAAACCTAGAAGGAAGTGGCGTTTTTGAAGGCCGCATTTCCTTAGAAAACAATGGCGGATTTTCGTCTGTTAGATACCGTTCTAATAGCATAAACACAAAATCTTATTCCAAAATCATTTTAAAGGTGAAGGGTGATGGAAAAAGATATCAATTCCGGATAAAAGATAAAATATCTAACGGCTATTCTTATGTTACGTATTTTAATAGTTCTACAGATTGGCAAACTATAGAAATCCCCTTATCTAGTATGTATCCAACCTTTAGAGGTCGCAAACTAAACATTGGAAATTACAATAGCGAACACCTAGAAGAAATAGCTTTTTTAATTGGAAACAAAAAAGAAGAGTCTTTTAAACTAGAGATAGATACTGTCGTTTTACAATAGACTATTACAAATGTTTTGTTATTTTAGAACTCATAGGCTTAGTAATTGAAAAATAGTAATTTAATAAATTTCCATTTTAATTGACCAAATATTTTTGAAAATTCCATTTCACGCTAGAATTTTTATTTTTACTCAAATTACTAATAACCAAATACTTACAAAAAGTATGCTGTTTACTTCCTTTAACATAAATTTTTTCCGTCAGTAAAAAATTGATTCCAAAATTACGTTCGTAAAATGTCTTAATCTCAGAAGCATCACCTATAGATCTACCTTAATTAAAAGAATTACAATATGAAAATGCATGCTTCCGAAACGAGATTAACAACTAATGTTTTTCTTACAGGAGACACTCAATTCAATGGTTCCTTGAACGTTGCTATTACAAGATAAAAATCCGCCCTTGCTGTCATGGAATTGCTTTCTAGTACTATTTTAAAATAACAGGGGTTATATCCCTTTTACTCTAAAGAGTATCTCATAAAAAACAGAAACATATTTATACTATTTGTAGGTTTAAAAAATTATCCATAGTATTCTATTACGCTTATTACCCTATAAAACCTGACCCTAAAGATGAAAATAAAAATTACAGACCTTCCTTTTGGCTAAGAAAAAATACTGTTAATCTATAAAAAGGTAAGTATCATTTTTTTTAAAGAATTTTTAAGACTTAAAAGTGTTTAATATGAATCTTGTGTATTAGCTTCGCAGTTTCTAAATTAGAATACAATTTGATTGAAGATTTTATCATATCCTTTTTATGGAGTATTTCTCCTTTTGGTGAAGCAAAGGTTGGGATTCCATATGGTTTAATTCATGGTCTAAACAAGTACCTTGTTTTTACTGTTTGTTTTGGCGCAAATGTTTTAGTTTTCCCACTTATGATTTTCTTTTTAGAAAAAATAAATAAGTACTTATTACGCATGCATTTTTATAAAAAAGCGGCCCTATATGTTGCCAGAAAAGCAAAAAAAGGTTCTGGTGATCAAATTAAAAAATACGGTTTTTGGGGCTTAATTTTCTTTGTTATGCTTCCTATACCTGGCACAGGAGTCTATGCAGGTAGTATTGCAAGCTATTTATTTAAAATTGAGAAGAAAAAAGCCTTTTTAGCCAATACTATTGGTATTTATATTTCTTCGGTGATTATCTGGGCTACTACGGTAGCAACCATGGAGAAGAGTTTAAATATTTTTAACCTTCCTAATCTTTACACCTTTATACCATAGTTCTAAAAATTAGCAAAAATTCATAAAAACCTATGAATTTTTGCTAACAGTCGTTTCAAAATGTTTCTGCAACTTTGGGGTATAACATTAAACCCCCCATAATAATGAAGCACAAATTAACCTACATTAAAGCGTTAGCATGTATTATTTACCTATGCAGTTTTACAACGATTAGCGCTCAGGAAACTAGAAAACAAATAGGTCCCAAAAAATTAGAGTATCGTACGAATATTAAAGCAGAACAATACGCTGAACTAAAAAAAATAGGCTATAGCGATGCTGAAATTTACCAAGATTTGGGCAATGCTAATTTTTTATCTAACAACTATGAAAACGCTTTGTTTTGGTATAGTAAGCTACAGAAATTAAATGGGCTATCTTCTTCTTACCAAGAACGTTTTACCCATGCACTTTCCCAAACGAGCATGCCTACTATTGCTGCTACAGACTCTAAAAAGGACTGGTTATCTCAAATTAAGAAAGATTATGAAGTAGATGAAAACCCTAAAAACAAACGCTTTAGGAAACTAGATTTTCTAAATAACAACAGCACCTCTGCCTTAAATAAAACTTTAAAACAAAAGCTTCCGGAAGCCCATTTAAAGAATATTACCGATAAAAGCATAGATTATAACAATGCTTATGAAACCCCAATATCGGTTACTGCGGACGGAAAAACGGCTTATTTTAGTAAACCAATAGCTATGAAACCATCTATCGGAGTTTTTTCTAAAATGCAGATTGTACACAAAACATATTCTGCAAAAAAGGTGAACGGAAAATGGACAGAAATAAAAGAACTACCCCTTTGCCCAAAACACTATTCCTCTGTACACCCTACAGTTTCGGCAGATGGCAAACGTTTATTTTTTGCATCTAACATGCCTGGAACGTTTGGCAAGTATGATATTTATGTTTCCGATATGCAATCCGATGGCTCTTTCGGAATTGCCAAAAACCTAGGTGCTAAAGTAAATACCAAGAAAAATGATTTATACCCTAAACTTGTAAATGGCACTTCTTTATTATTTGCATCGGACGGGCGTAAAGGCTTTGGTGGACTAGATATATATATGGTTCAAGTACAACGGAAAAAAGTAGGTTGGGCTTCCAATTTAGGAACCTCCATAAATAGCAATAAAGACGATTTTGCTATTGCGTTAAATGGCAACGGACAAGGTTATGTAGTTAGCAATCGTGGTAACTCCAAGGATAAATTACAACACGTAGCTTTCACCCTAAAACCTAAGAGAAAAGATCCCCAAGAAGATTTAGATTTTAATGCTATAGATGTACTCACTACACACGCCACAAATACAGATTATACAAGTTCCCTTTTTGAAGACGAATAGCCCCAGAATAGGATAACATCCACCTATTCTTTTCCCCAATGCCTAGTTTTAGCACAATTAACTATGGTACTGCGGCAGATATTTACACAGAAGAACCTAAATTTTAGTGTTATGAAACTTTCTAATCCCCCCATTATTAAGAGTTACTTTCTTATTATTATCTTATTATTATGCTTTACCCCATTTTTAAAAGCACAAGAAGTAAGTAGTAGTTCTAACTCTACCAATAGCTATCATAATCAGTTATTTTTTAATCGATACCTTATAAATCCTACTTTTTCTTTGGTACGAGAAAATAAATCGTACTTAAATATTCTACACCGTAATCAATACTCCACTTTCGAGGACAATAGTCAGAATTATTTTCTTGGATTTAGTAACTTAATTAATGAAAAAACAGCCCTTGGAATTGGTGTTTATAGCCAATGGTCTGGCGTTGTTCAACAATTTGGTTTTAATGCTAATTACGCTACAGCCGTACAATTAGGAGCAAAAAGCAAGCTGACCTTTGGTACTAATATTACATACTATAATGAAGGAGTAGATAAAAACCGAATTGTAGCGACTCAAAATGATGGGCAAATACTCAATTCTAAAAAAGAGAGCAAACTTGCTATACAACCTGGAATGGCTCTCTCTATAGGTAAGTTTGATATTGGTATATATGCTACGGACCTATTAAAATATAACCAAAGCACCAATGATTTTAGTACAAACTTAAATACAAAGACCATACAAACCTCTTTACAATACACACATACATTTAACGCTAATAGAGGGCTTTTTAAAGACGCTAGATTATTACCTCTAATACAAATAGGACAAAACACAGACAATTCTTTGAGCTATATGGGGTCCTTTTTATTAGATATGCCTAGCTATGGATGGATACAATCTACCTATGATGCCGTACATGGTATTTCTGCTGGAGTTGGTTTTAATTTGAGTAAAAAAATGTCTCTTGGGTATTTATTAGAAAAAAATGTAGCTACTGAAGAAGCTAATCTAGGATGGAACCACGAAATTTCCTTAGCATACACTTTTAAAGATAACAATACCTATGGCGGTGCTTTTACAGAAAATTCGCAAGACCAAAAAATAGACGGTATAATTCGTAATTACGAAGAGCAAATACTACAACTTATTGCTGACAAAAAAGAAATGCTAGCAGAAAACCAAGCCATAAAAAAAACAACTTCTAACATAGAACAAAAAATACTAACACCACAAAAAACAGATACAATTCATAAATCTATGGTTCTAGCAACCTCAACTAAAGACTTAGCTTATGAGAATAGACTAATATTAGATGCGCTAATTCTAAGACAAGATTCTATTGAGGCTGCAAGGAATGCAGATTTAGAGAAACGTTTTAAAACCTTAGCTCGTTTGGTAAAATCGGAAATAAAAAGAAACAACACCCCAACGCCCGCCGCTACATCAACTAAGAAGAGCTACAGTAGTTTGGCTGTCGTAAAACCTACTATCACTAAAAAAATTAAAAAAGCTCCTGCTAAAGCTGTACGAGCATTTGCCAACCATGAAACCAAGGGTTACGTTAAACTCCCCATTAAGGTTCTTAATCAAGAAGATATAGTAGGAGTAAAAACTGGCTACTATGTTATTGCTAATGTTTATAAAACAAAAAAATATTTAGATGCCTTTATACATACTTTAAAGGATCAAGGGCTAAACGCTAAACAATTCTTTAACAAGGAAAACGGATTGTATTATGTGTATTTAGCAGATTACAACTATAAGAAAGATGCCGAAACTGCATTTGTATCTAACTTAAATGGGAAATACAATGACGAAAAATGGATTATGCAAGTTGACAATAGAATGGCAACAGCATCTAACAACTATAATGATTAAGACTAATTGCAATTTCTAAAATATTTTGTGCTGATAAAAGGAGGGGTCTCCGGGGGGAGTAACACTTCCCTCCTTTTTATTATCTACCTACAAAAGATTACACTTTATCGATAAAAACGGGCTTCCGACTACGGAAATAGTGTATTTTAACGAATATTCATGCAATTTACCCCAAGTAAGACAATATATAACTATATTTAGGTAAGCGAATACGTATTTTATGTTTAACCCCAAATCCCCCCACAAAACATGGAATTAAATTTTTACTCTAATACATTTAGTGTCTTAAAAAGACTCCAATTTTACCAAAACCAATACTATAGTTGGTTACTTCTTAAAAAAAATACTAGCATAAAAAGAGGCATTTTTCCCTCTCCTTTATCTGGTAGGTATTTTATAGCATCCTGACAATTATAATCCTTTCATTTTTCTATAACGCCATAGTCATATAGTACTATCAGTCTATATCTCTATAGGAGAAAAACACCCTTAATTGTACCCCAAGCTGGCACTCAACTACTTGGATAAGGACACGCTATGCCCATTTTTAAATGGTTTTAACTAATTAACTCATTTTATAATAATGCTTGCATTTTTAGTCCCCCCCGATAAAAATGCAAGCCTTTAAAAAACAGAAATTATGAACTCAGAATTGCACAAAATAATAGTTTTAGAAAAAGACCCAAGTTACCACGCTATATATAAAGAGTATTTTAAACAATATAAGGATTACCTTTTAGTAGCCATCTACCCATCTGCCATAGAAGCACTGCAGCAATACGACCGTATCCAACCAGATATTATAGTTTCTGAAGTAGAGCTATTACATGCCAATGGTATTGATAGTATTGCATTATTTAAAAAGAAAGATGTCGATGTAAAGATTATCATGGTAAGTAAAAACCCTTCTTTCGATACTATAAAGAAAGCTTTTAAAAATGGTGCAAATGGTTATTTAACCAAACCTCTTAGTAGTAAAAGACTCCACAATGCTTTACACGCAATAAAGTCAGAAGGGGCTGCAATGGGCCATGATATTGTAAAAGAGATTATTCAAAACTTTCGCAAGAAGACCTATGCCTTCTTCTCTAGTAGAGAAAACCAAATAATAGATTATTTATGTAAAGGAGCTACATATAAAGATATAGCCAACAAACTATTTGTTACTACGAGTACTGTAAATTTCCATATTCAAAACATATATGAAAAATTGAATGTTAACAGTAAATCTGAAGCTTTATATAAGCTACAGCATATGTAAAATAGACTGAGTGCCATTGGACCTCTATTTTTTGTATTTAGAATAGGGGTCCTTTTTTATGGTATTTTAAACAAAACTTCTGTCCCAATCTTTCCAAACAACTTCATACCCCTGCGATTTAATCATTTTGGCAATATCTGCGGTAGAACGCTCATCCGATATTTGAAACTGTTCTAAAGATTGTGGTTCTACACTATAACCTCCTGGATTTGTTTTAGATTCGGCGCTTATAGAGGTAATTCCTAATTTTATAATATTATCCCGAAACACTTCACTTTCTCTGGTAGACATAGATAATTCTACATCTTCATCTAGTAAACGATATGCACAAATTAATTGCACCAAATCGGAATCTGTCATTTCTACTTTTGGTTGCACCTCTCCTTCGTGCGGACGTAATCTTGGAAAAGAAATAGAATATTTAGTTTTCCAATACGCTTTTTGCAAATATTTTAAATGTAAGGCAGTATAAAAACTATCTACACGCCAATCTTCTAGACCAAATAAAGCTCCTATCCCTATTTTGTGCACTCTAGCTTTCCCTAACCTATCTGGCGTATCTAATCGATAATCAAAATTGGATTTTTTCCCTTTAGGATGGTGTATTTTATAGGTTTCCTTATGATACGTTTCTTGATACACCAAAACAGCATATAAACCAGCGTCTTTTAATTCTTCATATTCTCCTTGGTCTAATGGTTGCACTTCTATACTAATATTAGAAAAATGCTTTTTAATAAGTTCCATGGCTTTTTTAAGATAAGAAACCCCTACCGTTCTATTAGCTTCGCCAGTAACCAACAAAATATGATCATATCCTAAATTCTTTATATGCTGTACCTCTTTTAATATTTCGGTATCTGTAAGTGTTTTTCTAGGAATTTTATTCGTCATGCTAAATCCACAGTAGGTACAGATATTCTGACATTCGTTAGATAAATACATGGGTACATACATTTGTATGGTGTTACCAAATCGTTTCTTGGTAATAGCATTGCTACGCTGCGCCATTTCTTCTATAAATGGTTTTGCTGCTGGAGAAATTAAAACTTTAAAATCTTCTAAAGAAATTACTTCCTTCTGCAATACCAATTTAACATCAACAGAAGTAAAAGCATAAATTTCTTCCTCCAAAGTATCCCAGTCATATTTTTCAAAGGTGTTTTTAAAAGACATTGTTTCTGGCTTTTGGCCGTTAGCTTTTTGCTATTGGCTAATTAATTTTTGCTAAGGGCTAACAGCCAAAAGCTAATAGTTATTCAAAAAAGAAGTTAACGGACTACTGGCCTCTGCTACTTTCTGCACTGGTGCTAGTTTTGCATTGTATGCCATTCTACCAGCTTGTACTGCCATTTTAAATGCAATAGCCATTTCTATTGGGTTTTGCGATACTGCAATTGCCGTATTCACCAAAACAGCATCTGCTCCCAATTCCATTGCATAGGCTGCATGAGATGGCGCTCCTATACCCGCATCTACTATAACCGGAACTGTACTTTGCTCTATAATTATCTCTAAAAAATCTATCGTTTTTATTCCTTTACTACTACCTATTGGCGCTCCTAAAGGCATTACGCACTGTACTCCTACTTCTTCTAAACGCTTGCACAATACTGGGTCTGCATGAATATATGGCATGACTACAAAACCTTTTTTTACTAATTCTTCTGCTGCTTTTAACGTTTCTATTGGGTCTGGCAATAAGTATTTAGGATCCGGGTGGATCTCTAATTTCACCCAATTGGTTTGTAAAGCTTCTCTTGCTAATTCTGCTGCAAAAATTGCTTCTTTGGCCGTGCGTACACCTGAAGTATTTGGTAATAAATGGATATGAGTTTCTTGTAAATGCACCAGTATATCATCATTTTCATTTTGTACGTCTACTCGTTTTAAAGCAACCGTAACTAACTCGCTATCTGAGGCTAAAACAGCTTCTCTCATTTTCTGCGAACTACTGAATTTACCTGTACCCGTAAATAACCTAGAAGTAAAAGTTTTATCCTCAATCGTTAATATATCATTCATTCCTAATCTATTATTTTTCAAAACTATAGCGTTGTTCTAAAGAATTTCCCGCATTTAATAGTTTATGAAGCTCTCCTATTTTATTAAAATCTTGTGTTATTTCTCTGGAAATTGCTATCCCAGAAATACCCGTTTCTAAAATCCCTTTTACATCATCTATTGTAATTCCACCAATAGCAATAATTGGCGTATCCGTTTTTAGTTCTTCCAATATTACTTGGTATCCTAATCGGCCTATTAT
>NZ_JADGES010000105.1 GCF_016744255.1 Maribacter sp.
CGTAATAAGTTTACGCAATACCAAAATGAAGCAGCAGCTAAATCAAAAGAAGAAAATGATAAAAGAGCTGTAGAATTACAAGGGTATGAGAAAAGTATAGGGGAAGCACAACAAGCGGCTCAGCAAGAATTTCAGAAAAAACAAGCGGAATTATTTGCTCCAATATCAGAAAAAGCTAAAGCAGCTATAGAAAAAGTTGCAGGCGCTCAAGGGTATGATTATGTTATCGATGCACAAGCAGGTGGTGGTTTAATTGTAGCTAAAGGAAAAGACCTTTTAGTAGATGTAAAAAAAGAATTAGGATTCTAAAGAATACTACTTTAAAAATATAAAAAAACCATCTTATTTTAAGATGGTTTTTTTATGCTCAATTTTTAGTGGGTTGTTAAACATTACCTAAATTAATCCTAAAGTTTTAAGAATATTCTTTCATCTATTGTTGTATTTTATTTTCTTTAAAGTCTAAACAACAAAACCATTCCACTTGAATATTAAAAATGTATGTAGGCTTATTAGCCTCAGTCTATTATGTTCTGCATCGGTACAGGCTTCTAGTTCTTTTAACCCTATTTCTAAAGTTCTGCTGGCTAAAAAGACCAGTGTCGATGGTAAAGTTAAAAAAAAGAAACAAGAAGAGTCTACTATTAGTGGTTATATAACAGAAGCTGGTAGTGGAGAAAATTTGTTTGGTGTATCTGTCTATATACCAGAATTGAAAATTGGAGTAACAACTAATACCTATGGTTTTTATTCTTTAACACTTCCTGAAGGGGCACATAATCTTGTGGTTTCTTATATGGGCTATGCTACTATAAATAAGGAGGTTAATATAGTTAAAGACGTTTCGCTGTCGTTTACCTTAGAATCTTCTGTAGAATCCTTAGAGGAAGTTGTAGTCTCTGCAAAAGAAAGTTTAAAAGAAAGTAAGGTTACTCAAATGAGTAAAGTTCAGTTAGATCCTGCCGATATAAAAGATATTCCGGCTTTATTAGGAGAAAAAGATGTATTAAAAAGTTTGCAATTACTTCCTGGCATACAAGGAGGTTCCGAAGGGAGTTCTGGTTTTTTTGTTCGTGGAGGTACACCAGATCAGAATCTTATCATTTTAGATGATGCGGTGGTGTATAACTCCAACCACTTGTTTGGTTTCTTTTCTGTATTCAATGGCGATGCTATTAAGTCTGTAGAAGCGTTTAAAGGGGGTTTTCCTGCGAGGTTTGGTGGAAGGCTGTCTTCTGTAATAAAAATTGATATGAAAGACGGAAACAAAGAAAAACTGTCCGGGAAAATCAATGTAGGTTTAATCTCTAGCTCCTTGTTGTTAGAAGGTCCTATAAATAAAGGGAAAACTTCTTTTATATTTAGTGGAAGAAGAACGTATGCAGATATTTTAGCGCAGCCTTTTTTAAAAAAGAATAGTAAGGGTGGTTATTATTTTGGGGATTTAAATTTTAAGATACATCATATTTTTAGTGATAAAGATAAATTGTATTGGAGTAATTATGCTGGTAGGGATAAGTTTTATAGTAGAGATAAGCAAGAGGACTATGAGTATGAAAATGGTTATGTAGATACTGGGTATGAGGATAAGGCTAATTTAAATTGGGGGAATATAACTTCGACTCTAAGGTGGAATCATCAATTTAATGGTAAGTTCTTTTCTAACACCTCTTTCATTTTTAGTAATTATAAGTTTAGTGTAGGTTTAGATGAGGAGTTTGATAATCAAAAATATATTTTTAAATCCAGCTCTGGGATTAATGATTATTCTTTAAAATCTGATTATTACTATTATCCTACTAATAAACATACAGTTCGTTTTGGGTTAGTTGGGACTATGCACAAATTTACACCTCAGCGAGTACAGATAAAGGAAGCTGAAATTCCAGATGTAAATACCACGCAAGAACTAAAGTCTTTTGAAAGTGCTTTTTATTTAGAGGACGATTATAAAATTACAGAAAAACTAAATTTCTCTGGTGGATTGCGTATTAGTGGATTTAATTATAAGGCTAAAAATTATTTTAATGTAGAGCCTAGAATGGCAATGTCTTATACTCTTAAGCCAGATTTAGCTTTAAAAGCTTCTTACTCTAAAATGAATCAATACATACATTTACTGTCTAGTTCTGGTATTGGTTTGCCTACGGATTTATGGGTGTCTTCTACAGATAAGGTAAAGCCACAAGAATCGCAACAAGTGGCATTTGGATTGGCAAAAGATTTTTTAAATAATAATTATTCCTTTACGTTAGAGGGGTATTATAAGACGATGGATAATGTTATTGCTTATAAAGAAGGAGCATCTTTCTTGGCGTTGGATAATTTAGAAAGTGGAAAAAGCATAGATTGGCAAGAGAATATAACATCTGGTAAAGGATGGGCTTATGGTGCAGAGATATTGTTTAGAAAAAAGAAAGGACCATTAACAGGTTGGTTAGGTTATACACTTTCTTGGTCCGAAAGACAGTTTGAGGAGTTAAATCTTGGTAATAAATTTTATGACCGTTACGATCGTCGACATGATATTTCTTTGGTGGGAATATATAAGCCAAGCCCTAAGCTAACATTATCAGCTACTTGGGTGTTGTCTACAGGGAATAATTACACATTACCTAATTTACAGAAATTTGTTCCAGATGATAATTTTCCTATTCAAGGGTATCAAGACTCGTTTGGAAGTGGTTTTTTATCTGAGGATTTTGCTACACATAGAAATAATTTTAGAGGAGAAACGAGCCATCGATTAGATTTAGGGGTACAGTTTATTAAACAGAAAAAGAAGAATAGAGAGCGTATATGGGGGTTCTCATTGTATAACAGCTATGCGCGTAAAAACCCTTTTATCTATATAGCAGAAGATGATTGGGGAGATTATGACGACCCTAATACTGTGGTTCGGAAAAAAATTAACCGAACCTCTGTACTAATGTTAATACCTTCTTTTAATTATACCTTTAAATTTTAAATTATGAAAGTCATACAAGTTTTAATGTTAGCTATTGGTGGTTTATTACTCGGGTGTACAGAAGAAGTAGATTCTGGCAAATTACTAGATGCGGATAATAAGGTATATATACAAAGTTATATATCGCCTAGTGATACATTAATATCGATTAATGTATCAAGAGCTTTGTCTACTTTCGGTACTGTGTTTAAAAAGAATGATAGGGAAGAATATATAGAGAAGTTTATTATTAAGAATGCAATTGTGCAATTAGAAAGTGAAAGCGGATTAATTATTACTGTACCTTTTGTTTCTGAAGAGAATAAATATCAGTTAACCTCTTCATTATTCCCAATAATCGAAGGTAATTCCTATTATTTAAAAGTGGTGGTAGATGATGAACAGTATACCTCTAGTTGTTCTATACCTAAAAAAGTTAATAATCCTAGGTATAACCTTATTAAGGGTGTCTCTGAATATGATGTTAAACAAGATGTATTAAAGATATTTTTTGATGATATAGCAGGGGAGAATAATTTTTATGTTGTTGGAGGGGATTACAGTTATGCTATTGATGAAAATAAATATATTAATCAAGTCTATTTTGATGAAAATCGTTTTGTAACAGATGCAATTGGGGATGGTGATGTATTGAGTACAAGTGGAGATTTTTATAGAAACACTGGGGGAGAATTTGATCAGGAGTCTTTACTCTTGCAGGTAGCGAATGTAGAGGAGAATTTGTATCAAAACTTAAAAGCAACATATTCTAATCAATATAATGATGGTAACCCTTTTGCTGAATATGTAATTGCTCCAGATAATATTGAAGGTAAAGGTGGTGTCGGGGTTTTTGCAGGCTATAATTTAACTGAAGAAGAAATAATACTCATTAATGAGTAAGTTGTTAAAAAAGCTTTCTTCTTATGTTTTGCCAACGGAGATTACGTATAAATTCACCTTCCTCTTTAGAAACTAAAAAGTAGACCTTTTCACTCTTTGCATTTTTATATCCTTCAAGGTTATGGAAAAAAGTAATTACCTTTTTTTGTTTTAATGCCATTTTTATGGAGGCAATTAACGTAATCCAGAAACCATAACGTAGGGTATACATAGCCTTACCTTGGAGTAATTTAGCTTTTTTGCTATAAGCTCCTCCGGTAGGTCTAAGGTGTTTTACCTTTAATAGGTCTTTGGTGTAAATTTCAAAACCGTGGTACTGCGCTAGTAATTCATCTACTGTATCCCAACCCATGGCGTTTTTAAGTCCGCCAATAGCTTTAAAACAGGTCTTGGTATATGCTTTAAATGCTCCTCTTACATGGTCTTTATTCATGGGGTGGTTCAGTAGCCACTCTCCTTCTTTAGACTCTTCGTATGCAAATCCGCCAGCTATACCAATTTTTGGATTGTTTTTAAAGATATAAGAGATGGTTTCAAAGTAGTTTTTTGGTAAAATAATATCGGCATCTAGTTTTACTAAAAAATCATACGAATCATCTAGGAGTTGTAGTCCTTTATCAAACGCATTTATAACCTTACTTCCAGGCATATGCTCTTTAGAAGAAGAGGTGTTTAGTTTTATGAAAATAGGAGATTTACTAATAAAAAAATCTATTATTTCTTCTGTAGTATCTGTAGAATTATCATTTACAATAACTACTTTTTTGGGTAGGGTAGTTTGTTCTAAAATAGAATTTAGAGTGTGTGTAATATAGTTTTCCTCGTTATGCGCAGGAATAATAACATAGTAGTTCATAATGCAAGTGTTTACATTAAGATTTTATTCTCTCTGCATAAACAATGTAATATCTTGGTGTAAAGGATCGTAACAATGGCCTTATGCCTATTTTTTTAACAGGGTTTGTCCACTTGGCGCTATCTTTTATTTGCCATCCAGCTTTTTCTAAAAGCCAATTAAATTGCCAATCTTCAAACTCATGATAATGTCTATCCCATGGATCCGTTTTACTTTGGTAAGCAGGGGAAAACCATAAGCGCATTGGTATGCTGGCTACTAATTTATTGGCTTTAATCTCTTTTAGAATAGTGAGTGGATTTAATAGGTGCTCAAAAATTTCAAAAGCTGTTACAACTTCTGCGTTAGAATTGGTAAGGCTAGAAAAATCTATATCTATATCTTCTCCTTTGGTGTTCGCAACAGAATACCCGCTTTCTGTCATAATTTTAGAAAACGGATTCGGTACACCTAAATCTAAAATAGACTCGTTAGTAGAAATATGTTTTTCTAAGAAAGTTAAAGTGTGTTTAAATCTTTTGCTAGGAAAAGTTTTTTCGTACATCAATTGCCTTTTATAATAAGACTACGAAGTTATAAAAATAAGTGTATAAGTATTCGATGTTTTTTAAACTCTGTATACTATAGCATTTACATTCATACCAGCACCTACACTTGCAAAAATTATAACATCTCCTTTGTTTAATTTTTGATTTTCAACTTCGTTTTTATTTACTAGGTCTAATAAAGTTGGTATGGTAGCTACAGAACTGTTTCCAAATTTTTCAATAATCATGGGCATAACCCCTTCAGGAGTTTCTTTCTGGCCATATAATTTGTAGAATCGTTGCACAATAGCTTCATCCATTTTCTCATTAGCTTGATGGATAAATATTTTTTTTAAGTCTTCTATCGGGATATTTGCGCTGTCTAGGCAGTGTTTCATGGCCGCAGGGACATGGGTTAGTGCAAATTCATATATTTTTCTCCCAAACATTTTAATATAAAGATTGTCATCTTTTTCTTCTTTGTTGTAGGTTTCTCCAAAGAAGAGATAATTTGCTTCGTCAGTAGCATAAGTTGCAGAGTCATGGAAAAGTATTTCTCCGGCATCCTTATTATCTTCTACTATTGCAGCTCCGGCACCATCGGAATATATCATAGTATCTCGGTCATATTTATCTACAACTCTAGATAGTGTGTCTGCTCCAATTACTAAACATTTTTTCGCTAGACCACTTTTAATAAAGGCGTGAGCCTGTATCATTGCTTGTACCCAGCCAGGGCAACCAAAAAGAATGTCATAAGCAACACACTTAGGGTTTTTAATGGCTAATTTATGTTTTACTCTAGTAGCTAAACTTGGTAGTGTGTTTCCTTGGGTTTTTCCATAAGATACATCTCCAAAGTTATGAGCTACAATAATGTAATCTAAAGTCTCTTTGTCAATACCGGCGTCTTCAATTGCTTTTTCTGAGGCAAAGAATGCAAGGTCAGAGGTGTTTAAATCTTTACGAGCATACCTTCGCTCTTCAATACCTGTAATTGCTTTAAATTTCTTTATTATTAATGGATTCGGGACATTTATGTTAGACCCATCAGAATTAAGAAATTTATGAGATTCAAAATCTTCATTTTTAGTAATTTCTGTTGGCAAATAACTTCCTGTGCCTGTAATTCCTATTGGCATAACTATAACTTTTGTGTTGTATTAAACAAGGTAATGAATACTGTTTTTTGTTATGCACGCATAATAAAAAAAATACGATAGTCAGTCGATATTTTTAAGGTGTACTTATAATAAACAAAGCCTTTTGATAATTCAAAAGGCTTTGTTTTATAGGTATTTTGGGCATTTTTTATGCTTCAGTATACGCTTCAATAGGAATACAACTACAGATTAAATTACGATCGCCATAAGCATCATCAACTCTTCTTATAGTTGGCCAGAACTTATTCTCTTTTATATACTCCAGAGGAAAAGCCGCTTTTTGTCTACTATACGGAAATTTCCACTCGTCATTAGTAACCATTTCTAAAGTATGCGGAGCATTTTTTAGAACATTGTCTGGGTGGTCCGTATGGGTGTCTTCTATTTCTTTTCTAATAGAAAGCATAGCGTCACAAAAGCGATCTAATTCTGGTAAGCTTTCGCTTTCCGTTGGTTCGATCATTAATGTTCCAGCTACAGGAAAAGATACGGTAGGAGCATGGAAACCATAGTCCATTAATCTTTTGGCTATATCTGTTACTTCTATACCTTTTTGTTTAAATGGTCTGCAGTCGATTATCATTTCGTGTGCTGCTCTTCCTTTTTCTCCAGTATATAAAACATCAAAGCCGCTACTTAATCTATTTTTAATATAATTAGCGTTAAGAATGGCAATTATAGTAGATTGTTTTAATCCACTTTCTCCAAGCATTTTTATATAACTATAAGAAATTAGACAAACTAAAGAACTTCCCCATGGTGCTCCTGAGATTGCTGTAATGGCTTTGTTTCCGCCAGTAGTAATGATTGGGTTAGATGGTAAAAACGGAACTAATTGCTTGGCAACACATATGGGGCCAACACCTGGGCCACCACCTCCATGTGGTATAGCAAAAGTTTTATGTAAGTTTAAATGACAGACATCTGCTCCAATAGTTGCAGGGTTGGTAAGTCCTACTTGGGCATTCATGTTTGCACCATCCATATAAACTTGTCCGCCATGGTCATGAATAAGCTTGGTGATTTGTTTTATAGAAGATTCAAAAACACCATGAGTAGATGGGTAAGTAACCATTAATGCCGATAAATTTTTAGAATGTAATTTTACTTTTTCTTCTAAATCGGCTACATCAATATTTCCTCTTTCATCTGTTTTAGATACAACAACTTTCATTCCAGCCATTACAGCAGATGCTGGATTGGTTCCGTGTGCAGAAGCTGGAATAATGCAAATATTTCTATGCTGCTCATTATTAGACTCATGGTAGGCACGTATTGTCATTAATCCTGCGTACTCCCCTTGGGCGCCTGAATTAGGTTGCAAAGAAGTGCCAGCAAAACCTGTTATAGTGGATAAGTCATTTTCTAATTCTTTCAATACAATCTGATATCCTTCTGCTTGTTCTATAGGAGCAAAAGGGTGAATATTACCCCATTGATTAGAACTTAAAGGAAGCATTTGTGTTGCAGCATTTAATTTCATGGTGCAAGACCCTAAAGATATCATAGAATGGTTAAGAGCTAAATCTTTGCGTTCTAACTTTTTTATATAACGCATTAGCTCTGTTTCTGAATGATAGGTGTTAAAAACAGGGTTTTCTAAAAATGTAGAAGTTCGTTGTAAACTTGGCGATATAGCAATATCGTTCGTAAGTGTTGCAATTTGAATGGAATCCTTACCTAATGCTTCAGAAAAAATATTAGCTATGGTTTCCACATCTGTAGCGGTAACACTTTCATTTAAAGAAATACTAATCGTGTTTTCGTCAATATAGTAAAAGTTAACCTCTTGTTTTTCTGCAATAGGTTTAATTAAGGCGCTAGAAGCAGAAACAACAATAGTGTCAAAGTACGATGTATTGATTTGGTTAATTCCTAAGGTTTCTAGTTTAGAAGCTAAAGTTACAGCGGAACTATGTACTTTTTTTGCAATATATTTAAGCCCTTCGGGTCCGTGATACACGGCATACATACCGGCCATTACGGCTAATAAAACTTGAGCAGTACAGATGTTAGAGGTAGCTTTATCTCTTTTTATATGTTGTTCCCTGGTTTGTAGAGCCATTCGTAATGCTGGCTTTCCGTCTGTATCTTTAGTAATACCGATGATTCTACCAGGAATACTACGTTTATATGCTTCTTTAGTTGCGAAAAATGCAGCATGTGGTCCGCCGTATCCTAAAGGAATACCAAAACGTTGGGTAGTACCAACAACTACATCAACACCAAATTCTCCTGGAGGAGTTAGCATAGTTAAACTTAAAATATCTGCCGCTACGGCTACTTTTATTTCTTGCGCTTTGGCTTTGGAAACAAAAGAACTATAGTCATTTGCTTGCCCATATTTTCCTGGGTATTGTAATAAGGCGCCGAAGAATTCATTAGAGAAGCTAAATTCTTCATGATTGCCTATTACAAGCTCAATTCCAAGTGGAGTAGAGCGTGTTTGTAATAACGATAACGTTTGCGGTAAAACTTCATTGGAAACAAAAAACTTTACAGTTTCTGCCTTTTTTTGAGCTCTACTGCGTACATCAAAAAGCATAGTCATTGCTTCTGCAGCAGCTGTACTTTCGTCTAATAGAGAAGCATTGGCAATTTCCATAGCAGTTAAATCGCATACTACGGTTTGGAAATTTAATAAAGCCTCTAGTCTCCCTTGTGCAATTTCTGCTTGGTAAGGCGTATAGGCAGTGTACCAACCTGGATTTTCTAAGATATTACGCTTAATTACGGAAGGGGTAAGAGATTCATGATAACCTAACCCAATGTAAGATTTAAATACCTTGTTCTTTTTTGATAAAAGCTCTAAGTGATTTAAAAAAGCATGTTCACTCATTGCGGGAGCTAGCTGTAAATCTTCCTTGAGACGAATATCATTAGGAATAGTTTCGTAAATAAGTTGTTCTAAACTATCAACTCCTATGCTTTGTAGCATATGTTGATGGTTGTTTTCTTTTACGCCAATATGGCGAGATGCAAATAAGTCTGTTCGCATATTCTGAGTTCGTTTTTTTTAACTTTAAAATAGTGCTGCAAAATAAGCAAATTTTTTATGGAAAATCGAGACTCAAGAGAGGAAGAATACTAAAGTTTTTAACTAAAAGTTAAGGTTATAAACAGTTTAACTATTTTTGTGGCATGAAGAGCTTAAAAGCGATTTTTAACTTTTATATAAATGCAAGTGTTCATATTGCCCTAGCTGTATTGTCCTTACTTAAGGTAACCGGGATTATTTTCGGTATTGAAATAAGTATTTATCTTTTATATTTTGTTTTTTTTAGTACTATTAGCTGTTATAACTTTGTAAAATACGGGGTAGAGGCAAAAAAATATTTTTTGGTAGCAAAAGCATATCATAAAAAGATACAGTTGGTTAGTTTGTTTTCTTTAGTTGGATCCCTGTATTGTTCGTTTTTTTTAAGTAAAGAAGCTATTCTATGTTGTTTTTTATTAATTGTGTTTACTGGAGTTTACGCTATTCCTGTATTGCCAAAGGCTAGAAACTTTAGAGATTTGGGGGGCTTAAAAATAATTCTTGTAGCTTTAGTTTGGTCCGGTATTACAGTGATTATTCCTTTTTTAAATTTAAAACAGTCATTAACTTGGGATGTGTATATGGAAGCATTACAGCGTTTTATAATAGTGTTAATACTTTTAATTCCTTTTGAAATAAGAGATTTAAAACATGATCCACCAGAATTAAATACGTTGCCACAAAGATATGGGGTAACCAAAAGTAAAATATTTGGAGCTTATGCAGTGGTACTATTTTTTCTAATGACGTACTTAAAAGATGTTGTTACTACTTTGGATTTAGTAAGTAAAGGGATACTTTTTTTAACTTTAGGAGTACTAATGTATGGTACAAAAAGAAACCAATCTAAATATTTTTCTTCGTTTTGGGTAGAGAGTATTCCTATTTTTTGGTTAGGAATTGTTTATGGAGTTTATTTATTTGTCGGAATGTAATTTTTGTTTCATCGTTTTCTTATCGCCTTCACTTAAGCTATGTAATGGGGCTTTGTTGCAAAGTTTTGTTAATCGCCCATTTTTTTTACTATGACCAGCGCATGTTTTACAAATAAGAAGGTGTATATGTAACTTTATTTTGTCTAAAAATGAAGCTTCTTTATATTGAGCTTTGTCACAAATTAGCTGTGCTTTTTCACAAGAAATCATACTTTAATACCAATTTTTATTAAGGCAATCCATTAAAGCGGTTCTAGCTCTATGAATCATAACCCAAAGGTTAGACGGATTAATTCCAAGTTCATTACAGATGTCTTCCGTGTCTATTCCTTGAATAGTTTTCATAACAAAAACTTGGGATTGTTTTTTTGGTAATTTCGAAATGCAATTTTGAATAGCTAAACCTAATTCTTCATTTTCTAAAAAATTAGTATTAGTAGAACTAAAGGGGTCTGCTACTTGCTCTTCTAGCCAATCTCCTTCAGAATCGCTATGAGAACTATAATTCATTCGAACCTCAGCTTTTCCTTTTTTAGAATTTATTTTCCGGTAGTGGTCTATTACTTTTCTTTTAAGAATTGCAATAAGCCAAGTCCGTTCTGCAGCCTCTCCTTTATAATTTTTTGCTGATTTTAAGCCCGCAAAAAAAGTTTCTTGAACTAAGTCTTTGGCAATTTCAGAATCGCTTACTCTTGTAACTGCATAATTAAATAAGTAATCCGCATATTGGTCTACCCAAATATTAGGATTTAGTTGATGAGATGCCATTCTGTTGTTTATCAGTATCAAATGTAAAAGTTTTTTATGGAATTTGATTATTTTTGAAGGAAATCAAATCAAATATATAATGAAAGCATCTTTTTTAATATCCTTTTTATTGTTCTTGAACTTTAGTTGTTCACAAGGTAATACCATGCATATCACAGAATTTTCACAAAAAGATATTAAAAATGCATTGTTAGTAGATGTGCGTACACCAGGAGAGTATAATGA
>NZ_JADGES010000106.1 GCF_016744255.1 Maribacter sp.
AGTTGTTTTAAAAAATATCTAAACTCCCTTTTCCTTCTCTTATAATTTCTGGTTCTCCTTCGGATAAATTTATAATTGTAGAACCTATATTCCCTCCATATCCGCCATCAACAACAACATCAACTAAGTTACCCCACTTTTCATAAATTAGTTCGGGATCGGTTGTATACTCTAACAATTCATCTTCATCATGAATAGAAGTAGATACAATAGGGTTACCTAACTGCTCCACTAGAACTCTGGCTATATTATTATCTGGCACTCTAATACCTACCGTTTTTTTCTTCTTAAAATCCTTAGGTAAATTATTATTCCCTGGCAAAATAAAGGTATATGGCCCAGGCAAGCCTCTCTTTAATATTTTAAAAGTAGCGGTATCTATCTGTCGAACATAATCCGACAAATTACTTAAGTCCGCGCACACAAAAGACCAATTGGCTTTCGCTAATTTAATTCCTTTTATTCTAGCTATTTTTTCGAGTGCTCTTGTATTAGTAATATCACACCCCAAACCATACACCGTATCTGTAGGATAAATTACTAAACCTCCTTTACGCAAGACATCAACAACCTGTTTTACTTGCTTAGGATTAGGGTTTTCTTCGTATATTTTAATAAAATCTGCCATAAGAATCGCTACTACTTGTACTTAACAAAAGTAAACTATTTCCTGAAAAGCAATAAATAACCTAAGATTAATCAAAGAACCTCCAACTTAGCAAAACGCAATAACAATTTCTTAATATCTCCTTTATCAAATTGAATTTCGGCCTTACGATCACTACCAACTCCTTCTAAATTTATTACTTTTCCTCTGCCAAAGCGAGTATGGTTAACCAATACTCCTACAGCAAGATCTGGATCCACCTTATTTGTATTACCAACAGGGGTCGCTAATTCTGGTTTTATTTTACGCAACTTACGTAATTGATTCTCGGAGGGCTTACCTACTAATGGCGGAGTACCTCTTGTTGGTTTTTCTTGTCTAAGCTTACTCTTGTCTACTTCACCAAAAATATCTGTATCTACAAATGACTTGTAGCGGTAACCACCATCAACAGGAGTTAAATTTTCTATATATTTTTCGTCTATTTCCTCTATGAATCTACTTGGTTCTGCATCTATTAATTTACCCCAGCGGTATCTATTCTGCGTATACGTTAAATATGCTTGCTTTTCTGCTCTGGTTAATGCCACATAAAACAACCTTCGCTCCTCTTCTAACTCACTACGGGTATTCATACTCATTCCTGATGGAAACAAATCTTCCTCCATACCAACGATATACACAAAAGGAAACTCTAGTCCTTTGGACATGTGTATAGTCATTAAAGCTACTCTATCATCATCTCCTGGATCATTATCTAAATCGGTAGCAAGGGCAACATCTTCTAAAAACTCACTTATATTACCCGTGGCTCCGTCTATCTCTTTCTGCCCATCAACAAAATCTTTAATACCATTAAGTAGCTCTTCAATATTCTCCATTCGAGCAATACCTTCTGGAGTTCCATCTTTTTTAAATTCCAAAAGAACACCCGCCTTTTTGGCAACATGTTCTGCTAAAGCAAAGGCGTCTGTAGTTTCATTCATTACCTGAAAGCTCTGAATCATAACAATAAAGTCTTGTAGCTTTCTTTTGGTTCCTCCATTAATTTTAAGGTTAATTCTATCTAAATTCTGAATTACCTCAAAAATCGAGCGTCCATAATGATTGGCAGCAACAACTAATTTATCAATTGTTGTTTGCCCAATACCCCTTGCTGGAAAATTAATAACACGTTTTAAAGCCTCTTCATCTTTAGGGTTTGTAACCAATCTTAAATAACCCAAAACGTCTTTTATTTCCTTTCTTTGATAAAAAGACAAGCCTCCATAGATTCTGTATGGAATATCTCTCTTTCTAAGAGCATCTTCCATTGCTCTAGACTGGGAATTAGTTCTATATAAAATTACAAATTCACCATTTTGCATTTGATGCTGCATTTTATTCTCAAAAATAGAACCCGCAACAAAACGGCCTTCTTCTGCATCTGTAATACTACGGTGCACTTTTATAGCAGGCCCTTCATCATTATCTGTCCAAACCACCTTTTCTAATTGTGTTTTGTTATTAGATATTACAGAATTGGCAGCATTTACAATATTTTTTGTAGACCGATAATTTTGCTCCAATCGGTACATTATTACATTATCGTAATCTTTTTGAAAGTTTAGAATATTACTAATATTTGCCCCACGGAAAGAATATATACTCTGCGCATCATCTCCTACCACACAAATATTTTGATATCTATCAGAAAGAGCTTTAATGATTAAGTATTGCGAATGGTTGGTATCTTGGTACTCATCTACCAAAATATATTTGAATCGCTCTTGATATTTCATTAAAACTTCAGGAAATCTGTTCAATAGTTCATTAGTTCGTAGCAATAAATCATCAAAATCCATTGCCCCTGCCTTAAAACAGCGGTCTACATACTGTTGATAAATCTCTCCCATCCTAGGGCGTTTAGCCATCGCATCTGCTTCTACTAAATCTGGATTATTTACATAAGCCTTTACTGTAATTAGATCATTTTTATAGGAAGAAATTCTACTTTGTACTTGTTTGTATTTATAAATATCTTTGTCTAAGCCTAATTCTTTAATAATAGAAGCAATTAAACGTTGGGAATCCTGAGTATCGTAAATCGTAAAATTAGCAGGGTATCCCAATTTACTACCATCAATACGCAATAGCTTTGCAAAAACGGAGTGAAAGGTTCCCATCCACAAGTTCTTTGCTTCTGCATTACCTACTATACTAGCAATCCTCGCTTTCATTTCACGGGCTGCTTTATTGGTAAAAGTAAGTGCTAGAATATTGAAGGAATCTACTCCTTGCGCCATCAAATGTGCTATTCTAAAAGTAAGCACACGGGTTTTCCCTGAACCAGCACCAGCAATAACAATCATTGGTCCATCCTTATGAAGCACGGGCGCTTTCTGCGCATCATTTAAACCATCTATAAAACTACTCAAATCTTTTCTGAATTTTAGAACTGTGAATTTAACTATAAATGCAATGCTTAAATAAATATCGACGTATTAATTATGAACAAAAAATGAAAGGATTTTTAACAGAAAAAAGCCGCTTTCAAAGAAATATTCTATGAATTTGAATATATTTAAAAACTCTTATTTGTTTTTCTCTCAATATTAATATTTACTCATGATACCTTCTAACTACCTAAAATACATTTATTTATTCTTAATTATATTATTAACAGGAATAAAAACCAATGCTCAAACAGCGATATCAGGACCAGTTATTAAGGAATTTGGCAAGGTTTACAAGATTGAAAAACAAGATTTTAAGATAAATACCTCTCAGGATTTCCATGTGGTTTTTGATGTAGCAAAGAGTCCGGAAGAAAAGGATATTAAAAATAAATGGATAGAAACTGCTGCTCGTTTTTTAAACATGCATGCACAAAATGGTGTTTCATTAGATAATATGAAAGTTGCATTAGTGCTACACGGTTCAGCGTTTAAAGATGTTATGAGCAATGAAGCTTATATGAAAAAATACGGGACTATAAACCCAAATGAAAAACTAAACACTGCTTTACTTAAAGCAAATGTTCAAATTATTTTATGCGGACAATCCGCTGTTTATAGAGAATTAAAAAAAGAGGACTTAATTCCTGGGGTACAACTTTCTTTATCTGCAATGACTGCTTTAATACAATTACAAAATCAAAATTATAGACTAATTAATTTTTAATAACGACTCACAAAATGAAAAAAATTGTAACACTCGCTATTTTAGCACTTGGTTCTACGCTATTTGCGCAGAATTCTATTGAGGAAAAAGACTATACTGCAATTGAAGAAAAAGTAATTGACTGGAGAAGGCATTTTCATGAAAATCCGGAACTTTCTAACCGAGAATTTAAAACGGCGGAGAAGATTGAAAAACATTTAAAATCTTTAGGTATGGAAGTCCAAACCAAAGTAGCCCATACAGGAGTTGTTGGTCTTTTAAAGGGAGATTTACCAGGAAAAGTGGTTGCTCTACGTGCCGATATAGATGCTCTTCCTGTTATAGAACGTAATGATTTACCTTATAAATCAACAGTAACATCGGAGTTTTTAGGAGAAAAGGTTGGTGTAATGCATGCCTGCGGCCACGATACGCACACCGCTATTTTAATGGGTGTTGCCGAAGTATTATCCAAAAACAAAGATAAAATAAAAGGCACCATAAAATTCATCTTTCAACCTGCAGAAGAAGGTGCGCCTCTTGGAGAAGAAGGTGGTGCTTTATTAATGGTTAAAGAAGGTGTTTTAAAAAGCCCTGATGTAGATGCTATATTTGGTTTGCACATAAATTCTCAAACTCCAGTTGGAGAGATTCGCTACAAATCTGGCGGAACAATGGCTGCTGCTCAAAGTTTTAACATTCAAGTAAAAGGAAAACAAAGTCATGGATCGCAACCATGGTCTGGTGTAGACCCTATTTTAATAAGCGCTAAAATTATTGATGGCTTACAAACTATAATAAGTAGAGAATCTAATTTAACCAATGAAGCTGCTGTAATTACGGTTGGGAAAATTAAAAGTGGCGTTCGATTTAATATTATTCCTGAAAGTGCAGAAATGATTGGTACAATAAGAACTTTAGATTATGGCATGAAAGAGCATATTAATAAAAGAATGAAAGATATGGTTACAGACATCGCTAAAGCCTATGGAGGTTCTGCAACCATTGAAATTAAAGACGCTACCGACATTACTTTTAACGATCCAGATTTGGTAAAACAAATGCTACCTACAATGCAAAATGTAGCAGGAAAGGAAAATGTTAAAACCCAAAAAGCAGTTACTGGTGCAGAAGATTTTTCTTATTTTCAGAGAGAGGTTCCTGGGTTCTATTTTTTCCTAGGAGGAATGGCTCCTGGCACTACAGAGTCTTACCCTCACCATACTCCTGATTTTAAAATAGATGATAGTGGCCTGTTACTAGGAGTTAAAACATTAACACAAATGAGCTTAGATTACCTAAACAATTAATTATTTTATGGATTTTATATTTGATTTTTTATCCCATACATCTTGGTGGATGTGGGTTCTTATTTTCCTTCTTCTTGTTGCTCTTTGGGACATTTTTATACAACGTACACATACCATTAAACATAATTTCCCAATAGTAGGCCATCTTAGATATTGGTTAGAAAGTATTGGCCCAGAAATGAGACAATACTTTGTAGCAAATAATAGAGAAGAACTACCTTTTAATCGTATTGAAAGAGGGTGGATTTACGCTTCTGCTAAGAAAGAGAACAATTACGAAGGTTTTGGAACAGATAGAGATATTTATGCACACCAGCATATTTTTATAAAAAACCAAATGATGGCTTATGCCGCTCCAGAAAATCACCCGAATACTATCGACACATCTTTTATGCCATGTGCTAAGGTTATAGGAGCTTACAATAAAAGAAATAAACCATACAGACCTGGATCCATTATTAATGTCTCTGCGATGAGCTTTGGCTCCCTTTCAGCCGCAGCAGTTGAAGCCCTAAACGGTGGGGTTCATAAAGCAGGTGCTTATCATAATACAGGAGAAGGCGGACTTTCTCCCTACCATAAGCAAGGTGGCGATGTTGTTTTTCATTTTGGAACTGGTTATTTTGGAGTTCGCTCTAAGGATGGCAATTTTTCCATTGAAAAACTTAAAATATTAGTGGATGAAAATCCTTGTATCAAAGCAGTAGAAATTAAGCTCTCTCAAGGTGCTAAACCAGGGAAAGGTGGTGTCCTTCCAGGCGCTAAAATAACTTCTGAAATTGCTGAAATTAGAGGTGTCGAGGTAGGGAAAGATGTGCTTTCTCCTTCAACTCATAAAGCCTTTAGCAACGTTAAAGAATTAATGCAGTTAATTGAAACTATCGCCAATGAAACAGGGTTACCTGTTGGAATAAAAGGAGCTATTGGCAAACTAAACCAATGGGAAGAACTTGCTGATATTATGGTAAAAACTGGTAAAGGACCAGATTTTATTACCGTGGACGGTGGTGAAGGCGGAACCGGAGCGGCTCCTCCTAGCTTTGCTGACCACGTTTCTCTTCCGTGGGTTCATGGTTTCTCTCGTTTATACAAAGTGTTCTTAGACCGCAAACTAACGGATAGAATTGTTTTCATTGGTAGTGGAAAATTAGGGTTTCCTGCCAAAGCAGCTATGGCTTTCGCAATGGGTGTAGATTGTATTAACGTAGCAAGAGAGGCTATGATGAGTATAGGTTGCATACAAGCACAAATATGCCACACCAACCGCTGCCCTACCGGAATCGCAACACAAAAAAAATGGTTACAAAACGGCATTAATGTACCTTTAAAATCAGATAGACTAGCGCAATACTTTAAAACGTTTAGAAAAGAATTTTCCGAAATAACACATGCTGCAGGATACGAGCATCCTTGCCAATTTACCATGGAAGATGTACAAGTAAATGTAGATGATATTGATTTAAATAGGAATCTGGCTTCTACCTATGGCTACCAAAAAGCAGTAGTTTCGTTTACTGGGGTTCAAACACTTTACGATTGTCCGCATTTAGGTGATATTAAAAACAAGTAAATCCTTATTTTTGATAAAAATTATAGATTGGGAATATCCCGCTACTTTGAAACAAAATGCAATGAAATTAAAAATCAATCTTTTTATTCTTATCTTTTTAAGCATCTTAAGCGTACAAGCACAAAGGAAAAGTGATTTAATTAATGAAATAAACACATTAAAAACACAATTAGACACTACCAGTACTGCACTTGCAGATTCCCGAAAGAATGAAAAGATAAGCTTTGCAAAATCGGAATCTTATGAAAAACAAGTTCGAGATTTACAAAGTGCAAACACTACGCTACTAAAAAACTTAAATAGTTTTGCTCAGGTATCTAATAAAAATTCTGAAAATATAACCAAAGCTTTAGCTAGTTTAGAAGAAAAAGAATCCCAATTAAAAATTATGGCTGACGCTATAGCCAGTCATGATTCTACTGCCATAGTTTTATTAACTAATGCCAAACAAACCTTAGGAGAAAATGCTAAAATAAATGTTAGCGATGGCATCATTATTATTTCCAAAGATTTAACTTCTTTATTTGGAGAAGATACAGCTAGTTCGCTTACAGAAGAATCTAAAGCTTGGATAGGCAAAATAGCCACTATTTTATCCGCCAACCCTGAAGTAGAAATTACTATTGAAGGCTTAAGCATGACTGGGGATTTAAACCTACCGACACTACAAGCTAAAGCAATTGCAAATTCCCTTGCTAATGATTTTGGAATAAAACCCAATAGAGTATCCATAGATGCTAAAGACGGTGGATTTAAAGAAGGAGTGAAAATAAAAATGCACCCTAATTACAAATCTTTTTACACTAATGTACGAGAAGGAATTAAAAATGGAAATAAGTAATATTATATAAGTAAACTACCTCGGGGCAAGCCCACGAGGTATTCGTAAGAAAACAAGCTTAAAATTTCGAAGCAAGCCTCGGAGCATTTAAATCTCGATTATCTAGTAAATTTCTCATAATCTAGATTATAGCGCCGTTTTAAAAAAGCTAGTTGCTCTACATTAAAAGTGCTCCTATAAGGTATTAAAACACCATAGAATAAAGTTGATATAATTTTTATAAAATAACTACGTTCTTACATGCAGTAACCAAAACCAAAATTATGTCTGGAGACGGAGTTTTTCAATTATTCGCTTATTTATTACCTGCTATTGTAACTGGAGCAGTTGCCTTTTATTTTTTTAGATTACATACTAGAAACGAAGAAGGTCGCCGACGATACTTATTACATAAAGATTCTCAAACAAATACTTTACCCATAAGATTACAAGCATACGAACGTATGGCTTTGTTTTTAGAGCGCATTGCAATTCCTAGTTTAGTAGTACGTATTGCTCCTAAATCATCTAATAAGAATGATTATGAATCTTTACTTATAAAAAGTATTGAGAATGAATTTGAGCACAATCTTTCGCAACAAATTTATATGACCGATGAATGCTGGAATATAATAAAAGCTGCAAAAAGTGCTACTATACAAATGATTCGTAAAGCTGCTTTGAGTGAAACAGATTCTGCAGATAAATTAAGAGAAGACATCTTAACTGAAACTATGGAAAAAGCTTCTCCTTCTGGAACAGCTCTAGCTTATGTTAAAAAGGAAATTGGAGAATTATGGTAGTTATTCTTTAGTATCCGTAAATTTTGTTTCTGCGTAATTAAAGCCTTGGTACCACCATTCTGTCATTAGTTTTTTATTAAACACCAATGAATTCTCTGTTAATTTAGTAGGTGTGTAATATAAATTTAATTTCACCCCTTTATGTTTGGCTGCCAATACGCCTTCCGATATATCATGGTGTTCTATTTGATCTAAAACAAAACCATAGATACTTAGCATTAAAGAAAAAGGATTTTTTCCTAACACTTTGTTATGCTCCATTTTTTCGGATTCTAGAATAATAGCATCTATCTCTGTGGCTCCTCTCCTGACTGCTTCTCGTATAGGTAAAACACAACCGAGTCCACCATCTCCATACTCGAATCCGTCCTTTTTCACTAAAGACATAAAAGGAATATAATTACAAGAAATCCACATCCAATCACAGAACTCTTCGTAATTAAAATCTTTAATACTCTTATATTCCACCCTATTTTTAGAAAGATTAGATACCGTTACCACAACGTCCTTATGACTTTGTTGTATGCTAGCAAACTCCTCTTCTGAAAAATTTTTACGAATGGTTCTTCGCAAAGATTTACTCTCTCCAAAAGTTCTTCTGCTCTTAATAAACTGAAGAAAAGTGGTAATGAAATTAATAGAAACAAATTCTCTATCTCCTTTTTTACGAACCACAAAAGGGTTAAGGCTAAATATCTTACGCTGGGTTACATTGGTATATAAATCATATAATTTATCTACTCTATTTAGTGCCAACTGAGGAATTAACAAACTACCAGTGGAAGTCCCCACCAAGAGATCGTAATCTCTTTTTTCTATTTCCATTAAATATTGGGCAACACCCCCTGCGAAAGCACCTTTGCTTCCTCCTCCACTAATTACTAAGGCTCTCATTCAATATCAATCTGATTGGTTTCTGTATTCTTAAACTTGGCATAATGGTAACCACTTTCCCACCATTTACGCATCTTCTCTTTATCAAAAATTAAAGAATTTGTAGTAAGTACTGTAGGTGTATGATAAAAATTTAAAATCGTATTATGGTGATTAGCAACATATTTACCAATACGCACATTCTGGTTTTCTATTCGGTCTAACATAAACTCGAACATATTGGTAAGCAAAGAAAATGCATTTTTAGATGGCATCCTGTTTAAATGACTAACTTCTGTCTGTAAAACTATAACATCTATCTCTGTTGCCCCTCTTTTTATAGCTTCTTCAATAGGTACCATATTCCCTAAACCTCCATCTGCATACTCACATCCATTTTTACGCACCAAACTCATAAAAGGGGTGTAATTACATGAGATCCATACCCATTCGCAAAAATCTTCGTAGCTATAATCGTTAATACTCTTATACTCTACTGTATTATGTGATAAATTAGAGACCGTAACAACAATCTCCTTAGGACCTTTTTTAAGCGTATTAAATTCATCGACCGTGATAGTGTTCTTTATTAATTCTAAAAGGTTTTTACTCTCTCCAAACGTTTTGCTTCCCCTATAGAAGTTTTTAAGAACATTCCAGTGATTTATTCCTATAGTATTTACGCCATACTTATTCTCTATCACAAACGGGCAATTACTAAAAATACTTTTTTGGTTAACAGAAGTATACGCCTCTTTTATCTTATTTATTTTTTGCAATGCTAAATGAGATATTAACAAGCTTCCTGTAGATGTTCCTATAAATAAATCGTAATTATAACCAAGTTCCTGCATAAGGTATTGTGATACTCCTCCTGCAAAAGCACCTTTACTACCACCCCCAGAAATAACTAAAGCTCTCATTATATCTTTAATAAGGAATTAAAATAAGGCATTTCATTTTCATTAAATTCTTTAGATAAAGATACGGCTCTGTTCTTTAAGTCTTCATCTTTTATAAGTTCGCTTAATAAATTTCGAGCATATTTTTTAAATTGCCAACTATGGTGGCTTGTTGCGCGCATTAAATTCTTTAAACTAGTATTATCTAACCCAATAGTTTCTTTTAAAAATTGAAATGCTCCTATACGAACCTCTGTACTATAACTAGGATTTGTATAACGAACCAATTCTGTATAATAATCCGCTGTTTTTAAACTGTTATATTCAGGTGTCACCATAGCTAAAGTTAACCACAAAAGTCTAATGTTTTTATTTGGCAAACCTACTAAACCTTGCGTTTGATCTAGATACTTACCTCTTTCTTTTGAAAAAGAGCTCCATAGAGCATACAAAGCGTTTTCTTGTGTACTATAGCTCTTATCTAATAACAAACTTTCGTAAGCTTCTTTTAAATTCTCTGGGACTTTAATCGTAGATTTTGCAACTGCTTGTCTAATTTTAAGGTTATTCGTATGCAATGCATCTATCTTAAAATCTTCTGATAAAAATTCTGAAAAGGTAGCTATCATTCTACTTTTTAAATCTGTAGATTCTGTTTTATCCCAATACCCATTAATAATTTTTTCTTTACTTAAAAAACTAGAACTAGCAACAAGAACTTCTTCTTCCACAAATTGTAACGTCTGTATACTTTTTGATTTTTTCGCCAAATGCATTTTAACCTCTTTATAAGGAAACACTTTGCCATTAAGCCATTTCTCTTGAAAAGAAGCTAAGTTTTTTCCACTTGCCTTTTCCATTGTAGAAATAAAATCTGCTATTTCTACATTTTTGAATTGATATTTATTTAGATAACTCGCAATACCCTTTTTAAATGCTTTATCTCCTATTTCTTCACGTAACATGTGTAATGCCCAAGCCCCTTTTTCGTAAAATGTAAGACTACTTGCTTTAGGATTCGTAAGCGCTTCTCCTTTTTGATTAGATTGTTGCTTATGGAGTGCCTCTGCACTATCGTATAATTTCCAATAGTAATACTCTTCTCCAAAAATATTTTTTTCAGCCAAATAAGAATAATAGGTTGCAAAACCTTCATGAAGCCAATGGCTATTCCCGTCTTTTTCTGTAACCAAATTACCGAACCATTGGTGTGCTAACTCATGGGCATTAATATTAACATAATTTCTGTCTACAAAAGCTGTGGAATCTACTATGTAATTATCCGAAAAAATAGTAGTTCCTGTATTTTCCAT
>NZ_JADGES010000107.1 GCF_016744255.1 Maribacter sp.
ATTTAATATTCAATAGGAATGTTGACTATTACAAAGGGACAAATAAATGATGGGCCAAGGATAGTCAAAACTATTTAATTATAGTATGTGTAAATCTGGAGGAGGGGAAATAAGGTTTAAATGTAGTATTGGGTATTTTTTAGAATAATACCCTAAGTATGTTACTTTTTTTGTAAACAAAATGTCTGTTTGAAAAAAGCAATCTAAATGTAAGACCACTTTTACTTCATCTCCCGTTTCTTCTTCTGAAACAGAATAAAAAGAAGATATATCTGCATAATCGTTTGCTAGAGTAATAACTATAGGAGCAGTTAAAAACAGAAAAAAAATGGCTGTAAAAAAAATAGGAATAAACTTTTTAGACATTTGAGTTATCAATTCTTTAAGAAATCAAATATAATAAGAGAACACCATAATACAACTGTAACGGACTGTTAAAAAATGTATTTATTCCTAGGGCTACGGTTGTTCGTAACCTATACGTCTAACGCTTATATTTTTTTCTAGTACGAACTCTATTTACAAAATAGATTACCAAAACAAAAAGGGCAACAAAAGGGAAAACAAGATCTCCGTTTAAGAAATTAATAAATTTCATGTAATAAGTTTTATGATACCTAAACGCTAACTATAGTTGATTATTATTTAAACTTACGCAAAGCTAATTTGGTAGCATCTGATAGTACTAGTTGGCCGGTAATAGCTGCTCTATCTAAAAGAAGTGTATACCAATGGTCAGTGCCTTCCCAAAGTACTTTTTTCCATGCTTCTAGAGCTTCAGGATTGTATTGGGCTAGTTGATGGGTATATAAATCTAATTCTTTATCCATTTCAGCAATGTTTTCGAAAACCTTGGCAAAAAGCCCTTTTTGTTGTGCCCAATATACCGTTTTCCATTCCGTAGGAGCTAACGAAAGTTCTCCTAAAGCTGCTTTTCCTATTCTATGAGAAACTACAGGAGCTATAACTAAAGGTGCAATGCCAATAGAGAGTTCGGATAGCTTTATAGAAGCACCTTCCGTTGCAAAAACATAATCGCAAGCGGCAGCAATACCTACACCACCACCAACGGCTTTACCTTGGACACGACCTATAATTACTTTGGAACACAAACGCATTGCGTTTATAACATTGGCAAAGCCACTGAAGAAGACTTTTCCTTCCGATAAGTTAGATACTGCGGTAAGTTCATTAAAAGATGCTCCTGCACAAAAGGCTCTTTCTCCTTCCGATTTTAATACAATTACAGAAACAGCTTCATTGGTAGAAAGCTCATTCAAGGTTTTAGTAAGCCTTTTTAATAATGCTGCGGTAAAAGAATTACTGGCCGGATGGCCAAACTCAATTGTAGCTATTTTATTGTTTATAGAGGTGTATAGACTTCCTTCGGTACGAGTGGTTTCCATCTTTTTTGTTTAAAATTAATGCTTTTGTAATAATGGACGAAACTTTCGGTTAAACTTCCAGACCAAGGCACCACCTCTAATCAACATCCAAACGGAGAAAGCTATCCAAATACCATAAAGCCCCCAATTGGCCGATTTAGTAATAAAAAGCACAGGAATAAACCCTAAAAAGGTGGCCGATAGTAATAGGTTTCTTAGGTATTTCATTTCTCCCATGCCTTTAAAAAGTCCGTCTAGGACAAAAGCTACGGTATTTAAAGGTAGCCCGAGAATTATAATAAAAAATACGGCATAGAAAGCATTTAGAACTGGAGGTTCTTTGGAGAATAAAGTTCCTATAGGGTGGTAAAATAACAAACCTAATAGCATTAATATAGCACTTACTATAAGACCATAAAGAACTATTTTTTTTGCTAACAACCATAGATTTCTATAATCTTTTGCGCCTAGTAGTTTTCCTCCTAGAATATTTCCGGCGGCGCCATAGCCATCGATAAAAAAGGCAGCAAATAACCAAAGATTAATAGCTATCGTATGTGCTCCTATGTACTGATCGCCAAGCGCAGCAGCTTCTCTAACCGCTAAAATAAGTGCGGTATTTAGTGCTAATGCGCGTACAAAAAGGTTTAGACTCATAACAACAAGTCTTTTTAGTTCTGGGTGAATAGGGAGTTTTAGTTTTAAGCTAACATCTGTCTTTGTAATTAAAAGAATAAATGCCAAGATTGCCATTATTGCTTGTGCAATTAAACTAGCCCAAGCAGCCCCTTCTAAATACATAGGGGATACAAAACCTTCTATCCCATAAACTAAAATAAAATCTAGAATAACATTTGCTATTGCCCCCACGATTGCAATTACCATGGGCCATACTGTATTTTGCAACCCTCTAAAAATACCCATAATGGCAAAAACGAATAACGTAAGAGGAAACCCCCAAACTCTAATCGTGTAATATTTTATACAATAATCTAAAATTTTACCCGACGCATTTAATAGCATAAATATTTCTTCTATTACAAAAATCGTAGAGACTAAAATGAGACCACTGAGGATAAGATTTAAAAATATGGCTTGGGCGGGTAGCGCTTTTACTTCGTTTAATTTTCCTGCTCCTAAATATTGAGAAAGTATTGCAGAGATGGCACTACGGGTTTGTCCTAATATCCAAATTAACATGGATAAAAAAGAACCTACAATTCCGGCAGCTGCTAAAGACTCGAGCCCATCAACGGGAATGTTACCTACTATTGCAGTATCTGTAATAGATAAAAGAGGTTCTGCAATTCCTGCGATAGTAGCAGGAATTGCTAGATTATTTATGCTCCTAAAATTAATTATTGTTTTCAATATTTCCTTGTAATTAAAATGCAAATAGCAACTTTACGAATGAGAAAATATCCGTAATTTCTGATATCTTTGCACTAGTAATCCTTTAATAGATTTCAATTTAATTGTAAATTTAGAGTATAAATAAACAATCTAACGGTATGAAAAACATCCTAGTTCCAATAGGCACCTCAGAAACGTCTCATGAAACCTTGCAATATGCAATAGATTTTGCTGTAGAGTTTTCCTCGAATATATTTGTAATGGATGTATTTAGCGCCTCTTCAAAAACAGGAAGTTTGGCAAATATAGCGGAGAAAATAGCAAAAAATAGTAAGGAACGCTTAAAGGAAGTTATTGATAAAATTGATGCTAAGAATATTGGTATTAAGATAGCCACTTATAATGGCGAAATTATTGATGGAATAAACCAAATAGATAAAAAATTAGGGATAGACTTAATAATCTTAGCACCTAGAAGTAATGACATTAAAGAGGAATTGTATTTAGGAAGAACGTCAGGCAAGATTATTAAAAGAACGGATATACCTACTTTATTGGTTCCTAAGGGGAGCAAGAAAAAAGATTTTAAAAAGATATTAGTAGCTTTTAAATCAGGAATCTTAAAGAGACATAGGATTCTAGATGCATTAAACACTATTAGTAAAAAGCAAAATTCGACCGTAAATTTATTATTGGTAAAAACACCAGGATATACAGATGAGGATTTAAAAATAAACACGGCCTTAATGGATATTAGTTCTAGCCTTACGCTAACCGAGAATGCAACTACCTATTTAGGAGTTACGGAACACTTTAAATCTCATGAGCCAGATTTATTATGTGTTTTTAGAAGAAAAAGAGGTTTCTTTAAAAAGCTTTGGGAAAAGAATACTATTCCAAAATCTGAATTTCATGTTCCAATTCCAGTATTAGTTTTAAGTGTTAATAATCATTAGGAAACGGAGTAAAAAAGTATTTTCTTTGGAGTCTTTAATGGGGGATTAGCTCAGCTGGCTAGAGCGCTTGCCTGGCAGGCAAGAGGTCACCGGTTCGACTCCGGTATTCTCCACTTAGTAAAATCAAGCCTTCACATACGTGGGGGCTTTTTTATAATATACACTTTTTGATATTTAAAATTATTGAAAACAAGTCGTATTAATTTATCTCTTTGCAATCATCGGGGTATCCTAAAATCTAATTTTTAGGACTTAAACTTAGTATACTAACGAGGCTATTTTTATACCTTTGTTTCTATAAATATACTATGAAATATGAAGGGTAATGTTTGTATTGCAGTATCGATATTATTGTTTCTATGTGCGTGTAAGCAGACAGGAAAAAACACTATTGAATTTACGAAGGTTAAGGCAAATTCTGTTGAAGTACCAGTCAAGGAGAGTCTTTATGAGGATTTAAATGGGAACCATATTTTATTAACTAAGTATAAGGGAAAAAGAGTATTACTTAACTTTTGGGCCACGTGGTGCAAACCCTGTATTGAGGAAATGCCAGCCTTGTTAAGAGCCAAAAGAATTTTGGAGAAAGAAAACTATATATTCCTTCTTGCTTCGGATCAATCTGTAGAAAAGATTAAAACTTTTAAAGAAGAATTTAATTTTGAATTTAATTTTATTAGGTTCACGGGTTCTTTTCCACAATTGAAAATATATGCGCTTCCAAAAACTTTTATTTACAATGAAAAAGGAGAAAAAGTAGATGAAATTTCAGGAGCGGTAACTTGGGATTCGCAAGAAATAATCAATAGACTTAAAAATGTTAAATAAATGAAACATATTAAAATTTTTGTTGCTCTGATTGTAACGATTCTTTTGGCTTCGTGCAACGCTAATGAAAAAAAGGAAAAAACAGAAAAAGAAATTGTCCATCATGTTTCTTCTCCTGCCCATGCAGGAAGTTCTTTACCTGCTTTGTTTACGGACAATAACAAGACCTTATTATCTTGGGTTACACAGGTAGACGATTCAATCGCGCAGTTAAATTATTCCTATTTGGTTGCTGGTAAATGGCAGGAACCAAAAGAAATAATCAGTGGGGCAGATTGGTTCGTAAATTGGGCAGATTTTCCTTTAATTGCGGAGAATAATGGCAATTTATTATCTCATGTTCTGAAGAAGTCCTCAAAGGAAATTTTTTCATATGATATTAAGTTGAATGTATTACCTAAAGGAAAAACGCAATGGAATACAGGTTTGTCTTTACATACGGATGGTACCAAGACCGAACATGGTTTTGTAACTACTCTTCCATATAAACAAAATTCTTTTTTTATTACTTGGCTAGATGGAAGGAATATGGTGGGTAGTAGCTCTGGGCATGGACACGGTGCTAAAGGATCAATGAGTATTAGAGCGGCAGAGGTTTCTACAGACGGCACTGTAAGTAATAATGTTCTATTAGATGATCGTACTTGTAGTTGTTGCCAAACTACTGCAGCAATAACAGATAATGGTCCAGTTGTATTATACCGAGATAGATCAAACGAGGAAATTAGGGATATTTCTATTACAAGAAGGGTTAATGGAGAATGGACCAAACCTAAAGCCATACACGATGATGGATGGAAGATTAATGGCTGCCCTGTAAACGGTCCTAAAATTTCTGCCATTGGCAATAATCTGGTTGTAGCATGGTTTACTGCAGTGAATAATGAACCTAAGGTGAAACTGGTTTTCTCTTCGGATGGAGGCGAAAATTTTGATAATCCTATTTTAATTAGTAATCTTAATACAATGGGCAGGGTCGATGTTATAATGCTCGATAATGAAAATGCTATTGCTAGTTGGATGGAAACAGTAGATAGTGAAGCCCAAATTAAAGCAATGAAAATTAATAAATCTGGACAAAAATCAACTCCCATTGTAGTTAGTAGATTGGGAAATTCTAGAAGTACTGGTTTTCCACAAATGGGACTTGTAAATGATAAGGTACATTTTGCTTGGACAGATGTGACTAATGAAATATCTACAATAAAAACGGCCTATGTGTTGTTAAAAGTGTTTTAATAAACAAATGTGAGCAATTTTAGATAAAGCACGTTTCAGATAAGTCAAAAAAAATAGCAGAGATATACTCCGCTATTTTTTCTTATTTAATAAAAAGATCTTCCTAAAAACAGAAAATATTAATTTAATACCCTTCTGTTTGTTGCATCTGCGATGCTTCTATTTCACTAGCAGGAATAGGATAGATAGTTTTGGCAGAAGTTGCTAAAATATTTAGGTTGTTAATATTTATACCAGTATTTACATGATCAGATTCTGGCCTGTTTATATCTATTCCTGTTCGGATATAATCATATATACCATGACCTTCCAAAGCAAGCTCGCGTCTTCTTTCCTCAGCTATTCTTGTTTTAAGGGCTGTACCTACTTCTGTTGCTTTATCTACGTTATAATTAGTTGTGCGCTTGTTTATAAGTGTATTTAAATAGATTATTGCTTGCGCATCACCACCTGTTGCTCCATTAGCACAAGCTTCTGCTGCAATCAAATAAATTTCTGAAAGTCGAATTACGGGAATATTATGAATACTTAATCCTGCACCGCCACTTCTGTTGATATACTTTACAAAAGCCATGTTGGTTCCTTCTTTATCCTCAAGCAACAATGCTGCTCTTGGGTCGCCTTGATACGTCTGTAGTAAGTCTACAAAAGTTTGCGTAGCAATAACATCGCCTTGTCCACCATCTCTAAAATCAAACTGAGCGCTTAATCCATTACTTCCAACAGAATTATCACCAGTTATACTTATTTCAAAAAGAGATTCAGAAGTATAATCATCAAACACATAAGAATCTACATTCATTAAATCGGACTCACTCCTTACAGCTAATACATTAGTAGAAAAAAGAAGGGCGTTTTCCCAATCTTGTTTATACAAATATATTCTAGCCAATAGAGCTTCAATACCAGTTTTTGTAATGTATTTAGTACTGCCTTGTTCCCAAGTATTGTCGTTTATGATGGTTAAAGAAGAAGTTAGGTCTAAAATAATCTGATTATAAGTATCTCCTAATGTACTTCTTTCGGTAATAATCTCTGTAGACGATAAATTTAAAGGCAAACCTTGTGCACTGGCACCTTCTTTAATCCAGGGATAGGCAAATGTTCTGGTTAAATCAAAATACGTCATTCCTCTTAATGCCAAGGCCTGTGCTTTTATTTGCTGTTTATCGCCATTATTACCCTCAGCAGTCTCAATATTATCCAATATAAGATTTAGGTTACCAATAGCCTTAAAGCATTGCAGCCACATATTTTGAGCGCCTCCGTTGTTATTGCTGCTTTCTTCATATCTATATTCCGTTTGCTCATAATCCCTTGGATTATAAGTAGTTTTTACAAACCTAAAATCAGTGCCTTTCACTGCTGCTCGCTTGTATAATATTCTGCCTAAATAAGAGCCCTTAGAAATTTCATTATATGATCCGTTTAATAAGCTTTCTAATTTTTCTACTGAATTTACAACCAGTGATTCTGAAATTACGTGATCTGGTGTTTGGGTTAATATATCATCATTACATCCTTGTTGTAAGAACAGAGCAACGGCTAATACTATATACTTTATACTTTTCATGTTATTAAATTTTAATTTGTAGACCTAACAAAATACTTGTTGTAGTTGGTACCTGGAAAAAACTGACACCATTTGCAATGGCCTCGGGATCATAATCATTTAATTCTGTTGATAAGAATAAATTATCGCCTTGAATGTAAACAACCCCACTTTTAATCATCTTTAATTTGGGCAAATGAAAGCTAAGCTTAAGATTTCTTAATTTTAGATAATCTGCACTATACAAATGTCTGGTGGAAACATCGTTGGAAAAACTTGTATTTCCGTTTATTCTAATAGGAACATTTGAATCTGGATTATTTGGGCTCCAAGGATTTAACTGGGCAGTAGTATTTGTGAATTGAGGAGCAAAACCATCATCATCTCTTTTAAAGGCAGTACGGTCGTAAACTTTACCACCAATGCCAAAAGTGAACAGAAAATCTAAACTTAAATTTTTATAGGTAAACTGATTGTAAAAACCACCTTGTACATCTTGTACTGCATTTCCGAAGATACCAAAACCAGCATTTTCTGCATCAGTAGTTATTTCCCCTGTTCGTTTTCCGTTTTCTAGTACATTATATTGAGCGCTACCATTGGTTTTATTTACTCCGGCATAATCTCTTAAATAGAAAGAATTTAAACTTTCTCCTTCTTTAATAATAACAGGATTTTGCCCGTATCTAGAACTATAACTTGGTACTAGATCTCCTTTTAATTTGGTAATTTCATTAGTGAGCATAGTAAGGTTAACTCGCGTATTCCATGAAAAATCTGTATTCATAATAGGCTTATACCCAAGGTCTAACTCCCATCCTGTATTTTTCATTTCGCCAAAATTTTGTAGTTGACTACTAAAGCCAGTAGTTGCTGAAACAGGAATGTTCAATAACAAGTCTTGTGTGTGTTTCGAGAAGTATTCTATAGTAAAATTAAGCTTGTCTAACACTACAGCGTCAATACCTATATTAAAATTATTACTTAACTCCCAGGAGAGATCCGGGTTTGCTAATTGTCCGTATGAAAGACCAGAATCTCCTCCATAACCTTTACCGTCAGTATTAAAAAAAGCCAAGGCCGCATAATATTCTGGTGGCAGGTTTCCATTAGTACCATAACTAGCCCTTAGTTTTAAATAATTTAAGGCTTCTATGTTAATAAAATCTTCTTCAGTAGCAATCCATCCTCCAGAAATAGACCAAAAATCGCCCCATCGTGTGTCTTTTCCAAAGCGAGAAGAACCATCTCTTCGATAACTGGCCGATAGATAATATTTTTGATCATAGTTATAATTGAATCTTGAAAAATAAGATAGTAAGGAGTAATTTTCAGAATAGCCCGACCATGACCATAGTGAGCCTATACTACTTGAAGATAGTAATTCGCTATCTAAAATATCATAACCTGCATTTCTGATAGATTTCATTTTTGATACCTGAGATTCAAAACCTAACAATCCGCCAAAGGCATGGTTGTTTACTTGTTTATTGTAGGTAAGTAAGTTGGAAGATGTGTTTTGAAATACTTCTCCTTGCGTTACATATAGTACGCCATTCCATTTTCCGCCACCTGCGCCAAACTCTTTATTGTCATACAATGACTCTTCATTAGTTTGATGGTCTATACCAATAGTAGTTTTAAATTTGAAGTCTTTGAGAATGTTTAATTCAGCAAAAACATCACCTCTAACTCTAAATTCATTATTTATATATTCTCCTACCTCAATTATACCTATTGGGTTTGCATTTTTTTCAATACCATTGGGTAATCCTGCGATACCTTCATAGCCATTTGGGTCATAAATAGGAGCTGCTTGAGGTAAAACCCGTGCCATATACAAGGGGTTTAATCCGCCAGCATACGTTCCATCATATTGCCCAGTATTACGCTCTGATTTGGCCACGGATAGATTTACGCCCAAAGTGAGCCAATCTTTGGCTTTGTTTTCTAAATTAATTCTACCCGAATACCGTTTAAAATCAGACTTAATTATTGTTCCTTCTTGGTCTAAATAGTCTCCAGATATATAGAATTTTGTATTTTCAGTACCTCCTCTTGCAGAAAGACTATGTTTTTGAATATTACCAGTTCTATAAATAGCATCTAACCAATCTGAGTTGGCATCGGTAGTACCATAAATAGACTCGTAATCGTTTTTTGCTAAGTTTTGATAGTTGGTATACAAATTGTTATCGCCATAAACTCTAGCAAACTCTCCATTTTCATTGTTTTCAATATATTGATTCAATTGCCCTTCTTTCCAGAGTCCTTTAAACTGTTTATTGGTTATAGTTTTCTCTTTGGTCAAATTACCTGTAAGACCAAACTCGGTATTAAATGTGATTTCAGTTTCGCCATTTTTCCCTTTCTTAGTCGTTATAACAATTACTCCGTTCGCAGCTCTAGAGCCATATAATGAAGCTGCTGCCGCATCTTTTAACACGGTAATATTTTCAATATCATCCGAGTTCATTGTAGATAAAGGGTTAATATTCGTAACCGCTCCGTTACCACCGATACGCGAGTTATTATCAGAATTAATTACCACTCCATCTAAAACATATAAGGGTTGAGTTAATCCGTTTATAGAGCCTATTCCTCTAATTTGTACGTTTGAGCTACCACCAGGTTGTCCTGTACTGTAAATGTTAACCCCTGAAACGTTCCCTTGCAGTGCATTTTCAAAACTTGCAGAGGCAGTTTTTGTTAGTGTTTCGTTCGCTATCTTTTTTGCTGATCCGGTGAAACTCCGTTTGTTAGAGGTTCCATAAGCTGTTACTACAACTTCATCTAAATCGGTAGCAACTTCCGTCATAGAAATAGAAATATTCGATTGACCATTTATTGCAATTTCTTGTGTAACAAAACCTAAATATGAAATTACTAAAATGGCATCGGGTGCTACTTGTATAGAGTAATTACCATCAAAGTCTGTTAAAGTTCCATTTATGGTTCCTTTTTCAATGATATTTGCACCAGGCAAGGGTGCTCCGTCTGTATTTGTTATGGTACCATTTACTACATCTTGTAGTTCCGATATAGGGGTGTGAGTATTTGCTTTTAAGAATGAGAAACTTAAAAATAATAGCATCGTAGCTATTTTTAAGTTTAACTTTAAAGAAGGGCGTAGCCTCCTGAGAATTGTAAAAAAAATCATATATTATTTTTATACAACAAAAAATTAACCACTCGGTATGTTCAATGAAAAGTTTTTTAGGTTAACTTTTCAACATATATTGAGGGTTTAATTGATTTAAGAACCAATTAAATTTCCTGTTTGTTTATTAAAATTCGATTAGAAAGGTTTTTTATGTACTATAAAGCACATCATAACTTATATAGAGCACTATAAATGTACTCGCTAGTTATGAAAAATTAGCTTTAAAAACATTATGCCAGTTCTGGTGGTTGTAGTACTTCTGAAGTAAATAAGCCAGATTTTGATTCGTGATAGTTTTTGTAGATATGAACCACGAAATTAAAAGATTGATAATTAAGAATTTGTATATTAAGCCAATTAATTATTGGTAGTTTTAATTTAGAATCTGCGCTGCTAAATGGATTTTTCTCTTTTGTCCCAGATTCTTTTGCTAATTGCTTTGCCAAAAAGCATTTTCCGTTACAATTAAGCGTGGGTTTATCCTTATTCTCACATAAATTCTCAACAATATAATTATAATTTACAGCGTATTCTACTAAGGGCCACAAAGGTTTTAGTAGAATAACTAAAGCTAAAAAGAGAATTAATTGTTTCATGTAATCGTTCGCAGATATTCTATCAAAAGAAAAAATATAGTGCAAGTTTATAATTTTCGCCACAAAAATAAACTATGTTTTAGAGTTAAGCCAGTTATTGATTATTAAAGTTATTTTTATTTTTGAAAACCATGATGTTAATGGGTAAATAAAAGTACGGTAAGCCTCTGTTTTGTAAAGAAATTTTTTGGTATAATTCTGTGGTATAAAGGGTTTTTAAAAACGTATGGTTAATAC
>NZ_JADGES010000008.1 GCF_016744255.1 Maribacter sp.
GAAAAGAAATATTTAGAGTTTAAAAGCGATGAAATCAATTGCTGTATATCAAAAAAAAGCATTCAAAATTACCATAGTAAGGTATTCGTAATTGCCTAAAAGATTTACGTGTGTAGAAAATTTTGCTTAGTTTTTTAGCGATGAAATAATTACAAAATAAAAAGACAACCTATGAAAATATTTTTGGTATTTACTAGCATACTACTTATTGTTAGCTGTAAATCGGCTATAAAAGAAGAGAAAAAACCTAATATTATTTATATTCTCGCTGACGATTTAGGATATGGTGAACTTGGAATATACGGGCAAAAAAAAATTAAAACACCTAATATTGATGCTCTAGCTGCTAACGGCATGTTATTTAAACAACACTATGCTGGTGCGCCTGTATGTGCTCCATCTAGGTACATGTTATTAACAGGTAAACATGCTGGGCATGCACGCATAAGATCTAATGATGAATGGGTAGAAAGAGGCGACGTTTGGAATTATGAAAAAACAGTAAATGACCCAAATTTAGAAGGGCAACGCCCAATATTAAACACCACTACAACTCTGGGGGAAGTTCTGCAAAACGCGGGATACAAAACAGGAATTGTTGGTAAATGGGGCTTAGGAGCTCCACTTACCCAAGGCATACCCAACAAAAGTGGTTTCGATTTTTTTTACGGCTATAACTGCCAAAGACAAGCGCATCAATTATACCCTAAGCATTTATGGAAAAACGAAAAAAAAGAATGGTTGAATAACGAACTAATTGCTCCAAATACTAAATTAGACAAAGATGCTAACCGTATGTTATTAGCAAGTTATAAGAAATACGACCAAAAAGATTATGCTCCAGCAAAAATGCAAGAAGAAGTGCTACATTTTATTGAAAACAATAAAGAAATTCCTTTTTTTATGTATTATGCTTCTCCTTTACCCCATTTACCACTTCAAGTACCACAAAAATATGTAGATGACTATGTGAAAATTTTTGGTGATGAAAAACCGTATTTAGGGGATAAAGGCTATTTCCCTAATCGTTACCCTAAAGCTACATATGCTGGTATGATTACTTATTTAGATGACCAAGTTGGAGAGATTGTAACTAAACTAAAAGAGCTAGGCTTATATGAAAACACACTTATTATATTCACGAGTGATAATGGCCCGTCTTATACAGGAGGTGTAGATGCGGAATATTTTAATAGTGCACGCCCTTTTTCAAACGATTATGGCAGAACAAAAGGTTTTACTTATGAAGGTGGTATTAGAGTTCCTATGATTGCTAGTTGGCCAGGTAAAATTAAGAAAGGAAGTAGTACAAATCATATATCCGCATTTTGGGATGTAATGCCTACATTAGGGGAATTAGCAAAAACTGAAATCCCAGAAGATATTGATGGTTTGAGTTTTTTACCAACGTTACTAGGAGAACCAAAACAAAAACAGCATGATTTTTTGTACTGGGAGTTCCCAAGTTATCAAGGGCAGCAAGCTGTTAGAATGGGTAATTGGAAAGGCGTTCGTAAAAATATTCTTAAAGGAAATCTTACAATTGAATTATATGATTTAAGCGTAGACCCCACTGAAAAAAATGATGTATCTAATTTACATCCAAATATTATTTCTCAAATCGAAACTGTTATGAAAAATGAACATACTCCTGCAGAAATTGAAAAATTCAAAATGAAACAATTAGGAGATTAATCTTAATACAAAAAATTAGCATAATGAAACAGCTCCTACTTGCACACCTAGCAGGTACTCCTTATTCTCTGGCATTTACCCTTTTCGTAAAACAAAAGCTCTGATTTTACCTGAAAATGCCCCATTATTGTTCGATTTAGCCCCCCTAGCAGGAATAAAATATTCGTTTTTTGTTGTTAAAAATAGGCAAGTACGCCCTATCACAAAAACAGCGCGACACTATTTAATTCTACTAAACACAAACTATTTTTTCCTTATAATACCAACTTAACTACTCCATCTTTGTACTTAAAGAATATGGAATAGCGTCTTCTCCTTTTCCCCATTCTTTATTGGGTATTGATGACATCTCAAAGTCTAATTCCCCTCCTTTTTGTATAGCATCAAATTTAATAAAGGTCTTTCCATAAGGCTTTCCGTTTAATGACGCAGCATCTATATAATAATTATCTTTTGAGTTATTATTTGAATTAATTACAAAAGTATTTCCGTTTTGTAATTTTAAGGTTGCTTTCTTAAACAAAGGGCTTCCAATAACATATTGATCCACTCCTGGTGTAACTGGATAAAATCCTAAAGCACTAAACACATACCAAGCGGATGTTTGCCCATTATCTTCATCGCCACAATACCCATCTGGAGTAGGAGCATATAGTTTCGTAAGCACCGTTCTAATTTTTTCTTGTGCTTTATAAGATGCGTTAGCATAATTATATAAATAAATCATGTGCTGAATGGGTTGATTTCCATGCGCGTAATTCCCCATATTGGCAATTTGCATTTCCCTAATCTCATGAATGGTTTGCCCGTAATACGAGGCATCAAAATCTGGTGGCATAGTAAAAACGGCATCTAATTTAGAAACAAAATTCTCTTTACCTCCCATTAAATTTATAAGGCCTTGAACATCATGAAACACAGACCATGTATAATGAACACTATTCCCTTCGGTAAAAGCATCTCCCCATTTTAATGGATTAAAAGGGCTCTGAAAACTTCCATCTTCATTTTTTCCTCGCATCCATTTTGTAGAAGGGTCAAACAAATTTTTATAATTTAAAGATCGCTTATAAAAAGTAGTGGCTAATTCTTTTTTACCAAGTTTTTCTGCCATTTGTGCAATAGTAAAATCGGCATACGCATACTCTAAAGTTCTTGCCGCATTTTCATTAATACCAACATTATAAGGCACATAACCTAGTTTATTATAATAATCTATCCCTTCACGACCAACCGATCTTATTGTATTTCCGTTAGATAATGGTCTATCGTCTGTAGTAGTTGCATTTTGTATCATTGCCTGCAACAATACCTCTGTATCACCCACATTTATTCCTTTTAAAAAGGCATCTGCTATTATTGGTGAAGAGTTAGATCCGATCATACAATCTCTATGCCCCGGACTTGCCCATTCTGGTAGCCAGCCCGATTCTTTATACGTATTAGCCAAGCCTTCTATTATCTGCCCATTTAATTCTGGATACATCATATTAAAAAATGGAAATACGGCTCTAAAGGTATCCCAAAATCCATTATCCGTAAACATATACCCTGGAAGTACTTTTCCATTGTAAGGGCTGTAGTGTACTATTTTATTTTCCTTATTATATTCATGCATTTTTCTAGGGAACAATAAAACTCTATACAAACAAGAATAGAAAGTTCTAAGGTTATCTATGTTACCATCTTCAATTACAATTCTCCCTAATTCTGTTTCCCATGCTTCTTTTGCTTTTACTTTAGTTTGCTCAAAAGTATCTTTACCTATTTCTCTATCGAGGTTTAATTGTGCTTGCTCTGGACTTATGAATGAGGATGCTACTTTAACATGTACTGCTTCTCCTTTTTTTGTTTTAAATCCAATTATAGCGCCAACATGTTCTCCTTTGCTATTTATAGAATTCTCCATCAATTCCCAACCGTCATTCCAAGTATGGTTTGCTTCAAAATCTTTATCAAACTCAGCCACAAAATAGTTATGAAAATTCTCTGGTACACCACCGCTATTATTTCTACAATAGCCGATAATTTTTCGTTCTTCAGGAATAATTTTAACCATGGATCCTTTAAAAAAAGCATCCAACATAATATAGGATTTCTCCGATTCTGGAAACGTAAACTTAAATTGGGAAGCCCTTTCTGTTGGAGTTACTTCGGCAACAATATCATAATCGGCTAAATACACACTATAATGATAGGGTTTTACTGTTTCTGCTTTATGAGAAAACCAAGATGCACGTTCCTCTTCTTCAAATTTTAAATCTCCCGTAACAGCCATTAAGGAAAATGCTGCATAATCATTAATCCACGGACTTGGTTGGTGGGTTTGTTTTATCCCTCTTATTTTGGTGGCATCATATTTATACGTCCATCCATCTCCCATTTTTGACGTCATAGGTGTCCAAAAATTCATTGCCCAAGGCGTTGCGATGGCAGGGTAGGTATTCCCGTTAGATAATTCAAACGAAGAATCTGTTCCCATAAGTGGATTTACATAATCTACAACACTATCTTCTTTTGCTGTAACTGCACTTACTACTTTTACTTGTTTAGCACATGAAAATAAAATTAAAAGCACCAGTGAAAGCGATATTTTAAAGATTTTTTGTATCATAACTTATTCAACTAAAATTTCATCTATAAATAACCAAGCCCCTCCATTTTCTGGAACTTCTTTTAAACTTGTTGCCACAACTTTTACAAATCTTGCTTTAGACTCTTTAAAGCTTAGGGTAAAATCTTTTAATTCTGAAGAGAAATTTTGAATAAAACTTCTTTTTATTTCCCCTACACTTTCATAAGAAACACCGTCTTTAGAAATAAAAACTTCTACTGCTATAGGGAAATAAATTCCTGAACCTTGATTTTCCAAAGATCCTACAACAACCTCATGTATTGTTTCTTCTCTCTCTAAATCAATACTTATTTCCATATCGGTATCTAACCATCCTTGCCATTGACCATCATGAAAATTTTTAGTCCCTCTTAAAGCATTTACCATTCCGAATTCTTCTGCTCCTTTGTAACTTTCATGATAAATTTCTTTATAAGTTACTTTTTTACCAATTGCTTTATGAAATTTGACTGTTTCATCAAACTCTTTCCCCTCTGGTTTTCCATTTTTAAATAAACCTGCTCTTATACGTGTTGTTTTAGACATTTTTAATGCTCCTTCGTATTTTTTTGAAGTAGCGCTTAATGCACTTCCATCAAGTGTATATCTAATATCTCCAAACGGAAATTCATTCTTTAACAATACCTCTACCGTTTTTTCTTTCATATTTATTTGAGTATCTGAAGTAACCAAATAAGCACTCTTTGCATAATTAATACCCAAATATTGGTATCTCTTGAACATTGTAGTTATACGACCCGAAAAGTCCGTCCAATCTCTCCATTCTTTTGGACTCCAAACTGCTTCTGCTAATGCTGCGATTCTTGGAAAAATCATATATTCTGACTGTGCTTCTGTAGGAACAAATTCTGACCAAAGATTTGCCTGACCTCCTAAAACGTGTTTTGCTTGTTCTGGCGTCATAGAATCTACAATAGGGTCAAAAGTATATACCTTACTTAAGGGTGTAAAACCTCCCCAAGCAAGTGGTTCGTCATTTTGAGGCCCTTGGTAATGATCAAAATAACAATGAGTCCCTGGAGTCATTACAACATCATGACCCTCCTTTGCTGCCTGTACGCCACCTTTTACACCTCTCCAACTCATTACTGTAGCATCTGGAGCCAATCCACCTTCTAAAATTTCATCCCAACCAACTAATTTTTTACCATTGGCATTGATAAATTTCTCTATTCTTTTTACAAAATAACTTTGTAATTCTTCTACATTATCTAAACCTTCATTTCTCATTCTCTTTTGGCAGTGTGAACATACTTTCCAATTGGTCTTCGTAGCTTCATCTCCTCCTATATGGATATACTTTGAAGGAAAAATTTCCATTACTTCTGTCAATACATCTTCCAAAAATTCAAATGTACTATCCTTTCCTGCGCAGTAAATATCTGTAATTGGCCACAATCCTCCAGATGGTACACCTACTGGTTTATCCAAACAAGATAAATGTGGATAAGATGCAATTGCACTTGTCACGTGGGCTGGCATTTCTATTTCTGGAACAATCTCTATATTTTTAGATTGTGCATATTTCACTAATTCTTTCAATTCTTTTTGAGACAAAAATCCTCCGTAGGTTCCTTTTTCATTTGGATCAACAGTTACTCTTGCATTCCAAGCTAAATCTTCTTGATCTACTCTATATGCTCCTACTTCTGTTAATTTTGGATACTTCTTAATTTCAATTCTCCATCCTTGATCATCCACTAAATGCAAATGCAAAACATTCATTTTATGCATTGCCAAACCGTCTATTATTTTTTTTATATACTCCTTATTAAAATAATGACGAGATAGATCCAACATTAACCCTCTCCACTGAAAACGTGGTTGGTCTTTAATTGTTAAATTAGGAATTACCCATTCTATATTAGCTACACTTTCTTTACTTTCTATTGCAACTGGTAACAATTGACGTACGGACTCTAACCCATATATAAACCCTGCATTCCCGTTTGATTTTATTGTTATTTTACTTGATGTCACCATTAATTCATAAACTTCATTTTCAAGATTTTTATCGAGAACAAATTCAATGAAATTACCCCTAGGCTCTGTATCTACTATCTCAAGGCTCCAACCAGTAGCTTTTTTAAATTTATTTACCAGCGCCATTGCAATTTCCTTTTGCGTTGTATTGGCTGCTAAAAATTGGGTATTTTCATTAAACAAAAATGTGCCTGTTTCTAATTTTAATGATGCTGGTTTTGGGATGATTTGTATATCATTTTCAGTAAAAACTTTGCTTTTTGAACAGGACGCTAAAACAACGACTAGCACTAAAACTATACTTTTGTAAAAAAATCTCATTTGTTATTCTATTATATATTAGTACTCCTTTATTTAGATGTTGGTATTATCTTAAATTTATAAAACTATTTCTTTAGTTTTTTTAAATCCCTTTGGTGTCTCAGAAGCATTCTCTATCCATTTACACACTCCATTATATACTTCTTTTAAACCTGTAGGGCTCTAGAAATGGATTCTCAGGGGTTCCCATTAGAAAGGTTAAAGTTCAAATCCGTATCCTTTAACAAGTTTATATACTATACCCACTCTTATTACATTAAATTTCTTTAAAGCAACTAGATCTTTCTTTGCTTTTTAGAAAGAGCTATTTTAATTTGATATATTTTACTCGATAATCGAGATTTAAATGCTCCGAGGCTTACCTCTAAATTTTAAAGCTGTTTTCCTACGAATGCCTCGTGGGATTATCCCGAGGTAGTTTACTAATATATTTTATTTACCTCTGCCGCTTGCAATGGATTCTCATTTGCTTGCTCTATATCACTTGTCATTGTAAATATTAAAACTCCTCCATTCATAATTTCTTTATGCGTTATAAATGCTCTTTGTAACACTTCTCCATTTAAAGAAACTTGTTTAACTACGTTATTTTCATTTCCAAAATTTTCGGTCTTAATACTAAAGAACTTATCTCCGTTAACTTTTATTTTTGCTTCTTTAAACAACGGTATTCCCAAATCATAAACTCCTTGAGCAGGATTTACAGGATAAAACCCTAGTGAATTAAAAATATACCAAGACGACATCTGTCCGCAATCTTCATTTCCACAATGTCCATTCGGTTCATTCTTATATTGCTCTTCTAAAATTTGTCGTATTAATTTCTGAGTTTTAGCTGGTTTATTTATATGATTATACAAATATGCAACATGATGGCTAGGTTCGTTGCCATGTGCATATTGCCCAATCATACCCGTACTAAAAAGAGGTAATTTATCTTCTGGTTCAGGAAAATAACTAAACATAGAATCTAATTTCTGCTCAAAACGGTCTTTACCTCCTGTTTTAGAAATAAGACCATTTATATCTTGTGGTACAAACCAATAATATTGCCAAGCATTACTCTCGCAATAATAAGGCGAATACTCTTTGGGAACAAAAGGGGTTACAAAAGCTCCCGATGTGTGTTTTGGTTGCAACCATGAGTTTTTTGTGTTGTATAAATTTTTCCAACTTTCTGAGCGTTTCAAAAAATAGTGATAATCCTTTTCTTTACCCAAATCCTTTGCGAACATAGCAATGCACCAATCGTCATACGCATATTCCATAGTTTTAGAAACAGACCAATTTTCATGTTCTTCATCTACTGGTACATATCCTAATTCTTGATAGACACCAATCTTACGACCCCTAACCATTGCACTTGCTTTACAGGCTTCATAAGCGAGGTTCACATTAAATTTAAAACCTTTAAAATAAGCATCCACAATTACAGGAACTGCATGGTAGCCCATCATCATATTAGTTTCACTTCCTTGCATAGACCAAACAGGAAGTATATCTGTTTCTTTATAGTGTGCCAGTAAAGATTTTACAATATCTGGAATTTTCTCTTGGTGCAAAATAGTATACAATGGATGCGCTGCTCTGAAAGTATCCCAAAGTGAAAATGTATCATAACGAACAAAATCGATTGCCGTAGCAATAGTATCTTTTCCTTTTTTATACTTCCCGTTTGCATCATTTGCAGCCTTATAATCTCCATTAATATCTCCATACAATGTTGGCGCTAACATGGATTGATACATCATTGTATAAAAAATAGTTTTCTTATTTTGGTTATCCGAGGTGATTTCTACTTTTTGTAATTCTCTTTCCCATGCATTTTCAGCAGTAGTTTTAATCGTATCAAAACTACTATCTGCCTCGATTACAATTGCCTTCCCTGCAGCCTTGGAACTCACGGATGACAATCCGGTTTTAACGGTTATGGCTTCTTCCTGTTTGATATTATATTGTAATACAATTTTTGATTTATCGACCTCATTAATTTCATAAGATTCGAAAGGTTTTGAGAATTGCATTTCAAAATATACCTTTTGGTTTCTTGCCCAACCAGTTGACATTCTATAACCTTGTAAAGTAGAATCATTAACAACATCAATAAACCAACCGGTTGGTTTATCCCAATTTATTGCGTACCCTAAATCCACATGAATGCTCGATTTTTTGTCCTTAGGAAACGTGTATCTATGCACACCAACATGCTTTGTTGCAGTCATTTCTGCCGTAATATCATAGTCTAACAAATTAACAGAATAGTACCCTGGAAAAGCCGTTTCTTGTTTGTGGTCGAATTTTGAAAAAGGCTTAAAATTATTCTCTTTTATCCTTTTTGATGATTTACTATTGGTGGGCATTACCAAAATATCACACAAATCCCCAGCTCCTGTTCCTGTTAAATGTAAATGTGAAAATCCCGTAATTATACTATCTTGATAATAGTAACCTGCAATTCTATCCCACCCAGGAATCCCAATATCAGGGCTCAATTGCACCATACCAAATGGTACCGTTGCTCCAGGGTACGTATTACCTGGCCCATCCGTTCCAATAAATGGGTTTACATATTGTGTTAATCTTTGGTTGGTTTTATGTTCCTTAACCTCCAGCTCATTACAGCCAACAAAAAGCAACAAGAAAATTAAAAAACCACTATATTTTTTAATCCAAACCTTCATATAAAATTTAGTTTTTAGAAGCTTTTATTACAGCCAATTGCTCGGGAGTAATTGCTCCTCCATCAAAAAAAGAAATACCAGCAGCACCATTGTCTTTCGCCATTTTAATAGCCAAACCTAACTCCTCTGGGGTCATAGGAGGAACATACACTCCTGTGTGCAAAGCAGTATTCTTTCCTTTTAAATCTGCTACACCTTGTTTTGTAGCATACCCAATCCAATCTATTTCTTCATTATAAAAATTATTATAAATCATAGGTAAAACGGCATCTACATTCCATTTATCCCAACGTTGGCGCACCATATGATCTGCCATTTCAGGATAAGGAAATACAGCTGCAGTTAATAGTTTTCCATTATCATGGGCGATTGTATAAGCCTCATTAACAATAGATTTTACCTTATTTAATCTAAAATTTTTCCACTCCATATCTATCGCTGGATCTTTAGAGTCTCTAGGATTCTTATGGTGTAGTTTTTCGAATTCTGCTACACAAGTGTCACAATAACAAAAATCGAACCTTGGCAATTCCGTATTTTGAACTAAATCATATTTAGGAAGTAAACCTATGGGTAAGAAAATATCTGAATATCGTATATAATCAAGGTGTACGCTTGCCACCCCTTCGACTTTCGCAAGCCCTTCTACTAAACTTAAAATATGACTTCTAGAATCTTCCCGAGTAGGGCACAGCCACTTGTAATACGTTACATAAGGAGGTTCATCATAACACGATTTTCCATCGCGACTAACCTGATACCATTCTGGATGTTGCTCTGCGATTTTATCTCCTGGACGATTAACCGTAAACATCCAAGCATGTACTTCTAAATTTTCTTCTTTAGCAAAAGGAACAATTTTAGTTAAAACCTGAGCATCTGCATAAGTATTTATTAAAACGGCATCAATCCCATTAGCTTTATATTTTTTAAAATCTGCTCTATATGCCGAATCAGTCATTTCTTCGCTAGCAGTTATCCAGGTCCAGTATTTAAAATCTGCCTTCTTTTCTGCCTGATGTGTAATATCTTCTTTTTCCTTAGTTGTAGTTTTACAAGAAACACCAACAAATAAAAGGACGATGCTTATACCTATTTTAAAAAGTCTATTATTTATCATTCTACTGGGCTTTAAATTTTCCTTCGTTAGTAACACTTAATAATTTATTTGTAAAAGGGCTTTTTACGGAGATTGTCCATCCAAATTCATACGTATGGATATCCGGTATTATATATTCCCCTAGAATTAACTTTCCTATTTTTAAATCTGCTTTGCCATCCTTACTATAATTTCTGAACAACTGATATAAATACCATTTAATATGTTCATCCTTAGGAATTGTAAAAGATGTATTTACCCCTACTTCTTCTTCTGAAAAATAAACATAACCCCAATGTTCTGGTTCGTGCATATTAATGACTCCTTGTGGTGACCAAACCCAATTATTTTCGTGCAAAAAATTTCCCTTTTTATCTTTCTTTCTAGCGTACTTACCTTTATTAAGGCTAAAATCCCAGTTTACCCTAGAAAAATTAATCCGCCAAAATTCATTTTTAGGAATTTTAGTTTTTCCTCCTGGCTCCGTTACAAATGACCAAGGAATGGCTATTTCAACAGACCAACCTTTATCTATATCTGTTGGATTATTAAGTGTTCCTTGCACATGCACAGCAGATTGTAATCCTTTAAAATCCCAACCGCCTAATATCCTACCATTATTTCTATAAGGTTTAGACAAAAACAAATCCCAAATAGTATTTAAGGCATTCATTTCGTATTCGTAATAATTATGAGTATCTCCTTCTGGATCTATAAAAATCTCAAAATCATTGTTATAAAAAATGATGGTATCCCTTTGTTTTAAAGAAGCCCAAACATGGGGTTCTTCTAATTGTGCAAAAAAGTAGAGATTAACATCATCCCAAAGCATTTTTACCTGTGTTTTGTACTTAGGTACTTTAACTCCTTCAATGTCTATAAAGGTATTTGTCCATTTGGCTTTTTGCCAAGAAGATTCATCTGCCTTACCGTCTATGTTTATTTTACCTATAACCTTATTTGCTACATAAGACCTTGGTTCGTTTTGCGCTATTAAAAAAGCGCCGCCAACATAGAGTAAGAATAATAAAAAAGCAATTAATTTTTTTTTAGTTAAAGATGGACTAAACATAGATATCATTTTAAATACTATTTTCTTTAGTAAAGGCAATAACCTCTGATAATTTTCCGAAAGCTAATCCTACTACCGTATCTGCGGCACCATAATATACTGCCAACTTATCTTCTTCTACAGAATGAAGAGCTGCACATGGAAAAACAACATTAGGAACATCACCTACACACTCATATATCTCCTGAGGAGCTAACAAATATGGTTTGGTTCTATATGTAACCTTACTAGGGTTGTTTTTATCTAAGATGGCGGCACCCATAGAGTATCGAAACCCGTTACAGGTATGTATTACACCATGATAAAGCATTAACCAACCTTCTTCTATTGGTATAGGAATAGGCCCTGCTCCAATTTTAGTGCATTGCCAAGCGCTTTCTGGAAAAGGAGTAACCTTCATAACACAGCGGTGCTCTCCCCAATATTTCATATCAGGGCTAAAACTTACATATATGTCTCCAAAAGGAGTATGCCCATTATCACTTGGTCTACTTAACATAGCATATTTTCCATCGATTTTCTCTGGAAATAAAACACCATTCCTGTTAAAAGGCAAAAATGCATTTTCACACTGAAAAAATTCTTTAAAATCGAAGGTATATCCAATTCCGATAGTAGGTCCATGATACCCATTACACCAGGTAATCCAATATCTATCTTCTATAAAAGTAACTCGCGGGTCATATTTATAGTCAGATTCAATCATACTTGTATTTCCCTCTCCAAAATTAATGGGCTGGTGATTAATATCCCAATGAATACCATCTTTACTAAATCCTGCAAAGATGTTCATTTGCACTGCTTTATTATCGCACCTAAACACACCTGCATAACCATCTTTAAAAGGCACAACGGCACTATTAAAGATACTGTTTGATGTTGGTATAGCATCTCTTTTAATTATAGGGTTACTAGCATAGCGCCACATTACATCTGTACACCCATCTGGTTTTTCTTGCCAAGGAATTGTATTCACTTTTTTGTATTTTAAAATTATAATTTACGCATTTTAATTGGGTATTTTCCTAACTCTATCTAACCATGTAAATTTTAATATCAAGGAAGTAATTAAGAAAACAGCTAAAGATATACATGTTTTAGGGTAATCGCGTATCACAAAGTATATTGGCATTACAATCATACTAGATTGCCATATAATTCCGATAAGAGAGTTCATCATATCCAACCCAAAATCTGTATTCTTTTTAAAATTATCATCTTCTAATTTCAGAGCTTTATAAATAGGATTCCACCAACCCCAAGGGCGAACGTCTTTATAAAAATTCTTAAGTACCGACATATCTGTAGGCTTGGTTAAAAGTGTCCCCAAAAAGGAACCCAAAAGAGAAACTCCAAAAATGATTGGGAATAAATAAATAGCATGAATATGAGTTAGATCATACCAAAGTGTTCCTTCAATAAAATTAGCTTTATTTTGACCTAAACCAAACTGCAACGTTGCAATTACCAAACCAGAAAACATACCCCAAAAATAACCCCAACCATTAAAACGCCACCATATCCATTTTAAAAAATTAGCCGCAACATAACCCCCATATAAGGAACTTGTTATCCATAAAGTTAAAGAGTTTATAGAATCGGCAAAGAACCCCATGACTACACCTAAACCAACTACAGCAAAAGAAGCCAAATAACTTACTTTTATATAGTGATTTTGACTTGCCTCTGGCTTAAAATATTTTTTATAAATATCATTTACAATATAAGCAGGCCCCGCATTTACGAAAGCCGAAAAAGTGGACATAAAAGCGGCAAGCAAGCCTGCTAAGAGAAGACCTTTTATACCTACAGGAATATGATTATTAATTACTTTAGGTAAAATAACCTCCAGATCTGCACCAGTTAAATTAGGGTTTGCAGCCATTTCTGGCCCAAGAAACACCAAGGCGATTACCACAATACCAGATATTAGCAAATATCTTGGTATAAACAATATTAAGTTGGTAAAACCACCCATATAAGCAGCTTCTTTAACAGACTTGGTAGATAAAATACGTTGCAAGTCATAACTAGGCGTTGGACCAGCAACACTAGCAAAAAATCCTTTAAAAAGAGACATTCCTATTAGGGCTCCAAACATTTTGTACCCTTCAGAATCTATTAAATTATTAAAGGCCTGAAACTTAAGACTCCAATGAGGTTCCAACTCTGCTCCAAAAAAAACATTTCTCCACTCTGTAGATATAATCGCATCTATTTCTACATCCGAAATCGCTACAAATGCGTACCCAGCAACTAAAATACCTGCAATTACCATTATAACATATTGCAATACTTCCGTTGCAACCACAGAAAACATACCTCCTTTAATGGTGTAAATTGTGGTAAGAAATATAATTATTAAAGCATAAGATTGCTCCGAACTTAATAACATTACATCACCAATTTCCAGCGCAATATCCCATGGCAAAATTACTGTCATGAATTTCCCTACACCTTCAAAAAAATAAGCAATAAACCCTATTGCTGCAACTACAGCAAAAACTGCTACTATACTATGCGATGCCCTACCTGCTTTACCGTCACCAAAACGCGTTAATATCCACTCAGACCCCGTCATAATATTAGACCGCCTAATCCAAACAGCCAAGAACATCATTACAAAAATCTGATTCCATACTGGCCAAAGCCACATAAACATAAAACTTTTTGCGCCATAAAGAAAAAGCAACCCAACCATCCAAGCAGTTCCAGAAACATCAAACATTCCAGAACCATTACTTAAACCTAAGTAGTACCACTTTATATTATTACCTCCTAAAAAATAAGCCTTTAACCCTTTAGATGCTTTTTTAGAAACCCAAATACCAACTACTAAAGTTAAAAGTACATATAGTACTATTATCGATACATCGATTATATTCATTCCTTATGTACTTTAAATTTGTTATTACTCTTTTTCATTACTTTAGCATCAGATGAAATTCAAAACAAAGCATCTATACCTATTGTAATTATAAATGTGACTATTTTTACAATCAAAGAGAATATTATTAGACCAACAACTTTGCTCTAGAGCTAAACGTCAAGTAAACCAATTTTACTACTGCCTATGCCTGCCCATAATAATTTAGAAGGATTCCTGAAAGAAACTCCCTATAAGAACTATAATATTAACTACAAGCACCATATTGCTTTTTGGTTAATATATGTGGCTTTTAATGTTTTAAGGTGGTGGGGTATACATCATGACTTATTGTATTCATTAAAAACTAATTTAATTGGTTTCCCCATACACATGGCATTGGCTTATTTTAACGTGTATTATCTAATGCCAAAATTTGTATATGCTAGAAAATACTTTGCATATGCAGTAATGGTACTATTAGTTCTCTTTATAATGCTGATATTAAAATATAGTCTTACCTACACCTTAGTTAGTACTAATGTTTTTCCAGAAGGACCCTCTGACCAAGGCGGTTTTACCCTTACTTATGCCATTACCACCATGCTAGGAGAGTTCTATGTTGTATCTTTTGTAACCGCAATTAAAATTACAATAGATTGGCTTAAAGAAAGTAGCAAATTACATGACTTAGAAAAAAGACAATTAACCACCGAATTAAAATTTTTACGCTCCCAAGTATCCCCACATTTTTTCTTTAACACACTTAATAACATTTATTCTTTAACTTTAGAAAAATCGGACAGAGCTCCACAGGTAGTATTAAAACTATCCGAATTAATGCGTTATTTGCTCTATGCCACTAATAAAAGAAGACAAGACCTTACGTTAGAGATAGAATGTATTCAAAATTATATAGATTTAGAAAGAATCCGATTTGATGATTCTCTAGAAATAGATATGAGTATTTCAGGAAGTTTAGAAAATCATACTATTGCTCCCATGTTACTAGTTCCTTTAATAGAAAATTGTTTTAAACACGGGGCCAGTAAAAACATTGGTAAAATGCATATTAATATCGAGATTAAAGTTGAAAATGATTTTTTATACTTTAGCGTAATAAACACCATACCTGAAAAAAACAAAAACAATATAATTCCTACAAGGAGCGGAGGAATCGGTCTTTCTAATGTAAAAAAGAGGTTAGAATTGGGTTATGGTCGTAAAGATTATGATCTTTCTATTTTTGAAAAGGAAAATATGTTTCACGCTATTCTTAAGCTTAAAGTATGACTAAATTAAAGGCAATAATTATTGATGACGAGCCATTAGCTATTAATGTTCTAAAAAACTATATATCACAAGTAAAAGAACTAGAGCTAGAAAAAACCTTTTCTAACGCTATAGATGCCTCCTCTTTTTTACAGAACAACGAAATAGATTTAATTTTTCTAGATATTAACATGCCTATTTTAGATGGTCTAGAGTTCTTACAGAGCTTAAACACAGTGCCTATGGTAGTTATTACTACGGCACATGAAAAATATGCTCTTAAAAGTTTTGAATTACAGGCTATAGACTATCTAGTAAAACCTATTCCGTTTCCTCGATTTTTAAAAGCTGTACACAGAATATTATCTCTAAAACAAGGAATAACAAAACCCGATCACAATAGCACTTCTGAAAAACGAAGCATATTTGTTAAAGTCGACAAAAAGAAAATGCAAAAAGTGTATCTAGACGAGATTGTCGTTATAGAGAGTTTAAAAGATTACATACGTATTAAAACGACTTCCGCAAAATACATTGTACATAAAACCTTAGGTAGTTTTACAGATGAACTACCTTCTGATAAATTTATTAGAATCCACCGTTCGTATACTATTGCTATAGACAAAGTAAATACTGTTGAGGGTAATAGCGTAGAAATTGATGGTATTCGTTATACCATTGGAAGAAGCTACATTGCCGAAGTAAAAGAAATAATATTAAATAATTCTATAGATTAATTCTCTACTGAAGATACAGGTCTAATATATTTTTTAATTATTTTTCTATTCCTAGTTTTGCCTCAATTTTAAAATTATGAACAAACCCTTCTCGTTTAAACAATTTACAATGCAACAAGATCGTTGCGCCATGAAAATCGGGACCGATGGCGTTCTTTTAGGTGCTTGGACAACTGTAAACCCAAACTCCTATTCTATTTTAGATATTGGCGCAGGCACAGGGGTTATTTCGCTTATGCTAGCTCAACGTAGTTCTGCTGAAAATATAGAGGCAATAGAATTAGATGGCGATGCATTTGAGCAATGCACAGAGAATTTTGAAAATTCCCCTTGGGGAGACCGCCTTTTTTGTTTTCATGCTGGTTTCGATGAATTTGTTGATGAATATACGGAAGAAGAACCTGAAGAATCTGAATTATACCATGTAATAGTATCTAACCCTCCATTCCACATAGAAGAAGTTGCCAGCGGAGATAACGCTAGAGATACAGCCAGACAAAACACCTCCTTACCTTTTAATGAGTTAGTCGAAGGTGTCTCTAAATTACTAACAAAAGACGGTTCTTTTAACACCATTATACCATTTAAAGAAGAAACAAATTTCCTTACCCTTGCTGAAAAATTTGGTTTATTTCCTAAAAGAATAACAAGAGTTAAAGGAAATCCTAGCAACGAAATAAAAAGAAGTCTTTTAGAATTTACTTTTAGCAAAGCAAAAATTTCTATAAACGAATTGGTTATAGAAAAGGAAAGACACCAATATACTAATGCTTACAAAAAGCTAACTAAGGATTTTTATTTAAAAATGTAACTAAGTGCGATTGTAATCTTATATTTCTTTATATATCTTTGGTAGAAATCCATTGTATTATGAAACCAGATTTATTTGAAGCTCCCGATTATTACAATTTAGATGATTTACTTTCTGAAGAACACATTTTGGTTCGCGATGCTGCGCGCCAATGGGTAAAAAGAGACGTTTCTCCCATTATAGAAGAATATGCTCAAAAAGCAGAATTTCCAAATCAAATTATAAAAGGCTTGGCAGAAGTAGGTGCTTTTGGCCCTTACATTCCTATGGAATATGGTGGTGCCGGATTAGACCAAATTAGTTATGGCTTAATAATGCAAGAAATTGAACGTGGGGATAGTGGTGTACGTTCTACAGCCTCAGTACAATCTTCCTTGGTTATGTATCCTATCTATACATACGGAAACGAAGAACAAAGAAAAAAATACCTTCCTAAACTAGCTACAGGAGAAATGATGGGTTGTTTTGGTTTAACAGAACCCAATCATGGATCTAACCCCAGTGGTATGGAAACTAAATTTAAAGATATGGGTGACCACTATCTTTTAAACGGCGCCAAACTTTGGATATCGAATTCTCCCTTTGCCGATATTGCTGTAGTTTGGGCTAAAAATGAAGAAGGCAGAATTCATGGTCTTATTGTAGAACGAGGAATGGAGGGTTTTACCACCCCGACCACACATAACAAATGGTCCTTACGAGCTTCTGCAACTGGTGAATTAATATTCGATAATGTAAAAGTTCCTAAAGAAAATCTACTCCCAAATAAATCGGGCTTAGGAGCTCCATTAGGTTGTCTAGATTCCGCCCGTTTTGGGATTGCTTGGGGAGCTATTGGTGCTGCAATGGATTGTTATGACACTGCTTTACGTTATGCTAAAGAACGCATACAATTTGGCAAACCTATTGCTGCCACCCAATTACAACAAAAGAAATTAGCCGAAATGATTACCGAAATAACCAAAGCGCAGTTACTTGCTTTTAGGTTAGGGCAACTAAAAAATGAAGGTAAAGCTACCTCTGCTCAAATATCTATGGCCAAACGTAATAATGTAGACATGGCTATTAAAATTGCTAGAGAAGCAAGGCAGGTATTAGGAGGCATGGGAATTACGGGAGAATACAGCATTATGCGCCATATGATGAATCTAGAAAGTGTTATTACCTATGAAGGCACACACGATATACATTTACTAATTACCGGAGCAGATATAACGGGTTTATCCGCTTTTAAATAAGCTTAACTTAAGCCTCATAATATGTTAACATCTCTAGGCTAACTAGCGATTACTTTTACAGCGTCCTATTTTAGGAAACGTTCTTGTATTTTTGAGTTAGCTAGTTTAAACCGATGGAAACGTCGGTTTTTTTTTGTTTTTAGGAAGATGTAATAAACCGGCTATACCAAAAACCCGAATCTTTTATCTTTCTTTTTTGTGTCTTAAAATCTACATGCACAAGTCCAAATTTTGGATAATAGCCTTCCGCCCACTCAAAATTATCCGTAAATGTCCAAACAAAATACCCCTCAACCTTTAGTCCATTTTCCTTAGCCCTTTTTACTTCTTTTAAGTAATCTTCTAGATATGCAATACGTTCCACATCTTTAATTTTACTATCTACAACAGCATCATTAAAAGCTGCACCATTTTCTGTGACAATCACTTTTTTTACCTTAGGATATGCACTAAACTGGGCAATCATATTATACAAACTAGGAGGATATACTTCCCAATCCATCAATGTTATCTTCACATTACGTTTTGTTGCTTTTACAATTTTTGCTTTTAAATAAGGAACCCAAAAGCTATGTTTTACAATCTCCCGAGTATAGTTTTGCACTCCTATAAAATCGAATTCAAAAATACTATTCTGCTCATCTTCTGGTTCCGCCAGTTCTTTAATTTTTTTTAAAACAGGAATATCTCCTAAAGGATAACCCATTCCTAAAGACGGTTCTATAAACAACCTATTCAACATTGTATCTGCTCTTTTAGCCGCAGAAATATCCTTTTTTTTCTGGCTATTTGGCGTTATTTGTGAACAAGAAAATGTAGTGCCAATATTAGCTTTGGAAACCATTTCTCTAAGGACTCTTCCTCCTATAGCCTGACATAAAACAGCATGATGAACCGAAGGCAAAAAATGTTTCAAGCCTTTTTTTCCTGGCGCATGAACTCCAAGAAAATAACCTGCTCCGGTAAAAACCATGGGTTCATTTAAAACCATCCAATTCTTTACTCGATCACCAAAACTCTGAGCACACAGAACCGCATATTCCTTAAACCATTCTAATATTTTCCTATTTACCCAACCCCCTTGATCTTCTAAAACTTGTGGCAAATCCCAATGATATAAGGTTATCCAAGGCGTAATTCCGCATTCTAAACAAAAATCAATTATATCATTATAATACTGTATTCCTTCTTTACTAGGTTTTCCTACTCCACTGGGCAGTAACCTAGACCAGGAAAGGGAAAACCTAAAATTTTTAATCCCCATAGATTTCATCAAAAGAATATCTTCTTTATATCTATAGTAAAAATCACATGCTACAGTACCATTTTGGTTTTGATAGATATTTCCTTTTTTTGAAGAAAAAACATCCCATATCGACTTTCCTTTATCATGTATATTATGCGCTCCTTCAATTTGGTAAGCTGCTGTAGATACTCCCCAAATGAAATTTGCTCCAAAATCTTCCGCACTTAACCGGCTATCTTTTTCGTTTGATAAATTTAACATGCAGAGCTTATAAAGTCACTGCTTCTTCGAGCAACTTATTAATTATTACATCCGTAACCTCTGGGTAATCTACTTCTATAATTTTGTTAGAATCTACCCAAGATCTAATTTTATCCAAATGTTTTTCTTTAAGAGATTTTAATACCGGAACCCCCATATCTTTAAGAGCAGCATTATTACATTGTTGTTCGTATTGCCCTTTCATAGGAATTACTAGGAGTTTCTTCTTTAAAAAAAGCGCTTCGGCTGGGGTCTCGAAACCGGCACCGCAAAGTACCCCGAGACTATTAGCCATACTATATATAAAGCCTTCATTAGTTATAGGTACTATAGAAACATTATCTTTAAAATATGGAGTTGTATTGTGTTTAGAAAAAACCTGCCAATTAATATGTTTAATTTTGGATAGTACCAGCGCTATTTTTTTATCACTATAAGCTGGCAAATAAACGGTATAATGATTGCCCTTATTTGTTTTTAAACTTCGTATATCATTTCTAATTATGGGGGTGAAAATATTTTCTTCGTAAGACTTAAAATGCAATCCGTATTGGTGTGTTGTAGGTGCATAATTTTTAAGTATCATTCTACCCAACAAGTCATTTTTTTTAGGTTTAGGTGCACTGGCCGATAATACTGCAGCTTGGTGGCTAAAACTAAAGCAAGACTTGTTTTTAAGTTTACAAGCCCAAGCAGATACAGGCTCAAAATCATTAATGACAATATCATATTTTTGAATAGGAATAGTTTTTATTTCTTTTTGCAAGCGAGCTGTATTTGCCTTTAGATAGGTTCTCCACATATTTACCCCTCCTTTCTTTCCAAAAATAAAACTCAGTCCTTCTAACTGGTATTTTACTTCATAAGGAATTTTAATATCGGCTTGAGTACCGCTAACCAAAATATCTAAATCTATATTCTTGCTTTGCAAAGCAGGAATAACATCTCTTGCCCTACTTAAATGCCCATTCCCCGTACCTTGAATAGCGTATAAAACCTTCATTAAAATAAAATATAAAAATTAGTCTTGACTTTTAGGTTCACTAAGAATTTGAAACTCTTTAACCAAACTCTCAAAAAGCTGATTCTTTTCTAACATCTCCATTTGTTCCGAATCTTCTTCTTCTTCTTCATTAATTACCAGAGTATCTTCTAAGTATTTATAAAGAACCCATTCCGAATTATTATATTCTAATGCGGTTAGGTTCTCTATCCAATCTCCAGAATTTAGATACATTACCTCTCCCTTTGCTGTTTTTATTTCTCGCATTTCTGGTTGATGAATATGCCCACAAACTACATAATCATACTCATTCTCAATAGCTATATCTGCAGCAATTTGCTCAAAATTATTTATAAATTTTACAGCAGATTTTACGCTGTTCTTTATTTTCTTAGACATAGATACTGGACCTTTTCCAAATTTTTTACTCACAGAATTTACCATTCTGTTTAATACAATTAACAAATCGTATCCTTTAGCTCCTAATTTGGCTATCCACTTAGAATGTTGCATGGTAACATCAAAAACATCGCCATGAAAAAACCACATCTTCTTATCATCTACAGTAAGTAATACCTTGTTAACTATCGTAAAAGAACCTAATTTAAAACCTACAAATTTTCGAAGCATTTCATCATGGTTCCCAGTTATGTAATGCACCTTGACTCCTTTAGAAATCCACTCCATAATGAGTTTAATAACTTTCATATGTGATTTTGGCCAATAGCGCTTACTAAACTGCCATATATCTATGATATCCCCATTTAAAATAACCTCTTTGGGTTTAATTGATTTTAAATACTTTAAAAGCTCCTTGGCATGACATCCATAGGTACCCAAGTGCACATCCGAAATGACCACAATATCAACAGGTCTTTTTTTCATAGAATACGTTTAGATTCCTTATTCGGGAATCTTTTAAATTTAAGTGGAGAGTAATAGGAAACAAATTGTGTTATAAAAAAATGGATAATCCAAGTCGATATAGTGATAAGAATAATTTTCATAGGAAAAATATACATACAAAGATGCGTATATATTATCCCCATATAGTAAGCTTAGTTTTACTTTTAAGTTATTTCATTGTTAAGAACAAATATTATAATTCTTAATTTACCCTGACTCCTATTAAAATACTCTACAAACTCTAGGACAGCCAGCCTGCAAGTAAATTAAGCCTACCAAAAAGAGAATTCAGTCAATATTCCATACGCTAGACGGCAATATAAGGAGTAGAGCAGCATAAAAAAGATAAACCTAAAAACAGAAAAATTTAGGTAATGTCACTAGCCTTTGACTAAAAAAATATAACTGATTATAAACGGAACATCAGATTAACAAAATCTGCCAGTTAAAGGTCTAAAGTACTTTAATTCTTTTGTAGTGTTCTATTATACAAGTAAAATAGTATGATTTCCATTTTATTTTCCAATTTTGATCGAAGAATGCGAAATGCCTTTGTTATTTGCGCCTCAACAGTTTTGGTGGATATACTAAGATATGCAGAAATTTCAACATTGGTAAGCCCTTCTTTTTTACTTAAATAAAAAATTTGTTTGCATTTTGGTGGTAAATTTTCTATTTCACAAGTAACGGTATTTATCATCTTCTCTACTTTTTTCTCGTCTAATTCTTCCACTACTTCGGTCAACGCGTTATAGTACTTTAGTTGTAGTAGCTGGCTAGATTTATTCCTTTTGTACGTGTTTATAAACTCATTATACACAGATTTATACAGAAAATTTTTAACAGAAAACTTATCGTTTAATTTTTTTCTAAATTCCCAAGTTTTTAAAAATACATTTTGAACAATATCTTTTGCTAAAGCTTGGTCATTAACCAAGGTTAGGGCGTAGGCTTGCAACCCTCTATGATATTTCTGCAACAGAAAAGTATAGGCTTTTTCATCGCCTTTCTTTAAAGATTTAATTAAAGTTGAATTATGATTAAAATTCATAATGTAAATATATATAAATCATTTTATTTTAATAAAAAATATCAATTTGAGAAAATAAAGCGCCAAAAAATAAGGGTATTATAATTTAGCTTTGTAATATATATAAAGGGGATTTAAATGTTAGAGCCTAAATTTGAAAAAATATTAATAAAATACTTAAATAATTCTATTCAAATTCAAGAATTAGATGAGCTTAATATTTGGATTAAAAAACATGGTAATGAGGCAATTTTTAAAAGCTTCATTAAAACAAACTATGTCTTAACTATGAGCGCAAATGATTCCGATTTAACAGAACTAAATAAAATATTACTAAAACGAATTAAAACAGATAAGAATATTTTTTATCAAAGAAGAATAAGAGTTTTCTTAAAAAATGCTGCTGTTATTCTTTTGTTCATTGGCCTAGGCTATTTTATACAGCAAAGTTTTTTTAATGGAGAAATTAATTTAGCGAAATCATCTATTGAAAAAAAGATTGTTCTTGAACTAGAAGACGATGAAATTATTGAACTCTCTGAGAGTGGATTTTCTAATATTACGGACTCAAAAGGTGATATTTTAGGAATTCAAAAAGGGGCAAAAATCAAATACAAATCGCCTTTACAACCTAATAAGTTAGCTTATCATACGCTAAAAGTACCTTATGGCAAAAGGTATAATATAGAACTATCTGATGGTACGGAAGTATACTTAAACTCTGGCAGCTCTTTAAAGTATCCAACACAGTTTGTTCAAGGTACGGATAGACAGGTTTTTTTAGAAGGAGAAGCTTTTTTTGAAGTGTCTCATGATATAGAACATCCCTTTTTAGTCTTTACCAATGAGATAAATATACAAGTACTAGGAACAAAATTCAATGTTTCTAATTATGCTGATGAACATAATACCGACGTAGTTTTAACAAGTGGCTCTGTGGCTATTAACCATTTAGGAATTAATAAAGAAGAAAAGAAAGAAGTTTTATTAAAACCAGGATTTAAAGGCGCTTTTAATAGAACCGAGAAGACAATTTCAATAGAAAAAGTAGATACTACTGTATATACTTCATGGATGAATGGAAGCTTAATATTTAAGAATGAATCTTTTCGCAATATTATGAAAACGTTGGAGCGCCAGTATGATGTAATAATAATAGTTAATAAACAAGAAGAAAAAGAAACATTTAATACAATTATTGAGGTAGAAAAAGAAACAATTGAAGAGGTTTTAAATTACTTTAAAAAAATACATAACATTGAATACCAAATTATTAACAATAAAATTGTAATTAATTAACTTAAAAAAAACAGAACAAAAAAATGAAGTAAACATTGCAAATTATAGAATTGTCAATTGTTAAAATCGGAAGGTGCTACAACACCTCCCGATTAGTATAAGCGATTAACACTAACGTATTAACCTCTAATTAACTTTTTAAAATTATGAAAAAAAACTCAACCACTAAGATGAATTCGTCTTGGACACTTAAATTCGACTTAAAAATGAAATTGTCACTTCTTTTTCTTTTTACAACAGTCTTTGCACTTCAAGCAAATAGATCATACTCCCAAGTAACAAAAATGTCTTTGGATATGCATAATGTTACTGTTGAAAAGGTTCTTTCAGAAATCGAAACAAATACGGAGTTCAAATTTTTATATAATACCAAAGCAGTTGATTTAAATAGAAAACTTTCTATTAAAGTAAAAAATGCAAGAATAGAAAATATCTTAAAAAAAATATTTACAAATGCTGGTACAAAATATGAAATTGATAACAGAAAAATTTTATTGTATAAAGTAGAATTTAAAAACGTTACTAATAAAATAAATAATACAAAGGAAAATACCAAATTACAACTTGAAGTAAGAGGTAAGGTTACTGATGAAAAAGGAGAGCCATTACCCGGTGCTTCTGTAGTAGAAAAAGGAACTACAAATGGCACCACCGTTGATTTTGATGGCAACTTTGTCATAGAAGTAACAGATACAAGCGCAACTTTAATTTTCTCTTATATAGGCTATGTTAAAGAAGAAGTGGTAATTGGGGAAAATATAACTTTGAATATTCAATTAAATTTAGATTTACTCTCTTTAGATGAGGTTGTGGTGACAGGTTCAGGAAACCCTAAAACTAAGCTAGAATCTAGTGTAGCTATAACTACAATGGGGTCTAAACAAATAGAAGAGCAAGCACCTCAAAGTACCGCAGATTTATTACAATCCATTCCTGGATTTTTAGTAGAAACTTCGGCTGGTGAAACTGGGAATAATTTATTTGCTAGAGGTATCCCTACTGCAGGCGCTTATGAATATGTACAATTTCAAGAAGACGGGCTGCCTGTTTTTGAAGACGGAGCCTTGCAATTTGCAAATATTGACCAATTTCAAAGAACCGATGCAACTGTAAAAAGATTAGAAGCTATTAAAGGGGGTACCGCCTCAATTTATGCTTCAGGAGCTCCAGGTGGTATTATCAATTTTATATCTAAAACTGGGCAGAATGAATTTCAAGGAACTACCAAACTAACGGTTGGAGATTATGGCTATTACAGAACTGATTTTAATTTCGGAGGAGCTTTAGTCCAAGATAAATTATTCTTTAATGTTGGTGGATTCTACAGAGTAGATGAAGGAGTTAGAACAACAGGGTTTGATGCTAATAAAGGCGGACAATTTAAAATTAATATGACGTATAAGTTTGATAAAGGTTATGCCCGTATTAATTACAAAAAATTAAATGACAGAACCACTTTTTACCAATCAACTCCTTTTATTTGGGATAACGGAGAAATAAAGGAATACCCTGGCTTTAACGCAAATTACGGGACATTTACGGGCAGATATGCAAAGCTTAATATCCCTCAAGCTGGAGGGGGCTTTTTTGAAGCAAATATTGAAGATGGGGCACACCCTATTGTTGATGCCATAGGAGGCGAATTTAAGTATGCTTTATCAGATAATATAATAGTTAAAAACAGTTTTAGAAGCACAACGATAGACCATAGTTTTAATGCAATATTCGCCGCTCAATGGATGGGAGATGTATCTACGCAAACAGATTTAGCAGCAAATAATGGATGGGATAATGCTATATATACATTGGAGGCTCCTGGAAACCCTTCTTTAGATGGGGGTTCTGAATTAAAAAGAGCAGACTATTGGTATATTCATAAAGATATGGACAACTTTGTAAATAACTTATCTTTTAATTTTAATTGGGATAAGGTTAATCTAAACATAGGACATTATTATTCTAACTGGAGGTCGCACCAATTCTGGAACTGGAGTAGTTTTTTAGTAACAGCATCTGATAATCCAAAATTAGTAAATGCAACAAATTCGGTAACAGGAGAAGAGTATACCTATAATGGCATTTCAGGAATTTCATGGTTACAAAGAGAATCCGAAGTTAAAGGGGTTGTAAGAGCCGTTTTTGCCGATGCAGAAATAAAAGCAAACGATAATTTGACTTTTAATCTTGGTCTACGCTATGATGATGATAAATATTCTGGATTTGGAGATAATGGTTCTTTCGGTAATGATATTGGAATTTTACCAAACAATAGAGCAGATGATGGGGTAAATATTTTAAATGGAGATTATATTCATTGGGATTATTATGTAAGTGAATTATCTTATTCTCTAGCAGGTAGTTATAAGTTTAATGACAATTTAGCTTCTTATTTAAGATATAGCAGAGGTTTCAGAGCTCCAATAGAAGAATCTTTTTATAACGCTGTAGGAAGTGGACAAGGTTCAGTAGCATTAGAGAGCTTAAAAAACACAGAGTTAAAACAGACCGAATTAGGATTAAAATATTCTGGTGAAAAAATAGCTGTTTTTGCAAACTTGTTTCACATGAATTTAGAAAATGTTGCTTACCAAGATATCGGAACAGGAGGAGTTGCAGAAGGGAAATTTGCAAACCTTCAAAACATTGGATTAGAATTAGAAACCATATTGAACCTTGGAGATTTTGGACTAACATTTAATGGAACTTTGCAAAAACCAGAGTATAAAGGTTTTGAAGGTAGTGCAGAAGAAGATAATGGTAATACCGCAAGACGTATTTCTAAATTTTACTTCAATATCCGTCCAGATTTTAATATCACTAACCATTTTAATCTGTATGCTAAGTATTCCTATTTTGGGGATAAATACCAAGATATAGGAAATACTTTTGAACTACCTGGTTTTGGAGTTTTCAATGCAGGAGCATCTTACACATTAAATAACTTACGTTTTGGTTTAGATGCCACAAATTTAACTAATACTATTGGGCTAACAGAAGCAGATGGTAGACAAAATGGTGCAGTTCCTACAAATGGCCAAACCTTTATGGCTAGATCCATTTTTGGTAGAACTATAAAATTATCCATCTCTGTAAATTTCTAAAAAAATAGATTTTTTGAGTTAATTGTTTATCGAAAGACATTGCACGCATAATTGCGTGTAGTGTTTTTTATTAAGCATTGGTTATTAAGCGTATGCTCTTCAAAAAAAAATGTAACTAAAATTTTTAGACCTCAGCAGTGTTGTCTTAAAACCAATTATCGAATAATGAGATATTTATTTCTATTTCTTTTTATATTTACCTCCTGCAAAATGGAGCAAAAACCACAAAAAAAAACTTTAGAAAATACTTCCAAAGTTTCTTTACATTCTTTAGAGACCCCTGATGTTTTGTTAGGCGAGTTGTTTAAGGATGTTCAAATGCATGAAATATTTTCGGATGGAAAAACTTTTGTAGACTGTACAGCAAAACTCCCTTATGCAACCATCAAAAAATTATACGAAGACAATAAAGATAAGCCTAACTTTAACTTAGAGTCTTTTGTTTTAGAATATTTTGAGATTCCCATTTCTATCTCCTCCAATTTTAAATCAGACCCAAATCACACAGCTACTGAACATATACATAGTTTATGGCCGGTATTACGCAGGGCTTCTGATCAGGTAAAAGAAGGAAGCACCTTATTACCTTTACCAAAACCCTATATTGTTCCTGGTGGCCGTTTTAGAGAAGTATATTACTGGGATACCTATTTTACTATGTTGGGGTTAGTAGAAAGCGGGGAATTTGAGCTTATTGAAAACATGCTTGATAATTTTGCCCATTTAATAAATACGGTAGGCCATATCCCCAATGGTAATAGAAGTTATTATATAACACGATCTCAACCTCCATTTTTCTCACAAATGGTACGTCTTTTAGCAGACTATAAAGGAAAACACATATATCAAAAATATAAGAAGGTTCTTAAAAAAGAATATGAATTTTGGATGGATGGTAAACTTGCCGATGAAAGTCCAATTAATCATTGTGTTCTTACTCCATTAGGTATACTTAACCGGTATTATGATAAAGGAGAAACACCAAGGCAAGAATCGTATAGAGAAGATTACACATTAGTAGAAAAGACAGGCGCTGGTAAAAAAATGTATCGGGATTTACGCTCCGGAGCAGAATCTGGGTGGGATTATACTTCTCGTTGGTTTGCAGATGGTAAAACAATGGAAACCATAGAGACAACAGCAATTATTCCAGTAGACCTTAATGCACTCCTCTATGGCTTAGAAGAGGTTCTTACCATAAGTTATAGTAATGACCCTGCTTATGTTTTATCCTTAAAAACGAGTATGTCTATTCGAAAAAAATTTATTAGCACGTATTGCTGGGATGCAGAAGATGGTACTTTTAATGATTATAATTGGAAAAATAAGAAACAAACTTCTATTAAGTCCTTAGCTATGGCCTACCCTTTATTTTTTAATATGGTAAATAAGAACCAGGCCGATAAAATTGCCAAATATATAGAACAGAACTTTCTAAAACCAGGGGGTGTGGTTACCACCTTATACCATACAGGCCAACAATGGGACGCTCCTAATGGCTGGGCTCCTTTGCAATGGATGACTATAAAAGGTTTAGAAAATTACGGCCATAGCGAATTAGCAAAAACTATTGCTACAAGATGGGTTAGCATTAACGAAAGGGTATATCGAAATACAGGAAAATTCGTAGAAAAATACAATGTTGAAGATATGACCCTAGAAGCCGGTGGCGGGGAATACCCAGTACAAGATGGTTTTGGATGGAGCAATGGTGTTTACTTAGCCTTAAAAGCGTATTTAAAAGAATAATACGATTCTAAAAAACAAAAATTAAGATATTCACAACAAGTATTAAGCCTTACGCAACAATACTTGTTGAACAAGAGATATCTCCAATATATTTACAGTATAATAAAAACGAAATAAAATTTTTCATTTTCATATAGTGTTCTCATAAAAGAGCTTTGTCTTAGTTGATAGAGCTCTTTTTAGTTTATCCCATTTCTGGAATTAAAGATTACTACCATACACTCTTTTCTGCTTTGCTATTTTTACTTTTACAGATTTACTAATAGGCGTTCTACTTTTATCTGCATATTGATTATAAGGAACAACCATATTAGTTTCTGGGTAATACGCAGCTATATTTCCTCTTGGAATCTTATAAGAAACAACTTTAAAATTATTTGCAGTACGCTTTATATCATCATAATTACTGGTAATATTAACCACTTGCAATTGCTTTAACCCATGCTGCCTCATATCTTCTGGATGCATAAAAACAACCCTTCTGGCATTATAAATACCTCTATACCTATCATCCAAACCATAAATTGTAGTATTAAACTGATCATGCGAACGAATCGTCATCAATAAAAATTCATCTTTTTCTAAATGATGTTTTGGCAACCTATTTAGTGTAATTTGAGCCTTTCCATTTGGCAACATACTAAAATCTAATTCTCTCGCATTATGCGGTAAATAGTACCCTTTACCTTTAGACCTTTCCTTAGTATTATCATACCCCTTAATAACTAAATCTATCTTAGCTCTAATAAGCTCATAATCCTTCCCCATTTTTCTCCATGGAACAGGATGCTTATCTGTAAAATGCGTAGCGGCCATTTCCGCAATAATTTCTGGTTCACTTTTAAGAGTCCCAGAAGCTGGTTTTAAAACCCCCTTAGATTGCCTAACCTTACCCATACTATTCTCAACTGTAACATAACGCTGCACTCCATCCTTCATGTCTTTTTCGGAACGCCCAAAAGTTGGCAACAAAAGGGCGGTTTTACCAGTAACCAAATGGGATCTATTTAATTTGGTACTTACTTGCACCGTTAAGTTGCATTGTTCTATTGCTTCGGCGGTATATTTAGTATCCGATGCCGCCATTAAAAAATTACCTCCTAAGCACATAAAGAACTTGGCTTTACCCTCGTGCATAGCATGTATTGCCTCCACTGTATCTAGCCCTTCTTTGTCTGGCGGCATAAAGCCTAAATATTTTTCTATTCTTTTGTTTAATTCTGGATTAACAAAATGCATAATACCAACACTACGATCCCCTTGTACATTGCTATGCCCTCTTACGGGACAAGTTCCCGTATTAGGCTTTCCTATAGCGCCTTTGAGTAATAAAAGATTAACAAATTCTTTAATATTTTCTACACCATTTTTATGTTGTGTTAACCCCATTGCCCAACAAATAATAATTTTAGACTTGCTTGCTAATAGCATTACCGTTTCATCCACTTTTTCTTTGGTTATACCACTTAACGCAAGGAGTTCCTCCTCCTCATAATTTTCTATATCCGCCAGTAAAGATGAAAACCCTTCGGTATATTTTTCTATAAATGCATGATCAAACACGTCTTTCTTGCGTTTATCCAAAATCGCCAATTTTTTAATTAGCAATTTGGCTAAAGCAATATCTTGGTTAATTCGTACAGGTAAATGTATATCTGCAATATCCTCACCAGAACCTAGGATTCCCTTTAAATTTTGCGGGTTTTTAAAATTGATTAAACCTGCTTCTTCCAAAGGGTTTATACTTATAACTTTCCCTCCATTTATTTTACATTTCTCCAAGGCAGACAACATTCTAGGGTGATTTGTTCCAGGGTTTTGACCTGCAACAATAACCACCTCAGCCTCATAAAAATCTTCTAACGTAGCAGAACCTTTTCCAATCCCTAATGTTTCACTTAATGCCACTCCACTAGACTCATGGCACATATTAGAACAATCTGGCATATTATTAGTTCCAAGTGCCCTGGCAAACATGCCATACAAAAAAGCAGCTTCATTACTAGAGCGGCCAGAAGTATAAAACACAGCTTCATCTGGAGAATTTAATTGTTTTAATTCTTGGGATATTAAGCTATAAGACTCTTCCCAAGATATAGGTTCATAATAAATACTATTCGGTCGAAGTACCATTGGCCCCGTAATTCTCCCAAATTTATTTAATTGATAGTCCGTAAGTTTAGAAAGTTCTTCTACAGAGTTGTTTTTAAAAAAGGTAGCGTCTATATGTGATGCTGTCGCCTCGTCTGCAAGAGCTTTTACACCATTCTCACAATATTCAGCAAAATTGGATTGTTTTTCTGGTACAGGCCAAGCGCAACTGGGGCACTCAAAACCCTTATCCTGATTCATTTGTAATAAAGCGCCCATAGATTTTAAAACACCCATTTCTTTAAAACCATGCTTAAGGGCCTCTTTAACACCCAACATGCCTGCAGATTTTTTCTGTGGCTCTCCTACTCTAATATCTAAAAAATCTTGGGATCCCGTTATGGAAATTCTTCTTTTAAAATTTGACTTCATTAATGCTAATACCTTTATTGTACTAAGGAAAAATACTGCTTTTTTTTAAGTTAAAATCAAAAAAAGGACTGTTTACAACAAAATAGCCTTAGTACACATCAAATCTTTTAATAAAGCCTATTGCTCTTGTATTTTTACCCTGTAATAAAAAACGAAATAAAATTTTTCATTTTCATATAGTGTTCTCAGAAAAGAGCTTTGTCTTCATTGATAGAGCTCTTTTTAGTTTTATACTATTTTACTTCATACTAATTTTAAATAAAATTTACAAAGCGCTATACTTCATAGTCTCAATATAACCTTAAATTAAAAATAGATTAACTCTCGCTTGTCTAAAAACACATAACTTTGGAATGTTCTATTAAGTTAATTAGTCTATAATTAGCTCCCTTAAAACCGGTATTCGTATCGGTTTTATTTTTTCTTTATAGTCGTCTCTAAATAGACTAATTAACTCCTACTACCTTACTTCTACGCTCGAACAACAAATTATCTTTCCATTCTCCATGTAATTTCCCTATTCGTTCTTTTTTCCCCAAATACCTAAAATCCATTTTCTCATGTAATGTTATACTTCCTAAATTTTCTGAAAAAATACCAGATTGTAAGGTCCATATTTCCGCTGTCTCACTTTCTAAAATAAGCTGTTGTATTAATGATTTACCTATACCTAAACCCCTAAAATTCTGTCCGACATAAACACTTACTTCTGCTACACCTCTGTAAACACATCTACTAGAAACAGGAGAGAGTGCTGCCCAACCTAACACCTTCTTCTCTTCTTCCATCACTAATCTACCAACTCTTAAATGGGCTACATCCCAATCTAAATAACTTGGAACTTGTGTTTCGAAAGTTGCAAATTGGGTATCTATGCCTTCTTTATAGATTTGGGATACCATTTCCCAATCCTTTTTAAGCATATTGCGTATTTCCATTGTACATTTTCATTTACATTACATCGCAATATTGCGATGATTTGAAATATAAAAAAAGTCGAACCTAATAGGTTCGACTTTTTTTATATTTAGAACCAAGGTTTTCTACCTACTTGGTAGGTATTATAAAACTCCTCATCAGATTTGGTTAGGTACATAATTCCTTCGACTAAGCCTATTACCCATACAGCAGACGCTCCTAATCCACATGTTAAAGCTCCGATAACAATAGTTACAGCTAGCATAATAACTCCCTCTTTGGTATACCCTAAGATGAATTTATGAATTCCAAACCCTCCCAGAACAATTGCCAATATTCCAGCTAGCATTTTCTTATTTTCTCCACCAACATTATCAAAAGCTTCTTTTGCGCTCTCTGTAAACTCGTTGGCTGTTTTCTTTGCTTCATCGGCAAAATCGCTTGCAGCTTCTTTTGTGTCTTCTGCAAATTCCTTAGCCGATTCTTTTGCAGAATCAAACGTTTCTTCTGCCTTTTCTCCCATATCTTTTGCTTTTTCTTTAGCTGCATCGAAAGCATCTTCTGCTTTATCTCCTAAATTTTTATTCTCTTCTGACATTGTTTTGGTTTTTGGTTGTTAATATACCTTAAATGTAATAATTATTTATCTATCAAAGAAATGCCTTGTCCACTGGTTTCCAAAGTTTTACTTTATTGTATTCTAGTTCTAAAACTCAACTAAATTTCCCCCTCTAAAGCTCATCATAAAAATTGGTTTACTTGGCGCAAAATACTCTGTATCCTCCTTCATAGAAATTCATTAGACAGAACAACACTTCCCCTCATCATCTTTCCATCAAAAAGTACTGTCATATTAGTCTGTATTTAATCCTAATCTTTTTTTATACAATTTTTTAGTAGCGTTTGGGGCTTTAAAAAAATACCTCCTAAACCTGGTACTCTCTTTTTCATCCTTTATTTTTCACTCGGTAATCGAGGTTATTTAATTCTTTCTTCATAAAGACTAGTCCAATCTTTGGGCGATATTTTTGCTGCTAATTGCCCAATTAAATAATATGGTATGTCTTCTAAGTACTTAAAACGAATACAACTTCCCCATATCTAATTTTCTTTTACAATGCTTAGGGTGTTCCTCTACAAACAAACCAACCATACAAATTAACGTCTGCATATATCCCAGAACGGTATAGTGCTACAAAATTTTTCTGGGATGCTAAATTAATAAATGGCAATGGTAATTTTGGATTGCAATGACAACTCTCTGGATATAAGCAATTTGGCACTACACAACCCAGCATTTTATAACTAATACACTCTTTTAAGACCTTTAGGTAAGTTTGTTTTTTTAACTCTCTAATTTTAGAAATTACTTCTTTCCTTTGTTCGAGAAGTTGCTTTATATACTCTTCTAGTGTTGTAGCATCTGAGGTCATCTATTTTTAGTGTTAAAGATTACTTTCTAAAGCACTAAATTTAGAATTTAACTTACCATCCCCTTTCTATATAAATCTAGAGCCGTTTGTAAGAGTGAGGTAAGTTTCTGCATGGGAATATCTACAGCAGGGTTAACTCTTAGTATTTTCATTCGGGAACGTTTCCCTTCTTCCAATTCGGGATGATAAAGATGCGTTCCTTCTACAAAAAGAATATAGGGTTCTGTTGTTTTTTTATCTACCCATAAATACACAAATGCCTTTTTCTTATAGCAAAAACATGGCATTCCATACTTCTTCGTCTCCGTAATATTCTCGTCTTGTTTTAGAATAATATCTCGTAACGTAAGTAAGCAACCTTTGTTTGGCTCTTCTTTATTAAAATAAAAAGGTTCGTTTTGGCTCACTATATTAAAATTAACAGAACTCGGCCTGCACTTTATCTACAATAGTTTGTGCTAGTTTTATTTTACTTTCTACTGTCCAACCAGCTACGTGTGGTGTCAATACCACTTTATTGGATTTTATTAAATACTGAAAGGCTTCGGGCATGTTTGCTTCTGTAAACATATTTTCAAAAGAAGATTTTTCGTATTCCAAAACATCTAAGCCTGCACCTAAAATCTTTTCAGACCTAAGAGCCTCTACCAAATCATCTGTTTTAACACATTTACCTCTTGCCGTGTTTAGTAACCAAAACGGTTTGTGAAATTGCGAAATAAAGGCCTCGTTAATCATTCCTATAGTCAAGTCCGTTTGGGGCACATGCAAACTGAGTACATCTGTTCTTTGCTGCAACTCTAATATTCCCACTTGGCGTGCGTCTTCATTACATACACCCCCTACTATATCATAAAAAATAACTTCCACATCAAAACCTCTTAGTTTTTTAGCAAAAGCCTTCCCCATATTTCCGTAACCAATAATCCCAACGGTTTTACCATCTAATTCTACGCCTCTATTCCCTTCACGGTCCCATTTACCAGAGCGCACTTCCAGGTCTGCCGTATTCAATTTATTAAACAACGAAAGTAACATACCCAATGCATGTTCCCCCACGGCGTTTCTATTACCCTCTGGAGCAGAAGCTAAAAAAATTCCTTTTTCCTCTGCATAAGCAGTATCTATATTTTCTAAACCTGCTCCCAATCTACCTATAAATTTTAGATTCGTTGCTTTATCTAAAAACGATTTATCTATAGTAAAGCGGCTCCGAATTATTATGCCATCATATAAATGCAATTTAGATTCTACTTCTTCTTTTGAAGAGGTATAGTCTTCCTCATTCTGAAAATTTAAGGTATTAAATTGTTCTATTATTAATGGATGGTTAACATCTAAGTGTAATACTCTCATAAATTAAATTTTGGGGTACTTTGTTTGGGTTTTTTCATGTTGCACTTTTCCGGTATGTGCTGTAGACAGTTTTTCGAAAAGAAGCACGTGCACTACTTCGCCATTTTTAGTCATAGGATTATGCTCTACACCCTTGGGAACTACAATTATCTCTCCTTCTTTAACTACTTCTGTACGGTCTCTAAATTGCATGTATAGGGTTCCTTTAATAATCTGAAACAGTTCGTCTTCATTTTCATGGGCATGCCAAACAAATGCATCTTTAAGTTTGGCTAATAATACTTGCATATTATCTACCACAGCTATTTGGTGCGGGTGCCATTCCTTAGAAAACTCGGCATGTTTTGCTACTATATTTATGGATTTCATTAGGAAGGAATTTTAAACAGTAAGGTATTGTAAAAGGACTTAAATTCCTAATACCATTTTAGCTATCCAAAAGTAAATAAGGATTCCGAAAATATCATTACTGGTCGTAATAAATGGACCTGTTGCAATTGCTGGATCTATGCCTCTTTTGTTTAAAAAAAGTGGTACAAACGTCCCTATAAGGCCCGCAACAATTATAACAACAACTAAAGAAGCTGATATGGCAAATGCTGTGTTCATTTCCCCTTTGGTTACCCATACAAAAAGAAACAAAAACATGGCTAAAATAGTACCATTTAAAGCCGCCAAAAGCATTTCTTTAATTAAACGACTATTGATACTCCCTTTTACATCATCGTTCGCTAAACCTTGTACAATAATTGCACTAGATTGCACACCAACATTACCAGCCATTGCTGCAATTAGGGGAGTAAAAAAGAAAAGTACGGCATATTTTTCAAATGTGTTTTGAAAACCTTCCATAATTAAAAAGGCTCCTATTCCACCGATAAGCCCCAGAAACAACCAAGGTAAACGAGCTCTTGTAAGTTCTAGAATACTATCATCGGCTTCTACATCTTGGGTAATACCAGCAGCTAATTGATAATCCTTGTCTGCTTCTTCTTTTAATACATCGACAATATCATCAATGGTAATTCTTCCTAGTAAGGTTTTATTGTCATCTACTACTGGAATAGCATCTAAATCGTACTTAGACATTACTTTTGCAACATCCTCCACGTCATCATGCACATTAACATAATCTACTTTAGAAATATAAATATCTGCAATCTTTTGTTCGTTTTTAGCAACAACAAGGTCCTTTAAAGACAAACGACCTACTAACTTATCTTCCTTATCTACAACATATACAGAATGCACCCGGGTAACTTCTTCGGCTTGTCCTCTTATTCGTCGAAGACAACCTGCAACCGTCCAAGTATCGTAAACTTTAACTAATTCTTTTGCCATGAGACCACCAGCCGTATCTTCATCATAAGCAAGAAGTTCTTTAATTTCTTCTTTATGCTCCTCATCAACAATTTTAGATATTACCTCTTGCTGCCGCTCTTCGGACAATTCCGCAATGATATCAACAGCATCATCAGTATCTAACTCCTCTAACTCTTCTGCAATTTCTTTAGAAGATAAATTTCCTAAAATAGCCTCTCTTAAATTGTCGTCTACCTCTGTTAAAACATCAGATGTTTTATCGCTTTCTAGCAACTTAATTAAATAGGTTGCTTCCGTCTCTTTTAATTCATTGAAAATTTCGGCAACATCGGCATAATGCACCTCCTCTAAAAGAAATTTTAGTTGCGAATTCTCTTTGGCTTCAATGAGCTGTTTAATTTCAGCTACAAGCTCGTCTGTAAGTTTAAACGGTATCATCTGCTATCTTCTTGGTCAGAGCTATAAAATCGGCTACTGCCAGTTGCTCAGGACGCTTGTCAAAGATAACATCTTCTTTTAGATTATCGGAAAGAGCGAAAGATTTTAAACTATTACGCAATGTTTTTCTTCTTAAGTTAAAGGCTGCTTTAACCACTTTATGCAGTAATTGAGGGTCGCAATCTAATTTTAGGTTCTCTTTCCGTGTTAAACGCAACACTCCCGACTGTACTTTTGGTGGCGGATTAAACACTTCTGGCGCTACCGTAAACAAATATTCTGCCGTATAAAATGTTTGTACTAAAACCGAAAGTATACCATAGGTCTTACTCCCTTCTTTGGAACAAATACGGGCTGCAACTTCTTTTTGGAACATTCCTGAAAACTCTGGTACTTGATCCCGCATCTCTAACATTTTAAATACAATCTGCGTAGAAATATTATACGGAAAGTTCCCAGTTATGGCAAATTGCTCTTTACCGAAAAGATCTTCTATATTATATTTTAGAAAATCGGCTTCTATTACTTTAAAAGTTCCCTTTCGCTGCTGTAATTCTGGGTGCTCTAGAGGAAAATTAGTATTCAGGTATTCTATAGATTCTGTATCCAAATCTAACGCTACCAAATCCATTTCTTGTGCTAGTAGATGCTTAGTTAACACTCCTGTTCCAGGGCCTATTTCTATAACATTTTTATAGCCGTTAAGCGATAAGGTATGTGCAATATCATAGGCTACACCTTCATCTTTTAAGAAATGTTGCCCTAAATATTTTTTAGCTTTTACAGGACTCTCCTCTTGCCAATGCTTTTTATACTTTGGCTTGTCTCCTGCATATTTACTCTTACTCTTCCCTTTTTTTGCCATAGTTTAGTGCTCACTTAGTATTTCTAATTCCGTTCTAAATGCCACAAATTTACCCGCATAACGTTTTGCGCCATCTGAACGCATTCTATCGGCATCTTCTTCATAGTATTTTTCTAAAGTTTCTTTGCTATCTGTAGTGTATTGTACAGAATAGGTTTTTCCTCCCATTTCTTCTTCCACTAAGACTTTGGTCATTAATGCTTTGCTAAACTTACCCGTAGCGAGCATTTCTGGAATATGATTTTCTTTCATCCAAATAAGCCAAGAATCTGCAACGGATTCTTCTACATTAATAGTAACGTTATATATATACATAATTTTCAATTTATAGCATCGCCACGTAATTTTCTAAAACGCTTTCTGGCAATGGGAGAATAGTAACTGTCTTGGTAATTATAAATTATTTTTTCGTAATGGTCTTTAGCTTTCTGAGACTCATTTAATTTATCCTCATACAAAGTCCCTAATGCAAAATGGGCATCATCGGCTAAAATTCCTTGTCCGTAAAATTCGATTATCTTTTTATAATTAAAAACCGCTTTGGAATATTCTTTTAACTGCTGCAATAACTCCCCTTGTTTTAATAATGCCTCATCTTCTATTTTTTCACCTTTATGATTTTCTAAAATATCATTTAAAAGAGTTATGGCATCTTCTGTTTTATTTTGGTAAGCCAACAAATCTGCTCTGGCATATTTACGCAAAGCCGTTTGCGTTGAATCTTCTATAGCATTGTCTGATATTAAAAGACTCAGCTGCATAGCATCATTTGCTATGAGTTGCGATGTGGAACTACGCAATACTTTTAATTGTGTTAGCGCCCAATTAAAATCTCCTTTATAAAAACTAGTTTGTGCTACCTTAAAACGGGCATTCTGACCAATAACATCATTCTTGAACTTCTGCTGTATTTGCGAAAAATAAATAAGAGCTTCGTTAAATTTTCTATGGTATACCAAAATCTCTCCAAGGGCAAATTTAACATAAGCTACCCCTTCTCTATTTAACGGAATTTCTAAATAATTTTTCAGCATTGTAATTGCTGGTTCTGGAGTATTTCTTTTAAAAGTTAAAAACTTAGCATATGCTATTTGTAGCCTAAGGGTTGTATTTTTAATACCATGTATTTGCAATAGCTCTTTATACTTTTTTTCTACAGCATCTAATGCTGCTCCTTCATCTTGCGACAACTGAATATTTATTAATTGCAATTCCGAATCTAACCTTGTGGTGCTATCTTCTGTTTCTTCTAGCACAAATTCAAAAATATCCTTTGCTACATCCAGTTCATCCACACTAAGAGCTATGTCAGACAAATCTATAAGACGATTAGTATTTGTTCCTTCTGTTCTCTTATATATGGCTTTTTCTTGTCTAAATGCACTACCGTATTGTTTTTGCTTTACAAATAACCAGCTGAGTAATTCATTCCAAAGCGTATCTGGGTTTCTTTGCGCGTTCTTTAATAGGATTTTTTTTAGCTTTAAATTATTATCGTTATTAGGGTCATCCGTAACAAAAGCATCTAAATTTCTTAACACGTTAGATTTAGAAGTTTTTCCTTCTATAATCAATGTTAAATACGCTTCGTACATTTTTTCTATACTCCCTTGCTCTCCGTAAATTCTGGCTAACTGAAAATTAAAATTTAAAGCAGGGTTTAATACCATTGCCTTTTTATATGCTGTGGTTGCGTAATTCAACAAAGTGTACTTATGAAACTTAGAGCCTATTTGTGCTCCATAATTTGGATTTTTATCTAAGAAATCTACTGCCTTATTGTACTGTTTTTCTGCTTCTGCTTCCTTATTTTGAAGTGTGAAATTGTACCCTAAATCAATATATAAAATAGGCATAGCGTTACGTTCTTTTAACCTTTGTCGTAAAAAATTTTCCGCATCGTTATAACGCTCCAATTGTTGGTAACAAGCTACTAACCCTTCTGTATAATCTAATCTATTTGGATTGGTTTTAACGAGTTTTTCATAATACACCACAGACTTATCGAACTCCCCATCATTAAAATACTGTCGTGCCAAGAAGTCTTCCTGAGCAGTAGCCCAGAAAAAACAACAAACAAACAAAGATGTGAAAAATACGCGCAAGCTTAGGTTTTTCTCAAAGATACATAGATTCGCGAAAGGGCGTGTTACCAGGTTTATAAGAAAGAGAATTAATCAATCTTACTAAAACCACAATACGGAATTAACACTTCTGGGATTTCTATTCCGTCTTCTACCTGATAATTCTCTAAAATACCAGCAAGTACTCTTGGCAATGCTAAAGAACTACCATTTAAAGTATGTGCTAATTGGCTTTTGCCATTTTCATCTTTATATCTAAGCTTTAATCTATTGGTTTGGTAAGCCTCGAAATTAGAAACCGAACTAATTTCTAACCAACGGTCTTGTGCTGTAGAAAATACTTCAAAATCATAAGTCAAGGAAGATGTAAAACCTAAATCGCCACCACATAATCGTAAAACTCTATATGGCAACTTTAATTCTCTAAGGATGTTTTTTACGTGTTCTACCATACCGTCTAAAGCCTCAAAAGATTTAGATGGGTGTTCTACACGTACAATTTCGACTTTATCGAACTGATGCAAACGGTTTAAACCACGTACATGAGCGCCATAACTACCCGCTTCTCTTCTAAAGCAAGGGGTATATGCAGTGTAACAAATAGGGAATTGCTCCTCTTTTAAAATCTCTCCTCTGAATAGATTTGTAACTGGTATTTCTGCTGTTGGTATTAAATATAAATCGTCTTCTCCAACATGGTACATTTGCCCTTCTTTATCTGGTAATTGCCCTGTTCCATAACCAGAAGCCTCATTTACTAAATGTGGCACTTGTATTTCTGTATAACCTGCTTCGGTATTTTTATCTAAAAAATAAGCAATTAATGCACGTTGCAAACGAGCTCCTTTTCCTTTATAAACAGGAAAACCAGCACCAGTGATTTTAACCCCTAACTCAAAATCTATAATATCGTACTTCTTTGCTAGTTCCCAATGCGGCATAGCATTAGACACTAGCTCTGGTATATCGCCTTCTGAAAATACCTCCTCATTATCTTCGTCTGTATTCCCTGCAGGAACACTGTTATGCGGTATATTAGGAATCTGATATAATACCGTTTGTAATTCCTCTGCTACAGTAGCTAAAGCGTCATTCAAAACTTTAGATTCTTCTTTTAAAACCCCTGTTTTTTCTTTTAATACATTAGCCTCTTGTGCTTTTCCAGATTTAAAAAGCATCCCAATTTCTTTAGACAAGGCATTAGACTCTGCTAAAGTTTTATCTAATTGCGTTTGCGTTTCTCGTCTCTTATCATCTAATTCTATGGCCTTTTCCAATAAAGGTGTACCATCGATATTTCGCTTTTTTAAAGCGGTAATGAAGTCGTTTTTAGAATCTCTAATTGCCTGTAATTGTAGCATTGCTTATAATTTTGAACTGCAAATTTAGGCTTATTTGCGCCTACTGCCAACTGAAATTCGTTCACTCTTCCGTTAATTGGGATGTAAGAATCCAATCGTTATGCTCAAAATGATTCCAAGGGGTGTTCGCTAAGTCTATTTCAGGGTTAATAAAGGCTTTCATTGGCCTAGCATTTATACTTATTTTAGAATTGATAGCATAAACAGAAACCTCTTCTCCTTTTTTTTGATATTCTTTTTTAATATGTTGTGCAAATTGCCATATAAAATCGGGGTAGGCAGCAACTCTTGCCTTTTGCTTGGGCGTTAAATAATTATCCTGTTTTACTAATGTTTCTTTACCCGTATTTTTATTTACTACTCTAAAATGAATGCTCCCCCTGCGACTACGCAACATCATACGCCAACTTAACCGATGCCCTTCCTCTGTCCACAAAACATTATCTGTAATAAAATGATGTCTTAGTGGCAAAAATATCTGAATTACAAAGTACACCCCCAATATCCCTAGGAGTACATTCTTGTTTTTAGGTGTCTCTATCTTATTCTCAGTATACCGTAATTTCTTCGTGAAAAATATTTTTCTAATCGTTTCTGGTTCAAAAAAGAATACCGTAAAAGCCAAAGATAAAAAGGGAAATATCCCTATTTGAAATACTACCGCATTAAATAAATGAAAAAAGAGAGATAGAAAAAAAGCTACTTTCCGTGTTGGCTTGTATAAGAGAGCAGGTACAATTAGTAAATCGAAAAGAATACCAAAAATGCCCATGATAACGTGCGCCCAATGTTGTTGTAAAAACCCACCAATAAAATAATAATCGGCCTTATTTTGCATTAAAAGTTTTAGCATCCCAAAATCTAACCAATCTCCATACATTTTTGCAACAGAGGCATACGTGTAAACAATGAATAATTGAGCAACAATAATCCACTTAACATACGCATGCATTGAATTACTTTGTATTACCTTATTTTGTTTGGCATCTACAGAATTACTCTTTTCTGCAGGTAAAAAACACATAATTAATGCAATTAAAACCAATAAATAATAATGATTGTTATAGGACGTTTTCTGCATTAAGTAAACTGCAGACCATAAAATAAAAAAGGCTATACTACTAAATCTATACTTATACCCTATAGCAATACAAACCCCTAATGTGCCCATTACAAAAAAGTAGAAGTACATACCATTTCCTGCCAATGGTTGCAGCCACTCCAGACCAATAAAATTAAATGTAAAAGATGGTTCTACAAGGGTTTTCTTAATCCATCCTGTAAAAATTGCACCGTAACATTCTAATGCCACTAAAATGCCAAAAAATATTCTAAAAATTATAAGGGAACTGTTATCTATTCTCTGAAAAAGAAATCGATGTAACATTTTATTTTGCTATTAGTTGTAATGAAATTTCTTTATCTAAAACCAACTGCTCTTTAAGGGCATCTAAGGATTCAAATTTCTTCTCCTCGCGAATCCAACCCAGAATATCAATCTGAATTTTTTGCTCGTATAAATCTTGATTAAAATCAAAAAAATGAACTTCTATACTTTGCTCTTTCCCTTCCACTGTAGGATTAAAGCCAATATTCATCATTCCTGAAATACGTTTTCCTCCGATAGTACTTTGCACTACATAAACTCCATTTTTAGGTATGAGTTTATATTTTTCTTCTATTTTAATATTGGCAGTCGGAAATTGTATTTGCCTTCCTAAGCCTTTCCCTTTTTTAACCACTCCAGTGAGCATATAATTATATCCCAAATATTTATTTGCGGTGGTTATATTACCCTCCTCTAAAGCTCTTCGTATTTTCGTGGAACTAACAGAAACTTCGTTTATTTCCTGTGCCGGAATTTCTTCTACATCGAAATTAAAAGTAGTACCAAAAGCTCTTAAATCGGTAATATTTGCATTTCTATTTCTTCCAAATCGATGGTCATAGCCAATTATTATCTTTTTAGTATGTAATTGGTTTACTAGAAGATCTCTCACAAATTCCGTTGCAGAAAGTCTAGAGAAATCCATCGTAAAAGGATGAATAATAAGTTGTTCTAATCCCAATTGCTCTAAAATTACACCTCTTTCCTCTATAGTATTTAAAAGTTTTATCTCCGCATCTTTTTGCAGAACCATTCTAGGATGTGGAAAAAAAGTAAGCACCGTTGGCACCAATCCCAACTCTTTAGCATTGCTGATAAGGCGATTAACTATTTTTTTATGCCCAATATGCACGCCATCGAAAGTACCAATAGTTATGGCTATTGGTTGTTTTTTATCGTACTTAGATATGCTTTGAACTATATTCACTTAATAATAAATAATAAAAGACTTATATTTGATTTAGAGATAAAAGACCCTGAATGCTTACAAAATTACGTCTACTTTTTTCAATTACCATAGTATTTCTTTCCTTTTACGGATCTGCACAGAGTAGCTACTGGAAACAGGAAGCACCTAGAAACGCTTTAAAGAAGTCTTTCTCACAACGTTTTCAGGTTAAAAGCGCAAAAACTTTTTCTCTAGATGTTTCAAATTTTCAAAAATCTTTAACCTCTTTTTCTAAAAACGATGCAAAAACCGTTTTCTTTCCAGATGAAAATGGAAAACAAAATGCTTATCTAGTTAAAGAATCTTCGGTATTATCGCCAGAACTTGCATTAAAATACCCGAATATAAAATCTTTTGTAGGTTATGGTATTAACAACCCAAAAGACAAAATTCGTTTTAGTATTTCTCATAATGGAATACAAAGCATGGTTATTCATGGAGACAAAAAAGGGAATACCTACACGGAAAAGGCAGATAAAAACAAGTACATAACCTACAGAAGAGACGAAACTAATAAAACAGAAAAAGATTTTATTTGTAACACCACATCTAAAATTAAATCTACAATTGGAGCTACAGCATTAAAACCAGTAGACGACCAGATTTTAAGAAAATACCGTTTAGCAGTTTCTACTACAGGGGAATATACCAATTACCACGGAGGGAGTGTTGCAGATGCTTTGGCTGCCATAAATGCTACTGTGACAAGAATTAATGAAGTTTTTGAAACCGACCTTGCAATTACCTTGGAATTAGTTGCTAATACGGATTTAGTACTATATACAAATGCCTCAACAGACCCTTACGAATCTAATCTTAATACAGAAGTACAGAACACACTTACAACTATCATAGGAGCTGAAAATTATGACATAGGACATTTATTTCATGTGGATGCTGCAAATGGTAATGCTGGTTTTGTTGGCGCCGTTTGCATAGATGCTAAAAAAGGTAGCGCTTTTTCATCTCACCCAAACCCAGCAGGAGATTTATTCGATTTAGATTATGTTGCTCACGAAATGGGCCATCAATTTGGAGCTAACCACACTTGGTCGCACGAATCTGAAGGCACACAAGTACAAGCAGAACCTGCAAGTGGCACCACTATAATGGGGTATGCAGGTATTGTAGGCGCTAATAATGTTGCTACACACGGAGACCCTTATTACCATTATTATAGTATTCTTCAAATAACCGAATACCTTAGTTTCACTAGTTGTGGAGAAGAAATAGCTTTAACTAACACTCCTCCAACTGTAGATTTAACAGGAAACTTTACCATTCCTAAATCTACACCATTTGTTCTTAAAGGAAACGCAACAGATACAGATATTACAGATGTTTTAACCTATACCTGGGAACAAATAGACAATGGTGTTGTAACCCAATCTACTTTTGGTCCTACAAATGTTAGCGGCGCAAATTTTAGATCACAAATACCCACTATAAATTCAGAACGATATTTTCCGAAATTATCTAGCGTTATTTCTGGCAATTTAACCCAAACAAACCCCGCTATTAATTCTGCTTGGGAAACTCTTTCCGATGTAGAACGAGAATTAAATTTTGCCTTTACCGTAAGAGATAATGCTCCAGGAGGAGGCCAGGTTGTCTCTGATTTAGCAACTGTTTCTGTGGCAAGTAATGCAGGCCCATTTATGGTTACCTCACAAACAGCTAATGAAATTTACAAAGGAGGAGACGCAAAAACTATCACTTGGGACGTTGCCAATACCAATATTGCCCCAGTTCTCACTTCTACTGTCACTATTTTATTATCTATTAATGGCGGGCAAACATTCGATATAATTTTAGCGGAAGATGTTATAAATGATGGAGAACACAAGATAATTCTTCCAAACGCAAGCACCACCGAAGCAAGAATAATGGTTAAGGCAAATAACAATATTTATTTTGCCATAAACAATAGTGATTTTACCATTGAAGAATCCAAAATTATATTAAACTTCAGTAATTTAGAATACGAAGTTTGCGCCCCGAACGATTTAACAACCACCTTCAACTACGAAGCTTATTTAGCGTTTTCAGAAGAGAGCACGTTTAGTATTGTATCTCCTCCTGCGGGTTTAGGCATAGCCATTACACCAAATACAGCAACACTTACAGATACCGAAATCACTATTAACTTTACTAATACATTGAGTTTAGCTCCTGGAACATACCCCATCCAAGTTCTTTCTACATCTGCTACAGAAACAAAAACGGTTACTTTAGACCTCTATATATCCGATTCTAATTTTTCTGATGTAGTACTTCAAAGTCCTCTTAATAATTTAACGGATGCTTCAACAAGTACCGAACTCACATGGATAAACAACCCTATTTACACCAGCTATGATATAGAAATAGCTACAGATGAATTATTTACAAACATTGTAGAAGCAATCAATGTAGCATCCAACTCATATATGCCATTATCTTTACAATATGAGACTAGCTACTACTGGCGCATAAAACCAAAAAACATTTGTGGAGAAGGGAACTTTAGCCTTCCTTTTACATTTACGACTCTTAAATTTAGTTGTAATTCTAAAAGCGCCATTGGCCTACCACTAGAAATAACAGCAAACGGAACGCCTACCATAAGCTCTAAAGTATCTTTTTATGAAGATGTCCCTCTATCGGATATTAAAGTTTCATTAGAATTAGACCACAATTATTTAGAAGATTTAGTGGCTACCTTAATATCTCCTGAAGGGACTAAAGTAATATTAGTTTCTAGTTCCTGTGGAGAATTAAAAAATATAAATGCCATTTTTGATGATAACGCTAACGCTTTTACTTGCGGTGGAGACCCTGCCATTACAGGAACCGTGAAGCCACTTGGAACCTTAAGCTCTTTTAAAGGGGAATCTATAAAAGGAGATTGGACACTTCAAATTAGCGATAATGCTAATGAAGATGGCGGCTTCCTTAAAGCTTTCTCTATTGAGATATGCGTAGAAGGAGAACTTAGACCCGACGAAGACAATGATGGTGTTTTTGATGACGGTGATGATTTATGCCTTGGAACTCCCGAAGGGTTAGAAGTAGACGAAACAGGTTGTACTATATACCTATTCCCAACAACTAATTTTACTGTTACTGCACAAAGTGAAGCATGTAGAAATAGTAACGACGGAAAAATTATAATAGATGCTACTTTACCATTAGATTATGAAATCACAGTTAATGGAACCGGTATAAATTCTACAGAAAATTTTAATGTAAATTATACTTTAGACAACTTAAGTTCTGGGACTTATAATATTTGCATTACTGGTACAGATAGCAATATAGTATACGAAAATCATTGTTTCGATGTAATAATCACAGAACCAGAAGTACTAAACGTAAGCTCTAAGCAGTCTCTAAACGGCAAGCAAACTAGTTTAACCTTATCTGGAGCCTTACTATACAATATAGAATTAAACGGCATTGTAACGCAAACAAACAAGTCTAAAATTACTTTAAACTTAAAAGAAGGTACAAATACTTTAAAAGTATATACTAACCTTCCATGCCAAGGAATATATAACGAACAATTGTTCTCTATTGAACAACCTATTATTTACCCCAATCCTTTTAACACCACCACTACCCTATTTCTTGATAATTATTTACAGGATATTGAAATAAAAATATTTACTAGTAGCGGACAATTAATAAGTACTAGAAATTACAATATAGATAACACAAAATTAAAATTAGATTTTACAAGTTTACCTACAGGCATATACTTTATATCCTATAAAGGCGAAGCTTTAAAAGGAACAGCAAAAGTAATTAAGCAATGAGAATTATAGGAATCCTTATATTAACCTTTTTTGTTTTTGGCTGTAAAAAATCGGAGCCATCAGAAACCCCAGTAGAAGAGCCGCCAACAGCAGCGCTTTTATCTTATCCAGACAAGAACTCAGAATGCACCACAGGTGTAAGCATAAGTAATACTGCTAGTGAAGTAGAATTTAGATGGAATACCGCTAAAAATACAGATAGCTATACCTTAAGTGTAACGAACCAAAATACGGGATTTACCCAAACTATGAATACCTCTGCTTTAACTCTTAAAGTACCTCTAGATAAAGGGACTCCGTATACCTGGTTTGTTGTTACAAAAAATAATAAAGTCTCCAAAACCTCTGCAAGTGACACATGGGCTTTTTACAATTCTGGATTTGTTTCTGCATATGTACCATTTCCTGCAGAAATAATTTTTCCAAAAATTGGAGACAACGCATTTCTAGACTTAAATAATGAAATTAATTTAGACTGGTCTGGGTCAGATTTAGATAATGACATTGACAGCTATGACTTATATTTTTCTACCACCAAACCACCAACAACTCTTTTAACTACAACCACACCTGCAGTTACAGAACAAAAAGTTACGGTAGAAGGTAATACTATATATTATTGGAAAGTAATAACAAAAGATAAAGAAGGAAATACTTCTGACTCTGGAGTATTTAGTTTTAAAGCACTTTAACTATTTACCATTAAATTGGTTCATGGTATTTTTAACCCCTGATAAAGCAAAAGAACTAACTAGTTCCGATGCTTTTACCAAACGCTCTTCAAGATTTTTATTTTCCTCAGAACTCCATTCTCCCAAGACATAATCTACCTGCCTGCCCGTACCAAAATCTGCACCTACACCAAATCTAAAACGGTTATAATTTGTAGTTTGCAGTACTTCTTGAATACTTTTCAACCCGTTATGACCACCATCACTTCCCTTCATTTTCAATCTAAAAGTACCAAATTCTAAATTTATATCATCGGTTATTATCAGTACGTTCTCTAACGGAATTTTTTCTTTGTCCATCCAATACTTAACAGCCTTACCACTAAGATTCATGTAAGTAGCCGGCTTTAAGCAAAGAAGACTTCGTCCCTTAATTTTAACTACAGCAACATCCCCTAATCTTTGGGTGTCAAAAGAAGCCTCTTTGCTTTCTACTAAAGCATCTAACACCTTAAAACCTATATTATGCCTAGTCTCTGCATATTCGCTTCCAATATTCCCTAAACCAACTACTAAAAATTTTTTCATTATATCTAATTCTTCTAAAAAAGCAGGAGTACTACCAAATAACCATTTAATTATAGATAACATAAGTCCTTTTGTAATGGTATAAAAATACAAAAGCATCTCATAAAATATGAGATGCTTTTAAACTTATATAATTTTTGTTTACTCTGCTGCTGGAGCTTCTGCTCCTTCTGCCTCTTCTCCTTCTCCTTCTTCTTCCTCGTCTTCAGCTGCATTACGAGAAGTTTTAACCTGTACAATTACAGTATTATCTGGGTGAAGTAATGTAAAATCTTCACTCAATAAACTTTCCACTTTGATATTATCACCAATCTTAAGCTCTGATATATCTACATCGAAAAAATCCACTAAATTCCCAGGTAATGCCTTAACAGAAAGTTTTCTCTTTCTAAATAACAAACCTCCACCATTTTTAACACCTGGCGAACTACCTTGCAACCTAACTGGTATAGACATTGTAACTTCTTTATCTGGAAATAACTGATAAAAATCTACGTGAATAATTTTATCTGTTACAGGATGAAACTGAATATCCTGCATAATTGCGTCTACTTTAGTTCCATTCTCTAATTCAACCACAACTGTGTGTGCGTTTGGAGTGTAAACCAAATCTCTAAATGACAATTCATTTGCTGAAAAATGTAATGGTTTTTCCCCTCCGTATACTACGCAAGGAACCTTTCCAGCATTACGTAAGGCTTTTGTTGCTTTTTTGCCTACGATTTCTCTTTCTGATCCTTTAATTGTAATTGACTTCATTATATATATTAAAAATTAATAATTCTTTTTTACAGTTTCTATGTTATTACATTAAAAACTTAGAACTTATAGAAGTATTGTTCTGTACTCTATTCATAACATCTGCAAATAGTGTAGCACAACTTAATACTTTCACCTTTTTACTATCTTTTCTTGTTGGGATAGAATCGGTAATTATTAGTTCTGATAATTGTGATTTTTCTATTTTATCATAAGCATCACCCGACAATAAACCGTGCGTAGTTATAGCTCTTACACTTAACGCTCCTCTTTCCATCATTAAATCTGCCGCCTTAGCTAATGTCCCAGCGGTATCAACCATATCATCTACTAAAACAACATTCTTTCCTCTTACATCACCAATTAACTCCATATGTGAAATTACATTAGCTTTTGCTCGTTGCTTATAACAAATCACGACATCACTCTTTAAAGCTTTAGAATAAGCATAAGCTCTTTTAGAGCCTCCCATATCCGGAGATGCAATTGTTAAGTTATCAAGATTTAAATTTCTTAAATACGGCAAAAACAAAGTAGATGCAAATAAATGATCCACAGGCTTCTCAAAGAAACCTTGTATTTGGTCAGCATGCAAGTCCATTGTTATAATACGAGTTGCTCCAGCTGTCTCCAGCATTTTAGCAACCAATTTTGCAGCAATAGGAACTCTTGGCTTATCCTTACGATCCTGTCTTGCCCAACCAAAATAAGGCATAACCGCGGTAATGTGTCTTGCAGATGCACGCTTAGCAGCATCTAACATTAACAACATCTCCATTAAGTTTTCCGAACTTGGATTTGTAGATCCAATTATGAAGACTCTAGCTCCACGAACTGATTCTTCAAAAGAAGGCTGAAATTCCCCATCACTATATCTTGAAAATTGTACTTTCCCTAACTCAGTTCCATATTTTTTAGCAATCTTTTCTGCTAATATGGTACTTTGTGTACAGGCAAAAATTTTAGGTTCTGGTATTTGATACGCCATGGCTAATGTGTTGTTCCCTAGTTTATTAAACTTCTTTTTCGTTAAGGAGGTGCAAATTTAGGATTTTTTTTGGGGTACTAAAGCATATTAATGCCTTTTTTTAGAGGTAAAAAGAAATTATTTTTTAATTTTGCAGTCCTCTTAACAAGTTATGCTCGAGTGGCGGAACTGGTAGACGCGCTGGATTCAAAATCCAGTTCTTCGGAGTGCGGGTTCGATTCCCGCCTCGAGTACTTTATAAAATCGTAACCACTTATTTATTAAGTGTTTACGATTTTTTTGTGTTCTTTTTTCCAAATATCTAACTACAAAAAGAACTTTTTTACTGCCTTAGTAAGACCTTCTCTTCACCAAAAAAAGTAACTACTCCTCAAGAAAATGGAGTAAATAAAAAAAAGAGTGAAACATGAGTTTTTCTTTAAAAAAATCCATTTTAACACATTAAAAAGAGAGGCTTCTTCCATAATAACCCGAGGAGAGAAACTTAAAAAGTTATGATTAATTCAATACTTCAGCAATTATAACGCAAAATATAATTAACACTTTTTATCTTTTTTGTAGAGGTTATAATTTAGTTATACTTTTATCTTTTTTAGATTCCATGGAAGATTACTACAAAAAAACCAAACACTTAGTCGCAGTTGATTGTGTCATTTTTGGCTATAAGAAAGAGCAATTACATCTTTTATTATACCCTAGAGGGTTTGAGCCTGCTAAAGGTAAATGGTCATTAATGGGAGGCTTTTTACAAGACAAAGAATCTTCAGATGATTCTGCAAGAAGAATACTAAAAAGTACTACAGGGTTGATGGACGTATATCTTGAACAGGTCGCTTTTTTTACTAATCCACTACGTGATAAAGCAGCCAGGGTGATAAGTTTAGTATATTATGCATTGTTAAAGGAGGATAAATATGATGAAACTTTAGTTAGAGAACATGGTGCACATTGGTGGCCAGTTAATAAATTACCAGATTTTATTTTTGATCATGAAGAAATGGTGAGAAAATCTATGGAAAAACTTCAACTTAAGGCTTCAATAAACCTGGTCGGAATTGAATTATTACCTGAAATGTTTACTTTACAGCAACTTCGAAACTTATACGAAGCTATATTTCAAAAAAAATTAGATCCTGGTAATTTTAGAAAAAAACTACTTTCAACCGATATGTTCGAGAAATTAAATATTAAAAACACAAAAGCGTCTAAAAAAGGAGCTTATTATTATAGAGTAAAAGTAACTAGCCAGAATAAGAGTTTTGATAGATTGATGAAATTTTAATAAATTCTCGCCTAAATTCATCAGTAACTATTACTTAAATTTTTCAGGGTGTTTCTAGTTTCTAATATTATAACCTGCAAATATATTTCTGTATAAAATATTGAAGACTTTTAATATGAACTTATTTTTTTTGTGACAATCATTAACTACTACTAGCTATTCTTTTTAATTTAATATAATCTTGATTCACTTTCAAAAACATAGTGCCAAAAGCACTATTTAACACAAGCAAAAAAAAGATTACAAAAAATAAATGCCTCGATCACTAAATAGCTAATGTTTAAATAGTCATTATTTTAAATATTAATAAAAGTATAAATGACTTTTATTAATATTTTATATATATTTGTTTCTTATTAGTTTACTCACAATAACTATTTATCAGCTATTTATGATTATTTTAATAAAAGTAATATAACCTATATATTATGATTTTAAAGCAAAATTTTACAAAAAAGAATGTTTGGTTTGTTGCGGGTAGTCAACATTTATACGGGGAGTCAGTTTTAAAAAAAGTAGAAACCCACACTTTAGAAATTGCTAACAGTCTAAGTGAGGATTCAACTATTCCTGTGAATATTGTTTTTAAAGCTGTTTTAACACAATCCGATGATATTGCTAAATTGTTTTCGCAGGCCAATAGTGATGATGAGTGTATAGGGTTAATAGTGTGGATGCATACGTTTTCGCCCGCAAAAATGTGGATTCAGGGGCTTGAAATTTTAAAAAAACCTTTTGTGCATTTGCATACTCAATACAATCGAGATATACCGTGGAATGATATTGATATGGATTTTATGAATCTAAACCAATCTGCACATGGAGGACGAGAGTTTGGGTTTATTTGTTCTAGACTACGTATTAATCGTAAAGTTATTGTTGGGCATTGGAAGGATGATGACGTTAGACTTGAAATAGCTTCCTGGACTCGTGCAGCAATAGGTTATGCAGAATCAAAATCTTTAAAAATTTGTCGATTTGGGGATAATATGCGGAATGTTGCTGTTACAGAGGGTGACAAAATAGAAGCTCAAAAAACTCTTGGATGGCAAGTTAATTACCACGGCGTTGGAGACCTTGTGGAGAGTATGAATACGATATCCCAAAAGGATGTAATTAATTTAGTAAAGCAATACTCCCAAGAGTATGAATTAGAAGATATATCTAATTTAAATATAAACTATCAGGCTAGAATCGAATTAGGAATAAAAAAGTTTCTAGATCAACATGACTATAAAGCTTTTACTACTAATTTCGAAGATTTACACGGATTAGAACAGCTTCCCGGATTGGCAGCACAACATTTAATGGCACAAGGCTATGGTTTTGCTGCCGAAGGT
>NZ_JADGES010000108.1 GCF_016744255.1 Maribacter sp.
TTTGAAGGGATAAATAAATTCACATACAAGTCATTTTTAGAATGAGCATATATCATTTCACCATACTTTGTATGATTTTCTAGGCCTGAGCCCACACAACACCAGAAACTGGTATGCGGTTTGGAATACACCCTGTAGTGGCCTGGACGAATGGGTGTAAAGTACACAAACCCTCCCTTTTCTGGGTTTTGGGATGATAAAATATGGTTGTACAAAGCACGCTCATAGTAATCTATATATTTTCTTTCAGGATTAGTAAGGAACAGCTCTTTTGTAAGTTTGAGCATATTGTAGGTATTGCAGGTTTCAGGTCCTTGATCTGCAGTAAGCATTTTAGAGAAGTCATTTATGGGGTTTAAATGTTCGTAAACACTATTTCCGCCAAAGGCCACGGATCGTTTTTTGGTCATATTGTTCCAAAAGAAAGCAGCTCCAGTTGCCCAGGAACTGTTCTGCTCCATCGTTGCAATTTTCTTAAACCCTATTATTTTTGGTATTTGTGTATTAGAATGCATACCTGTGAGGCTATCTTGTTCAAGTATCAAGTTGTCTAATATTTGTCTATGAGAAAACCTTTTTGCAAGCTTTAAATATTTCTTATTATCGGTGAGCATGGCAACATCTGCAAATATTTCATTTAATCCGCCATGTTCGGTTTTAAGCATTTTTTGAAGTTGATAATCACTTAATCCCTCCACCAGATTATAGGCCCAGTCTGTCAGTTTTACTAGCATTTCTTTGGCGTCATTATTTTCTGCAAACAAATAAGCATCGCGTAAACCAGCATAAGTTTTATGCATATTATAAAAAGGCACCCACTGACCATTAAGGTTCATGGGTTGTGTTTTTATAGTTCCTTCAGCAATTTCTTGCCATGTTTTACGTCCGTTGGGAACACCAGCTAAATATCCGTCACCATGTTTATCTTGAGCACGCTTTAACTCAATAATCATGTAATCTAACCTCTTTTTCATTCGTAAATCGCCAGTAGAGGCGTACATCATAGCCAAGGCAGAAAGATAATGGCCTCCGATATGACCATTTAAACCGGTGCTTTCCCATTCGCCATAAGCTTCCGCCTTGAGTGGCAGACCTGCTTCAAATAAAAATGGAGCAAGAAGTCTATCCATATCCATTTCAAGCATATACTTCATATCAGTCATTTGTGCCTCCTTAAAAGGACTATCTAAAAGCATCACATCAGATAATGGAAATGAAAGTATTTTTTCATTATGCTGTGCCATGCAAAACATAGGTATTAATGCAAGGGCAATAATTATTTTTCTTAGAGCCATAAACATCATTTTATTTCACGTTTTTCAACCCCTTTTGAGGTCATCTTTACAGGTTTAATAAATCCTTTTTCATCAAAGACCAACTTATCAATACAAGTTTCTCTATGATGTGCGTTATCGGTACCTAAAGGTCTGCGATGGTACACAATATAGCGTTCGTCCGTATCAGGGATACTAATAACTGAATGATGTCCTGCTCCTACCGCAATTGAGGCATCTTGCTGCAATATTTTTCCAATTCTCTTAAAAGGGCCTAAAGGAGAATCTGCTATGGCATAGGCTACACTATAATCTGGGCCCATCCATCCGCCTTCTGACCACATGAAGTAATATTTTCCATTTCTTTTAAATACAAAAGGGCCTTCAACGTAATTTTCAGGCGTTACCTCTTTGAACATATCTCCATCTTCAAATGCTTTAATACTTAATAAATCGCTATTTAGTTTTACGACATTACAATGCCTCCATCCTCCATAATACATATATATTTGTCCGTCATCATCTTTAAAAACAAATTGGTCTATAGGTTGTGCTTCATTATAAAACTTATTAATAAGTGGTTTACCTATTGCATCTATAAACGGGCCTTCGGGTTTGTCAGAAATTGCGACACCAATTCCGCCTGTTTCAGCATCACTTTGTATATCATTTGCTGAGAAAAAAAGGTAGTATTTATTATTTGCCCCTATAATTGATGGTGCCCATAAGGAATATGAAGCCCATTTCACATCTTTTATATCAAGAACATGTGAATGTTTTGTCCAGTTCACCATGTCCTTTGAAGAAAAGGCATTAAAAAAAGTTTGCTTTAAGTAATGCGGATTGATGCTATTTTTTTGAACATCAAGTTGCCATTTAGTAAACTCGGTTGATTTATCTGGTTGTTTGTAGTCGTCGGAATATGTAGGGTATATCCAATATTCATCATCAAAAATAATACCTTCAGGATCTGCGTACCATCCTGGAAACACAGGGTTTCCTGAATATACTATATCTTCATGTTCCTTTTTATCCATCTTAAAAATTTTGCAAGAAGAAAAAACTAATAGTACTAAAAAAAATAGGATATTTTTCATTTGTTTGAAATTTTATACTGTTTATGTTTTACATATTAATTGTTAATTTTTCTCTACCTTAATTCGCAGAACCGTATAAGAATAGGGAAGGAAATTATAGGTAAAGTTTGATGAATATCCAGTATATACTACTTCTTCGGGAGATATTTTTAAGGGTTCTTCAAACGAATTTTCTTCCTCTGGTGAATTAGCTGATAAGACGATGGCTTTTCCGGTTGCCTTAATTTCATGTCCGTTAAGTAGATCTATAGAAGGACTCCAAGAAGTGTCATCTGCATTAACAACTTTTACAATTACTTCTTGTGTAGTTTCATCATAGCCACTTACCACAAATTGTTTTTTTATATCGGTAGGCGTGTAACTGAGCAGTTCTTTACCATCAACCATTATTTTTAATGCATTGGCTTTTTTTGTAATTTCAATCGCGTACCATTTATTATTTTCGACCTTTTGAGGAACAAATTTTGTTAGCATTTCGCTAACATTTCCATCAGCAAGACCTTCTAATGCGGTTTGGGTATTGTTCCAGCCACCAATGTTTAAAAGATGTCCATCCTTGTTATTATTGGTCATACCAAAATAAATGAGAAAACCTTCGTTTCCGCGTACCTTTTTAGCTTTAAGCTTAACGGTATAATCTCCTTCTAGTTTTTTTTCTAGAAATAACCCCGTCATATTTGACATGGTATTTTGAGACACGACCGTATCAGAAACAGTCCATTCACCACTTTGAATTGTGTTGCTTCTTATGTCTAAAACTTCTGTTTTTCCATCTTCATATATAACTTCAAAGTCTTTATAGTCAACTTGCGTACTCCAACTGCCTACTCCAACATTTCCATCAATATTAAGAGGCCTTGTTTCAACAGGTTTAGCCGAGATTTTTGTGCCTAGATTATATGTTGGCATATTTTCGGTAGTCATTTTTTGCACGTAATAAGATGATCTTCCTACCACTTGCATATTATCTATCCATATTAAATTTACAGGCCAGGTACGATCATTCTTATTTTCGAAAAGAGGGGCGTAGGATGCCATAGTTACCAAATCACTATTACGCTCCATACCTGTGATAAATGCAGCTTCACTAAGAGCAGCTAGCATATTTCCACTGCCAACACCTTGATTACAGGCATATTCCCCTACATATACCTTGTAACCTTCGCGAGGTTGGTCATCAAAAATATCAGCATTTTTAAAGAAAAAGTTTGGTGCTACATACCAATGCGGATCTATCATATCAGTCTTTGCAACATTTTTCACATCACTACCCAACCCATGATTAGATATTAAGATAAGTTGTGGATATTTCTCTTTAATGGCCTTATAAAAAATATCAAAGCGTTCATTATAAAGCTCGCCATAATTTTCATTTCCTATTTCAACATATTTTAAAGGAAATGGTTTTGAATGACCTGCCTCTGCTCGTTTTGCTCCCCATTTGGTAGATTCGTCACCGATGGCATATTCAATAGCGTCCAATACATCATCTACATAAAATTGTACATTATGTATAGAACAAGCGTCTCCCGAACGAGCTTGACAACCGATACCTACATTACACACATACATACCTTCTGAGTTGGTGTCTTCACAGAATTGAAGAAACTCATGATATCCAAAACCATAGGTGTTTCTATATCCCCACAAACCATACTCTCCCTTACGTGCTGCAGGGTCTCCTAAGGTTTCTTTCCATTCATAACGGTTGTCAAGTGAGATTCCTTCAACTACACAACCGCCAGGCCAACGTACAAAACCAGGATTTAAATCCGTTAAGGCTTTTACAACGTCTTCTCTTAAACCATTGGGGCGATTTTTGAATGTTTTTTGAGGAAACAAGGATACATAATCGAGCCACACGGTACCTTTTCCTTCAAACTTAAAGGCAAGATTAGCCTTTTTGTCTGTTTTATTTGAGGTTAAAGCCAATTTGTATTCATGCCATTTAGCGGTGTTTTTCAGCTCTACTACTTTATTTTCTAAGACTTCTCCAGAAGATGAAACGAGTTGTATGTTTAATTTACCTGTATATTTGGAATCACGCACATAAAATCTAAGGTTGTATTGCTCATCTTTCTTGACGCCCATACCCCAATAACCGCTATTAACCAAAGTAGCTATACCGGGTTTAGAAATATCGACTTGTAAAGAATTGGGTGTAGACTCGAACAGTGGATTGTTCTTTGTAAGTTTCATAACCGCTTTTGCACCACCTTCTGCTTTAAGTGACCATCCAGGAAACTCTTCTGTAGTCCATTTATACCCCGCTTTATTAATGTCTCCTGTAAGGTGGTTTGGTACATCGTTAGAAAATAGTTGATCTCCTTCTACACGGTATCCTTCGGGATATTCTTTAGATTCAAAACTGCGATTCTGTACCATTTCTGCGTACAGTCCACCATCTCCAGCATGATTGATTTCTTCAAAGAAAACTCCATACATTGATGGTGATACATCTGCTCCTTTTTGGGCTAGGTCAATAGTTATTAATCCTTTTGATTCTTGTTTTTCACAAGAAAAAATAAGAAATAAACAAACAATACTTATTAAGGATGTATTTTTCATAGGATAATTATTATATTTTATTTAAAAATTTATATATAGAAATAGAATAGTATTTTTCTTCAGGAAATACATAAGCCTCTGGGAAATTTTCTTTGTTTGGGCTATCAGGAAAATGTTGTGTTTCTAAACAAAAAGCTGTTCTGTGTCGATATTTAATGCCCTTCTTCCCTGCAACAGAACCATCTAAAAAATTACCTCCATAAAATTGGATTCCTGGCTCGCTGGTATACACCTCCATGATACGACCAGATTTTGGTTCTTCTACTCTTGCAGCTAATATTACATCCTCTTTTCCTTTATTTAATACCCAATTATGATCGTATCCATAACCATTTTTTAATTGTACATGGTTATCCTCTATTCTTTCTCCTATCGAGGTAGAATTCCTAAAATCAAAAGGAGTAACTGCAACTTCTTCAAGTTTACCTGTGGGAATTAAACCTTTATCAACAGGTGTGTAAAAATCTGCATTGATGGTTAGTTTATGATTATTAATACTACTTTGACCACCGTCTTTTAAATTGAAATAGGTGTGGTTTGTTAGATTAAGAATTGTTGGCTCATCAGTTGTGGCAAAATATTCAATTTTAAGTTCGTTATTATCGGTTAAGTGATATTCAACTTTAACTTTGACATTACCAGGATAACCTCCTTCCATATGTGGAGAAGAATAGCTGAAAACAATTTTAGAATCTTTTATTTCTTCTACAGCCCATATTTGTCTGTGAAAACCTTCTGCTCCTCCATGAAGGTGGTTTTCCCCATTATTGGTTTCCAATATATATTCCTTCCCTTTTAAAGTAAAACGTCCGTTACCTATTCGGTTTCCATACCGCCCAATGGTGGCTCCAAAATATTCTTCTTTCTTTTCTACAAAATCTTTTCCTGTACCATACCCTACAACAACATCTGTCATATTTCCATTTTTGTCAGGCACCCAAAGTGCAACAACTCTAGCTCCAAAATTTGTTATCTGGCACACTAACCCATTTGTATTTTCAAGTGTATGAAGTGTTATTTCTTTCCCTTGATGTTTACTCAAAAACGTTTCAACAGGTATTGGTGAGACTTCTTTTTTCGTTGAACATGCAGAGAACAGCATGGTTATAATAAAAATTTTATCAATATGTTTCATCTACTGTTGTTTTTTAATAAGGCTGTTAAACTGATGGTAATTAAATAAGGTCATAACAACTTACATCTTTAATCTCCCTCAGGTTAACATATTAGGCATTCTTATAATTATCTTACTTGAGTATTCCTGTTTTAATTACAAATTATGCGTAACCGCTCCTAATTTTTTATACTTTTCATAAATCAACTCATACACTTTTGCTTCTTTTACATTTGGCAAATATGTTTTCTCAACGCCTTTACCCATATTCTTTTGAGCATCTTCAACCTTTTCATATACACCTGCTACTACAGAAGCAAACATTGCGGCACCATGTGCGCAGGCTTGTTCTGTACTTGCTATTGAAATAGGTTTGTTTAATACATTTGCCAAAGTTTGCATTACAAACTGTGATTTTTTTGCAACACCACCAAGGCCAATTATTTTTTTGATATATATGTCTTCTTCTTCAAAACGCTCCATGATTGCTTTTGAACCAAATGCTGTTGCCTCTACTAATGCACGAAAAATATGCGGCGTACTTGTTCCAAGTGTAAGTCCTGCGATTACTCCTTTTACTTCTTGGGAAGCATCAGGACTTCGGCGACCATTTAGCCAATCAATAGCCAATATTGTAGATTCTTCAATCGGTATTTTGGCTGCGGCTTCACTTAGCTTAGGAATCATTTTGTTTAACATTTCCTCTATAAGTTTTTGCTTGGTCTCTTTATCTATGAGTTCGCTAAAACCTAAAATATTCTCAGCAGGCCATATTAATACTTTTTTGAACCATGAATAAATATCTCCAAATGCGGATTGACCAGCTTCTAATCCTATATAACCCGGTATCACAGAACCATCTACTTGCCCGCAAATACCAGGTATTAATTTATTACCTATTTCATTATAAGAAGCAATCATTATATCACAAGTAGAGGTTCCAATAGATTTAACGAGTACATTAGGTTCAATTTGACTAGCTACAGCTCCCATATGGCAATCAAATGCACCCACACCTACAGCTACATTGGTTGTTAAGCCCAGTCGTTTGGCCCATTCGGCTGTCAGGTTTCCTACTTTTGTGTCACTGGCATAAGTTTTTGAGTATAGTTTTTTGCGCATTCCTTTTAACAAAGGGTCAATTGCTGTTAGAAAGCTTTCAGGAGGCAATCCTTCCCAATCAGGATGCCACATTGCTTTATGACCCGCGGCACATCTACTGCGCAATGTTTTTAACGGAGATTGGGTTCCTGTTATTAGTGCTGGCATCCAATCGCAATGCTCTATCCAGCAAATTGCTTTTTCTTGTACTTTCTCGTCATTCCTTAATACATGCAACATTTTTGCCCAAACCCATTCAGAAGAATAAATGCCGCCTTCATATTTAGTGTAATCAACTTTCCATTTTTTTACTAATGAATTGATTTCTGCTGCTTCTTTTATAGCTGTATGGTCTTTCCACAGTACAAACATAGCATTAGGATTTTCTTCAAATTCTGGAAGCAAAGCAAGAGGAATGCCATTTTCATTTGTTAAAATAGGGGTGCTTCCTGTAGTATCGAATGACATACCAACTACATTTTTAGCTACTTCTTTAGGTGCTTTTGACAAAGCACTAGTTACCGTTTCTTCCAATACTTGAATATAATCTAGAGGATGTTGACGGTATTGATTTATTAATGGATTACAAAATTGTCCATCCATCCATCTTGGGTAGTATTTAACCGATGAAGCAATTTCGTCTCCATTAAAAGTATTGATAATTACAGCTCTTGCGGAATCGGTTCCATAATCAATACCAATTGTATATTTTTCCTCTTTTTTATTCATAATATAAATCTGTCCTATTTATTGCCCGTAATAAGAATCTTTTCCATGCTTGCGTTTAAAATGTTTCTCTGTTAAATAAGGATTCATTTTTGATTCTGAAGTAATGGATTTTGTTATAAAAGCCATTTTTGCAATTTGTTCAAGAACTACACTATTGTGTACTGCTTCAAAAGTATTTTTCCCCCAAGTAAAAGGTCCATGGTTATGTACAATAACAGCTGGTATATGCATTGGGTTGATGTTTTTAAATGCTTCCACAATAACTTTCCCTGTTTCTTTTTCATACTGGCCTTCTATTTCTTCTTTAGACATACTGCGAGTACATGGTATATCACCATAAAAATAATCGGCATGTGTGGTACCCAATACGGGAATTTTCATTCCAGTCTGTGCCCATCCCGTAGCATACACAGAATGTGTGTGAGCAATAGCTCCTAACTGATCAAATTTTTTATATAATTCTATATGCGTGGGTGTATCGGATGATGGCCTGTATGAACCTTCAACTATTTCTCCTTTTAAATTGACTACAGTCATATCGTCTGGTTTCATTCCTTTATAGGTAAGTCCACTTGGTTTAATTACCACCAGTTCTTTTTCCCGATCAATAGCACTTACGTTTCCCCAAGTAAAAACTACCAAACCATGTTTTACCAATGCTAAATTAGCTTCGCAAACTTCTTTTTTTAACTTTTTAAGCATATCCATTATCTAATATTTTTTACCAGAAGTATATATAAAAAGCCATTGTTAATGCAAGAATAACGACCGTATGAAAAACATCCCAGCGATTCCAACTGGCACGGGTTGTTGCTTTTTGCTCTGCTGATATTGACAAAAATGTTAACCCTTTAATTTGTTCTGCTGAAGCGGCTTTTGTATAGCGGCTAACAATTATAATGACCAGCATACTAAACCCTAGCATACCTCCACAAAAGAACAACCAATTAACATCATAAAATATTTTGTAAAACCAGTTAGAAACTTCGGTTTCGGCGGCCCATAGTTTGACATTGGTATAGCCATCGCTTTTTGCTTGACTGGTATAAAATACTTTTGCTCCTAGTCTGGTAATACCAACTACGAATCCAGATATCATTCCCCACATGCCTCCTTTTGGTGTCGGTCTGGTTGAAATAATCCCCATGATAAAAGCAGCGGCAATTCCTGGTGCCAATACCGATTGAACATCTTGTAAGTAAGTATATAATACATCACCGATACTCCGCATTACAGGGATCCATAAAATTCCTAAAATAACAATTACAACGGTCGCCATACGACCTACTTTTAGAAGTTTTGCTTCACTAGCATTTGGTCTGTATTTCTTGTAAAAATCAATAGTGAACAACATAGACGAAGAATTAAATAACGATGCTAAAGAACTCATTAATGCGGCTAAAATGCCGCACACCACTAAGCCTTTAATACCTGCTGGTAAAAGTGCAGCCACTAATGCTGGAAAAGCAGCATCTGATGATGACAGTGTAAAAACTTCACCATTTATTACAATGCCTTTTTGTGCCATTGCAAAAGCAATCATTCCTGGAATCATAAATAAAAACACAGGCGTTAGTTTCAAATAGGCTCCAAAAATAGTTCCACGGCGTGCCTGAGTTTCATTTTTTCCAGAAAGTACTCTTTGTACAATAAATTGGTCGGTACACCAATACCAAAAACCAATTACAGAAGAGCCTATCAAAACACCTAGAAAAGGAAAATTCTCATCACGATTATTTCGAATTAAATTAGTCATAGAATCTCCATAAGTATTTACTTCAACAGCACTGGTAATTTGAATCATTTCATCCCAACCTCCAAGTGCACGAAGTCCTAGCACCAAGATTATTAATGAACCTATTAGCAAAATAGGTGTTTGTAACATAGATGTATAAAGAACAGATTTCATACCTCCTATTACCGTATAAATTGCAGTAATAAGTACGAGTCCTATTGCTGATATCCAAAAGAAATCAATGCCCCACATTGTTTCTATTCCAAATACTTCTTTAAAAACCAAACCGCCGGCATAAACAGTAACTGCGACTTTTGTAAGCACATAACTTACCAATGAAATCATCGATAAAATAGTTCTAGATTCTTTATTATATCTGCGTTCTAAAAATTCTGGCATTGTGGTGACCATACTCCGCGAATAAAAAGGCACAAATACCCACCCTAAAACAAGTATCATCCAACCTTGAATTTCCCAATGAGCCATAGCCATACCACTTGAAGCACCAGCGCCAGCTAATCCAATAAGATGCTCTGAACCAATATTTGATGCAAATATTGATGCCCCAATAGCTACCCAGCTAGCATCTCGCCCTGCCAAAAAATAATCATCTGAATTTTTTTGTTTTTGACGAAATACCCAAACAATAATACCAATAAGAAGTAAAGCAAAAATTGCAATAACAATCCAATCTAAAGTACCCATTACACTATAGTTTTACGTTAAAAAATAATTCATTACAATCTTTTTGATATATGATAGTATAAATCATTCCACTTCAATTCTTTTTTGAAATCTACAACTTGTGTATTTTTATCAATCACTAAAAGTTCGATATTAAACATCTCAGCAAAATCTCGAAGGTTTTCTGTGTCAAGAGCCATACTAAAACTGGTATGATGTGCTCCACCTGCTAAAATCCAAGAAGCAGCCCCTATTTTAAGATTCGGTTCAGGAATCCAAAGTGCTCTGGCTACTGGTAAATTAGGTAGTGCTTTAGGTTTTATACACTGTACAGGGTTTACAATCATTCTCATTCGTCCTCCCATATCAACTAATGTTGCATTTATACCACGACCTTTTTTTACATTAAACACCAAACGAGCTGGGTCATTTTTACCTCCTATTCCAAGTGGATGAACCTCTATTCTAGCTTTTTTTTCTGATATAGAAGGGCAAATTTCAAGCATATGGGCACTTAGCACTGATGGGCAACTTGGATTAAAGTGATAGGTATAATCCTCCATAAACGAGCATCCTCCATCTAAACCTTTTCCCATCACTTTCATTATTCTAACTAGTGCTGCTTGCTTCCAGTCACCTTCGGCAGCAAAACCATAGCCTTGTGCCATTAAATGTTGTGCTGCCAATCCGGGAAGCTGTTCTAATCCGTGTAAATCTTCGAAATTAGTAGTAAA
>NZ_JADGES010000109.1 GCF_016744255.1 Maribacter sp.
GTAAAATTGCTGGCAATTTTAAACGCCAAGCCACCCATTGTGCAATTATACCTAGAATTATAATTCCTGCTAATTCTACCATACCTAAATATTTTTTTAGAAAAATACCCTTTTATTTCAAAAATAACAATGTTAATATACAAGAATTTATTTCTCAAATATTATAGTATCTTAGGCTCTTAATTTTACTACATGAAAAACAAAATCCATCCGTTTAAAACTATTTTATTTGGATTTGCTTTTTCTCCATCACTTAACGTTAACGTGTTGGAAACTACTCGTATTGCTCATTTTTTTAATGCAAAACTTATTCTACTTCACGTTGGTGAAAAAACAACAGAAAAAGAGGCGAAAATTAAGGCCATTCTAGCACAAACGGAGCACCCTGATTTATCGATAGAAATTCAATGGAAACAAGGTAATCCTTATGAAATTATTTTAGGAACTTGTAGCTCCTCCAATATAGATTTATTAATTCTAGGGGCCATGCAACATGAAAATATGTTTCAATTTTATGTAGGCTCTATTGCTAGAAAATTAACTCGTAAAGTTTGTTGTTCTGTACTATTACTAATTAAACCTTCCGCTGAAAGGGTTCCTTGTAAACATATTGTAGTAAATGGTTTAGATGCTCCAGAAACACCATTAGCCATTACAGATGCTTTTTACGTTAGTTATGCTCTTGGGGCTCAAAAATTAACCATAGTAGAAGAAATTAGACAAAAAGAAATCCATGTTACTGTAGAAGATGACCGTTCTCTTAAAAAAGCAAATATTGTTAAAGAACGATTAAAACACAGAGAAGAATTTAGGGTTCGTAAAATAATAGAAGATTTACCAGAATATTTAAAGACTAATTTAAAAGTAAAATCACAAAGTATCTTTGGAAAAAGAGGATACTCCATAGGACATTATGCAGAAGTTGTTAGGGCAGATATATTAATAATGAATGCCCCTGCAAAAACTGGAATATTTGATCGTATATTCCCCCATGATATAGAGCATATTTTATCCGATTTACCAACCGATTTATTAATTATTAGAAACAGAACTTGACCGCAAAAACAAGCCAGACTAAAAATTTTATAAACGCATTACCAAAAAACATCTTTTCTGGTTTTGTAGTATCTCTTATTGCATTACCTCTTGGGCTTGGATTAGCATTGGCAAGTGAAGCTCCTCCAATTTCTGGTATTATTGCTGCCGTGGTGGGCGGTATAGTAGTATCCATTTTAGGTGGTTCTAATGTTACAATCACGGGGCCTGGAAACGGACTTGTAATTGTGCTCTTAGGTGCTATTACTACTTTGGGAGGCGGAGATTTATACCAAGGATATTTATTTACACTGGCAGCCATTGTAGTTTCTGGGGGACTCATGGTTTTGCTAGGTTTTCTTAAAATGGGCAGATTAGCAGATTTTTTTCCTGCCTCTGCCATTGAAGGAATGCTAGCGGCTATAGGTTTAGGAATTTTGGCCAAACAGTTTCATATTATGATTGGTCATAATAATGAAAGTGGCAGTATTATAAGCTTGTTAGGAAAAATTCCTACTGGTTTATATGGGGTATATAAAGATGCCAATCCAGAAATACTAGTGGCTGCTGCCATTGGTATAATTGCGCTGCTTATTATGATATACTATTCTAAAATAAGGAATAAGTATTTTCATCTAATTCCTGCTCCAATGTGGATCTTAATACTAACTATTGGTTTTAGTTATGTTCTAGCTGCTTTGGATATTCCTTACCCTATGAGCTCCAAATTTTTAGTAAATATTCCGGATGATATTTTTGCGCAATGGGCATTTCCAGACTTTTCTATTCTTCAAAAAAAGGAATTTATTCTTGTAGTATTTGCTATTACCTTAATTGCTAGTATTGAATCTTTATTAAGTATAAAAGCAGTAGACAAATTAGACCCTTTAAGTAGGCGATCTAACGTAAATAAAGACTTAAAAGCCTTAGGTGTAGCTACTTCTATCAGTGGTCTTTTAGGTGGTCTTAATGTGGTAACTGTTATTGCAAGAAGCTCGGTAAACGTAAACAATAACGCAACTAACCGATCTGCAAACCTTTTCCATGCTCTCTTCTTAGTTGCTTTTGTTCTACTTTTTCAAGACCAATTACGGAAAATACCTCTTGCTGCATTAGCTGCTATTTTAGTGTACACCGGTTATAAATTAGCGACGCCAAAAACTCTAGGAAAAATTGCTAAAATTGGAAAGGAACAAATCGCCATATTTTTAGTAACATTACTCACCACTCTATTTACCAATTTAATTACTGGAATAAGCGCAGGGATTGTCGTAACTTTTCTAATTCACGTTGTTATTAACAAAAGCTTTTCCCTATTTATTAATCATATTACAAAGCCTAATATATTAATGTATAAGGAGAAAGATGGGAATAATTATTACGTAAGCGTAAAGTACTTTTGTAGTTTTTTAAATTTCTACAAGCTAAAAAACAACCTAGATGTAATACCAGAAAATGAAAATGTAATACTCGATTTTTCTCTATGTAATTTTGTGGACCATACCGTAATGGACGGTTTAGAAAGCTACATTGATACTTTTGCGAAAAAAGGCGGAAGTATAGAAATTATTGGCTTAGATAAGCATGGTGCCGACTCTAAACACCCTTTTGCCATTCGTAAAGTAATTCCGTTAGCCAAATTAGCCGCTGTAGAACGCTATTTTACAAAAAGACAAAAACTATTAAAAAGTACCGCAAAAGAATACCATTGGAAATATGTTCCCAAAAAGAATCCCAAAACAGATTTCTTAAGCAATTTTATCTTTTTTAGAACCCGGGAGATACCTTATATCTACAATGCTCTAAAAGATAAAGACAACAAGTTTAAAGTGGTGGATGTTGAATTTACAGAAGGTGCATTTATTGCAAGAGAAGTGGTTAAAACCACCATAATGCATATTCAATTAGATAAAGAGATTCCTATTTTTACTTTAGATAAAGAAGGGCTATTAGATTTTATATATGGCCTTGCTGGTTTTAAAGATATTACTATAAATAACCATCCCGACTTTAATAAACGCTTTTACTTAAGTGGTGAAAATGAAACAACCATTAAAGAATTATTTACAAATGAACTTATTCTTTTCCTTGAAAGTAATCCTTATTACCATATTGAATCTAATGGTTCTACTCTTTTAATTCTGAAAAAGGAACGCCTTCTTAGTGTGCAAGAAATTAAAGCCATGATTTTCTTTGGACAACAACTATATGCATTATTACAAGGTAAAAACTAAATTATGCTGTTAAAAAACAGCTAATAAAACGGCATATATCCTGCATATCCTTCCCATATTTCTTAATTTGCAAAAATTCTTTTTTTACAATGAAAATATACCCTATAGAAACTGGTAATTTCAAGTTAGATGGAGGAGCTATGTTCGGCGTAGTACCAAAATCTATTTGGAACAAAACCAATCCTGCAGATGCCAATAATATGATAGATTTAGCGGCCAGATGTTTACTGATTGAAGATGGAGATAGATTAATTTTGATTGATACCGGAATGGGAAACAAACAATCTGAAAAATTTTTTAATTATTATTATCAATGGGGTAACCACTCTTTAGATAATTCTCTTAAAGTAAATGGTTTTCATAGAGATGATATTACCGATGTTTTTATGACCCACTTACATTTTGACCATTGCGGTGGAAGTGTGCAGTGGAATAAAGACCGAACTGGTTATGAACCTGCATTTAAAAATGCCACCTTTTGGACCAATGAAGAACATTGGAAATGGGCTACCGCACCTAACGTAAGAGAAAAAGCTTCTTTCTTAAAAGAAAATTTAATCCCTATGCAAGAAAGCGGGCAATTACAGTTTATACAAAGAGGAGAAAATTCTTTTGTCGAAAACTCAGAATTAGGTTTTGGTATTCTTTTTGTAGATGGGCATACAGAAAAACAAATGCTTCCTCATATTAACTATCAAGGCAAAACATTAGTCTTTACAGCAGATTTAATTGCAACTGTTGGCCATATTCCATTGCCATATGTTATGGGTTATGATACCAGACCATTACTTACTTTATCTGAAAAAGAATTATTTTTGAAAAAAGCTCTTAAAAACGACTATTATTTATTGTTTGAACACGACGCCCATAATGAAATATGTACCCTAAAAAACACAAAAAGAGGGGCAAGATTAGATAAAACATACACTTTTAATACCCTATTTAACTAAACACACATTAACATAATAAATTTTATATGACTATTAAAATTTCGAAAACTGTTGTGGGAATTACAACAGCATTATTATTTGCTGGCTGTGGAGCCACAAAATTGGTAACTACTCCAGTAGCAAATATTGATGCAACACCTCTTAAAATAGCAGATCTTACTGAAAACGAAAAACAAAATTGGGGGCATCTAGACTTAGTAAAAGACACTATACCAGGAATGAGTGTAGATAAAGCCTACAAAGAATTAATTCATAACAAAAAAGGAACCAAAGTTATCGTTGCAGTTTTAGATTCTGGAATGGATTTAAAACACGAAGATTTAGATGGTGTTCTTTGGACCAATAAAAGAGAAAAAGCCGGAAACGGAAAAGATGATGATAAAAATGGTTATGTAGATGATATCCATGGCTATAATTTTTTAGGAGAGTCTTATAATGAGCAGCTAGAGTTTGCGCGTATCCTTAGATTAAATCTTGGAGATGCTGCAATGCAAGCAAAAGCAAAAGCAGAATTAGATGCTAAATACCCGAAAGCAGTTCAGAATAAACAACAATACGAACAAATTCTACAACAAGTAAAAGGATCAGACGCAGCTATAAAAAAACATTTAGGGAAAGATTCCTATACCAAAAAAGATTTGGCAGCTATAAAAACAGAAGACGAGGGTCTAAAACAAAACATAGCTGTTTTAACCCAAATGTTTAATTATGCAGATACAATTCCTGAAGTTATAGAAGAACTTAATGGCGGAATTACACATTTTGCAGAAAGTGCAAACTACAATCTAAATAAAGATTTTAACGGCCGTAAAGATGTTGGGGATAACCCATACGATTTCAATGACGTTGGTTATGGTAATGGTAACCCACAAAACAGAGTAACAGATGAAAGCCATGGAACGCATGTTGCTGGTATAATTGGCGCAGAACGTAACAATGGTAAAGGAGCAAATGGCGTGGCAAATAACGTTGCTATAATGAGTATACGTGCTGTCCCAAATGGGGATGAGTATGATAAAGATATTGCATTAGGAATTCGTTATGCAGTAGATAACGGAGCTAAAATAATCAACTGTAGTTTTGGTAAATCTTTTTCACCGAAGGCTGAATGGGTATATGATGCTATTAAATACGCTGCATCTAAAGATGTATTAATTGTACATGCCGCAGGTAACGATGGTGCTAATATTGATGATGCTAGCAATCCTAACTTTCCTAACGATCATAATAACCATGCAGGTGCTGAAATTGCAAATAATGTAATTACTGTTGGTGCCTTAGGAGAAAAGTATGGTTCAGAAATGGTAGCTTCTTTTTCTAATTACGGCGCAAATAACGTCGATGTATTTGCTCCTGGTGCTGCAATTTACTCTACTATTCCGGGTAGTAAATACAAATTTATGGGAGGAACTTCAATGGCTGCTCCTGCTGTTGCTGGTGTTGCTGCTCTTATTCGTTCGCAATATCCAAAATTAAAAGCAGCACAAGTAAAACAAATATTAATGCAATCTGGTTTAGCGCCTACAGCTAAAGTTATTCTTGGTGGTGATAGCTCTAAAAGTAACACTCTAGATAAAATTTCTAAATCTGGAAAAATAGTAAATGCATATAACGCTTTACTTATGGCTAAAAGTGTTTCTGCTGGTAAAACAAAATTATAAATTAATCTACGCCATACCTCTTTTAAAACTAAGAGGTATGGCGTTTATTTTATACTAAGTCACTAACTTAGGGGGGTACCCTTAGGGGTATGAAAAAAAATAGTAATCAATTCCGATACAAGCATCAGGAAATTAAAACCCACTGGTGGAATTAAAATGAAAAACAAATGAAAAAATTATCTTCTCTATGTGCTCTATTTCTGATAAGTATTACAGGTTCTCTATTGGCACAAAATAATACCAGCTACTGGCAGCAACACGTAGATTATACAATGGATGTTGCTATGGATGTAGAAACCTATCAATATTCGGGTACACAAACTCTAGTGTATACCAACAATTCTCCAGACGCGATTTCTAAAGTATATTATCATTTATATTTTAATGCTTTTCAGCCTGGTAGTGAAATGGATATAAGACTCCAGAATATAAAAGACCCAGACGGAAGAATGATAACTAAAGAAAAAAGCAGTAGAATAGCTCCTTTATCTGCTTCTGAAATTGGTTTTTTACATGTATCTTCTTTAAAACAAGATGGGCAAAAACTTACTTTCTCAGAAGCTGGGACTGTATTAGAGGTAGCACTAGCAAAACCAATCCCCGCAGGTGGTAAAACTACCTTAGAGATGGTTTTTAAAGGACAAGTCCCTGTACAAATTCGTCGCTCTGGACGTAATAGCAAAGATGGTATTGCACTTTCCATGTGCCAATGGTATCCAAAACTTGCTGAATATGATTTTGAAGGATGGCATGCAGACCCGTATATAGCAAGAGAATTTCAAGGTGTTTGGGGAGATTTTGATGTTAAACTTACACTAGATAAAAAATATATAGTTGGTGGTTCTGGTTATTTACAAAACCCCAACGAAATAGGTTATGGTTATGAAACTCCTGGAACCAAAGTAAAGAAACATAGAGGCAAAACTCTGACTTGGCATTTTAAAGCTCCAATGGTACACGATTTTATGTGGGCAGCCGATCCAGATTATATTCACGATACATTGCAAGTAGAAAATGGACCAATGCTACATTTTCTATACCAAGATAACGATGCTGAAATTAAAGCAAATTGGGAAAAAGTACAACCAAAAGCAGCAGAAATGATGCAGTATTTTAGCAAGCATATTGGTAAATACCCTTACAATCAATATTCTATCATTCAAGGTGGCGATGGTGGTATGGAGTATGCTATGAGTACTTTAATCGCTGGTGGTAAAAAGTTTGGTAGTTTAGCTGGTACTACAGCACATGAAATGGCACATTCTTGGTTTCAACACATTCTTGCTTCTAATGAGGCTAAACATGCGTGGATGGATGAAGGTTTTACATCCTATATATCAACCTTATGCATGAATGAGGTTATGGAGCAGAAAAAAGAAAACCCATTAGAAAGGTCTTATAAAAGCTACTATTATTTAGTAAAATCTGGATTAGAGCAACCACAAACAACACACTCGGACCGCTATGATTCTAATATGCCGTACAGTATTGCTGCCTATAGTAAAGGTTCTATCTTCTTGGCACAATTAGGTTATATTATCGGAGAAGAAAAACTACAAGAGACTATAAAAAAATACTATTCCGATTTTAAATTTAAACACCCTGTTCCTAATGATATAAAAAGAACAGCAGAAAAAGTTTCTGGTTTAGAATTAGATTGGTATTTAAACGATTGGACACAAACTACAAATACTATTGATTACGGAATTAAAGAGGTTAAATCAGAAGGGGAAACAACTAAAATCATTTTAGAACGTATAGGATTAATGCCTATGCCGCAAGAAATTTTGGTAACGTATAAAGACGGTACAAAAGAAGCTTTCTATGCTCCTTTACGAATGATGCGTGGCGAAAAAGAAAATGTTAAGGCAACCGTTTTAGCAGATTGGCCATGGGCATTCCCAACTTATAATTTTACCATTGCAAAACCAATGGATGAAATAGAGTCTATTGTTTTAGCGCCTTCGCAATTAATGGCAGATGTAGAGCCAACTAATAACACGTGGAAGCAGTAAATTAGTAAACCTCCCTCGGGGCAAGCCCACGAGGCATTAAAAGGAACTGTCCTTTATCATTTAGATGCAAACATCTAAGTTATTAAGGAATAAAATTAACGGTAAGGCTAATTAAAGTAGCTTATATTATAATAATAGTACTATAAATTATGGACTTGTCTTACCCAAAAAAAGAAAAACTAAAAAGCAAGAAGCGCATTGAACAATTGTTCCTAGAAGGCAAAAATGTTACTAGTTTTCCTTTAAAATTAATCTATTTAGAAACCGCCTTACCAGATGCTATAAAAGTGCAGACAGGGGTGGCGGTTTCTAAAAAAAGATTTAAAAATGCCGTAAAAAGAAACCGCATAAAACGCTTATTACGCGAATCTTATAGAATTAACAAATCTCTCGTTACTGACAATACCACAAGCAGCTATGCGTTCTTAATTTTATACATTGGTAAAGAAATGCCAACCTATACTGCAATTGAAAAACAAATGCAGCATCTATTTCAAAAATTTAACGCCAAAACAAATGCATAAATTAGTTAAGAAGAAGGTATTAATACCTTTAACAGCAATAATAATTCTTATTGCTGGCTCTAGTTTTAAAAGTGATTTTTTTGAAATAGCGAAGCAAATAGAAATATTTACAACGCTTTTTAAAGAGTTAAACATGAATTATGTAGATGAAACCAATCCTGCAGAACTCATGGATACCGCTATTAAAAATATGCTAGAGGAATTAGACCCTTATACCAAATTTTTAAATGAGCAAGATGTTGAAGCATTTAAAATTAATAATGCTGGTGAATATTCTGGTATTGGTTCTTTAGTTCGTTCTTATGAAGATAAATTACTTATTGTAGAACCTTATAAAGACTACCCAGCAGATAAAGCAGGATTACGTGCAGGCGATGAAATAATAAAAATAGGAGATATTTCTGTTGCAGATTTTGATGATAATGCAAGCGAATTATTAAAAGGAGCTAATGGCACTTCTGTTACTGTAACCTATAAAAGACAAGGAGAAATTAAAACAACCACCATAAAAAGAGAAGGAATAGATGTAGATGCCGTTCCTTTTTACAAAATGGTGGATGCTAAAACAGGATATATTGTTCTTTCTAAATTCAATGCAAAAGCATCTGACCAAACCAAAGAAGCCCTGAAGGAATTAAAGGGAAAAGGTGCAGAAAAAATAATTCTAGATCTAAGAGGTAACCCTGGTGGATTGTTGTCTGAAGCTATAAATGTTACCAATCTATTTGTTCCTAAAGGAGAGCTTATTGTAACTACAAAATCAAAAGTAAAAAAGTTTAACCGAGAATATAAAACCAAAAGTAAAGCCGTAGATACAGAAATTCCTCTAGTAGTACTTGTAAACGGTAGAAGTGCTTCTGCAAGTGAAATTGTATCTGGTAGTTTACAAGATTTAGATAGAGCAGTAATAATGGGAGCAAGAAGCTTTGGTAAAGGTTTGGTACAACGCCCAATGAAACTCACCTATGGTACACAATTAAAAGTAACCATATCTCGCTACTATACAGCTTCTGGAAGGTGTATACAAGCATTAGACTACTGGAATAGAGACGACAGCGGAAACGCCGTTAGAACAACGGAATTTAACGATTTTAAAACTCGTAATGGTCGTAAAGTCCAAGATGGTGGTGGTGTATTACCAGACATAGAGATAGATGCGGCTAAAACAAATACATTAACCAATGCACTGCTTGCAAGCAATACTATTTTTGATTTTGCTACGGACTACAGTTATAAAAACAAAGTGGAAGATGTATCTAAATTTACATTTACCAATGTTGATTTTTTGGAGTTTAAAAACTTTGTATCTAAAAGCAATTTTTCTTTCGAAACTAAAGCCCAAAAAGCATTAAGAGAGGCTTTATCTACAGAAGATAAAGACATATATGGTTCTAATGTACAAGAAAGCTATAAAAACTTATTGGTAGAGTTAGATAAAAGTAAATTAAACGCACTAGACACTTTCCAAAAAGAAATACAAAAAAATTTAGAGGATGAAATTGTAAAACGTTACTTCTATAGAGAGGGGCTTTATAGCTATTATTTACAAAAAGACGAAGCTATTTTAGCAGCTACAGAGTTATTGAATAACAATGACAGGTATAGTTCTATATTAAAATAGTTAAACTAGCCATAATAATAAAAATTCCTTTTTGTATTATTTCTAAGAAAAAGTAAGAAACCCCTAAATAAAGGGGTCTATAACAATATTTCAAGTGTTAAATTTAACGTTATAAATAAATAGACTTTAAAAATCAATATTATGCTGTTCTTTTTTGGTTCCCGTTCTTCAAAAATAGGAGATAGAAAAATCCGGAAAACCACCTGCACACATTGTCAAACAAAAGACTCTTTTGTAGTCTCAACTTTTAGTAAATATTTTCATTTTTTTTGGATTCCGATTATTCCTTTATTCAAAACACATGTGGCAGAATGTTCACATTGTAAAAAAAGTTATTCTAAGTTCGAGTTTACTCCTGAGATGAATGCCGCGCTTCAGAAAGAAAACGAGCTAAATCCTGCTAAAAGGCCTATTTGGCATGGATGCGGATGTATAATATTAGTTTGCTTCTTTTCATTAATGCTTTCAATATCATTCTATGGGGTTTATAAAAGGGCAAACAATTCTGAGGCTTCAATAACACAAAAGGATCCTCGAAAAGATATGCTTGCTAAAGACATTGATAAACTTAGTTCCATTTTACAAAAAGATAAAGATTCCATTTCTATTACGGGTCAAGCGTAAAACTTGGGGACAAAGTTTAAAATTATAACTTTGAACTCAATTATATACTTTAAAATTTGAACTCAAACTTAGCTAAATATTTACT
>NZ_JADGES010000009.1 GCF_016744255.1 Maribacter sp.
TTAGAATCGGAAGAAGGTTGCTCGGTTGCCATAGATGTTACAATCAACCAAGTGGTTTGTGATGCTTCTACTCTTAGGGCAGAATGGGCCATAAATGGTACTTACATAGAGGCTCCTGATAATCTTCCTGTAACTATCAGTCTTAACGAAGGCGATAATGTTCGTCTTAGTATGGTTCCTAACGGAATACCATTTACAATATCTAAAGATGGCAACCAAGTCTATAGTGGCCAAGGAGATTACGTATTAGGTTTGGCAGACAATACAGATAATGGTTCTTATATTTTAACTGCACAAAATGGTTGCTCTACAGCCATTACACTTAATGTAATTGCTACGGTATGTGATGCTTTTACCATGAAAGCGGAATGGACCTTAGATGGTGGTACTACTTATAACGAAGCGCTAGACGAACAAGCGGTTACCGTTCCATCTAGCACAGGGGATACTGTTTTTCTTAGTATGGTTCCTAATGAGGTAAATTTTACGATTACTTATAACGGAGCAGAAATATATAATGGTAGAGGAGATTATAGCTTGGGAGAGGTAACAACAGCTAATTCGGGCAGCTATACCATTAATGCTGTAAATGGTTGTTCTACAACCATAAATTTGACTGTAGCAGAAGAATTAGATCCTTGCTTACCCGAACGTTCTATTCCTGAATATAGAATAAATGGAGACTGGCAAAGTGGTTCAAATGAATTAAGTTTGGAGTTAGGAACGTCCTTAATGTTGAGTATGTTGCCTAATGATTTAAGTGTGTCCATTACATTACCTAATGGCGATATTGTTGGAGATAATTATAATTTGGGTAATATAGATTCTTCAGATTCTGGAGTTTATATCGTAACATCAGGCGAGGGTTGTTCTACAACAATAGATTTGACTGTAACGGGAGAGTTAGATCCCTGTTTACCTGAACGTTCTATTCCTGAATATAGAATAAATGGAGACTGGCAAAGTGGTTCAAATGAATTGAATTTGGAGTTAGGAACGTCCTTAATGTTGAGCATGTTGCCTAATGATTTAAGTGTGTCCATTACATTACCTAATGGCGATATTGTTGGGGATAATTATAATTTGGGCAATATAGATTCTTCAGATTCTGGAGTTTATACTATAACATCAGGCGAAGGTTGTTCTACCACTATTACTTTAAATGCAGCAGGTCTTGTTTGCGATGCAACCACCATGAGAGCAGAATGGTCTTTAGATGGAGGAAGTGCTTATAGTACAGCGCCAGATAATTTACCTTTAGCGGTTAATGCATCAATAGGGGACAATGTATTCTTAGGTATGCAACCAAACGGTATTGCTTTTTCCGTTTCGTATAATGGAATAGAAGTTTATACGGGAACAGGAGATTATGAACTAGGAAATGTAACGACAGCTAATTCTGGTGATTATATCATCAATGCTGTTAATGGTTGTTCTACCACTATTACCTTAAATGTTACTGATACTGGTAGTAATTGTTCGGAAACTAGCATTATTCCAGAATATAGAGTAGATGGGGTATGGGAAAGTGGATTAAACGATTTACAACTTACTAAAGGAACAGCATTAATGTTAAGTATGTTACCTAATGGGGTAGGGGTAAGTATAGAATTGCCCAATGGAGAAATTGTTGGAGATAATTATAATTTAGGAGGTATAGATGTATTGGATGAAGGGCTTTACGTATTAACATCTTCGGAAGGTTGTAGTACGACAATAAATTTGGTCGTTACTGATACTAGTAGTAATTGTTCGGAAACTAGCATTATTCCAGAATATAGAGTAGATGGGGCATGGGAAAGTGGATTAAACAATTTACAACTTACTAAAGGAACAGCATTAATGTTAAGTATGTTACCTAATGGGGTAGGGGTAAGTATAGAGTTGCCTAATGGAGAAATTGTTGGAGATAATTATAATTTAGGAAGCATAGAAGCTTCGGATGGAGGGCTTTACGTATTAACATCTTCTGAAGGTTGTTCTACAACAATTACTTTAAATGTTCTTGAAGAATTAACACTTAAATTAAATAGTACTACGTTTCAGAATGGCTTATCAATAGATTCGAGGCTGGACGATCAGACAGTAAATAGTAAAAATGTATCTATTTACCCAAACCCAACTAAAGGAGAATTAAATTTAGATTTAAGGAATAAGCCTAATGAAGCTTTAGATGTAAGAGTGGTAAACGCAAGCGGACAAGTAGTTTACTTTATAATGTATAACACGAACCATGAAGCTATAGAAAATATAGATTTAAGTGGTTTAACAGAAGGGATTTATCATATAGTCGTGGAAGGAGTTGATTTTAAAGTTTCTAAATCTGTAATTGTAAAGAAATAAATCTTTTACATTTAATTTAAAAGCAAAACCCTTTCTAGAATTCTAGAAAGGGTTTTGCTTTTAATCTAATTGGCACAACAATTGTCTTTATAAAAGGTATAGAATACGATGAGGATTGTAAAGCTAATAAATTCAGTGCTTTGCAAATTATTTTAATAATTAGATAAAAAAGGATTCTGTTACTTTAGTGACAGAATGACCGAAATAAGTATATGGGAGATTCCAAATTTTCAAATTTTGACAATATGTCTTTGCATAGTATAGATGAGGATTCTGAGTTAATACCTTTATTAACGCCAGAAGATGAAGAAAAAATGAATAGCGAAGGCTTGCCAGAAACGTTACCAATATTGCCTTTACGTAATACGGTATTGTTTCCGGGCGTTGTTGTTCCAATTACAGCGGGTAGAGACAAATCTATTCAATTAATAAAAGATGCAAATAACGGCTCTAAAGTTATTGGGGTTGTTTCTCAAAAGAATGAGGAAACAGAAGACCCAGGAATTGATGATATTAATACGCTAGGTACTGTTGCGAAAATATTAAGAGTGCTAAAAATGCCAGATGGTAATACTACTGTAATTATCCAAGGTAAAAAAAGATTCGAAATAGCAGAAGTGCTAACTAAAGAGCCTTATTTTACGGCTACTGTAAGAGAAACGAAAGAAGAAAGAGGAGATCAAGAAAGTTCAGAATTTTTAGCTATTATTGAGTCTATAAAAGAGTTGGCGCTTAAGATTATTAGAGATAATCCAAATATTCCAAGCGAAGCTTCTTTTGCTATTAAAAATATTCAAAGCGATTCATTTTTAATCAATTTTGTTTCTTCAAATCTAAATTTAGATGTAAAAGCTAAACAAGAATTATTAGAGATAGGTAATTTAAAGGAGAGAGCATTATCTACTTTAAAGTATATGAATGTTGAACTTCAAAAGTTGGAGTTAAAGAATGATATTCAGTCTAAAGTTCGCAACGATTTAGATAAACAGCAACGCGAGTATTTTTTACATCAACAAATGAAAACCATCCAAGAAGAATTAGGAGGAGTTTCTTATGATGAAGAAATTCATGAAATGCGCGAGAAGGCAAAAACGAAGAAATGGAATAAAATAGTAGGGGAACATTTTGATAAGGAGTTGGCCAAAATGCAACGTATGAATCCGCAAGTGGCAGAATATTCCATTCAAAGAAATTATTTAGACTTGTTTTTGGATTTGCCTTGGGACGAATTTTCAAAAGATAAGTTCGATTTAAAACGAGCTCAGAAAATTTTAGATCGGGATCATTATGGTTTAGAAGATGTTAAGAAAAGAATTATTGAATATCTAGCTGTTTTAAAGCTTAGAAACGATATGAAATCTCCTATTCTTTGTCTTTATGGCCCTCCAGGTGTAGGTAAAACATCCTTAGGGAAGTCTGTTGCAGAAGCTTTAGGAAGAGAATATGTTAGGATTTCATTAGGAGGATTGCGAGATGAAGCAGAAATAAGAGGACATAGAAAAACCTACATAGGTGCAATGCCTGGTAGAATTATTCAGAGTTTAAAAAAGGCAGGAACTTCTAATCCTGTATTTATTTTAGATGAAATAGATAAATTATCTAATAGTAATCAAGGAGATCCGTCTTCTGCTATGTTAGAAGTTTTAGATCCTGAGCAGAATAGCGAGTTTTACGATAATTTTTTAGAAATGGGGTACGATCTTTCTAAAGTTATGTTTATTGCAACAGCAAATAATTTAGGGTCTATTCAGCCTGCTTTAAGGGATAGAATGGAGATTATTAATGTTACTGGCTATACTATAGAAGAGAAGGTAGAAATAGCAAAAAAACATTTGTTGCCTAAGCAATTAAAAGAGCATGGTTTGTCCGATAAGCATTTAAAAATTGGAAAACCGCAATTAGAGAAAATTGTAGAAGGCTATACGCGTGAATCTGGAGTTCGTTCTTTAGAAAAGCAAATAGCCAAAATGGTGCGCTATGCAGCAAAAAATATTGCAACAGAGGAAGAGTATAATATTAAGATAGGGAATGATGATGTTGAAGAGGTATTAGGTATTCCTAGATTAGAAAGAGATAAATACGAGAATAATGATGTTGCTGGTGTAGTTACAGGTTTAGCTTGGACAAGCGTTGGGGGCGATATTTTATTTATAGAATCTATTTTATCCAAAGGTAAAGGAACTTTAAATATTACAGGAAACTTAGGTAAGGTAATGAAGGAGTCTGCAACTATAGCTATGGAGTATATTAAATCTAATGCAGATGTATTTGGGATAGATACAGATATTTTTGATAAATATAATGTGCATATACACGTACCAGAAGGTGCAACTCCAAAAGATGGTCCAAGTGCAGGTATAACCATGTTAACTTCTTTGGTTTCTTTATTTACGCAACGTAAAGTAAAGAAGAGTCTAGCCATGACTGGTGAAATAACTTTAAGGGGTAAAGTTTTACCTGTAGGCGGAATAAAAGAGAAAATTTTAGCAGCAAAAAGAGCGCGTATAAAAGAGATTATTTTATGCGAAGCTAATAAAAAAGATATTCTGGAAATTAAAGAAAGCTATCTAAAAGGATTAACTTTCCATTATGTTACAGATATGCATGAGGTTATAGAATTAGCGCTAACTAAAACTAAAGTTAAAAATGCTAAAAAATTATAATGTTTCTCACTTAAAATATATGAAATGATAAAGATTACCATTGCAATAGATGGTTATTCATCTACTGGGAAAAGTACTATAGCAAAGCAATTAGCTAAAGCTTTAGAGTATATATATGTAGACACTGGTGCTATGTATAGGGCTGTGACTTTATTTGCTATGCGTAAGGGTTTTGTTGGTGGTTTGGAAGAGGATATTACTTCGCTCTGCGATGATTTATCGAAAATTGAGCTACGTTTTAAATACAATGAGGCTCTAGGATTTTCAGAAATGTATTTAAACAATGAGAATGTAGAAAAAGCTATTCGTACTTTAGAAGTCTCTAAAAATGTTAGTAGAGTTGCAGAGTTGCAAAAAGTAAGAGAAATGCTTGTGCAAATACAGCAAGAGATGGGTAAGAGTAAAGGAATTGTTATGGACGGCCGGGATATAGGTACTGTAGTTTTTCCAGATGCAGAGCTAAAGGTTTTTATGACAGCTTCTGCCGACAAAAGGGCCTATAGAAGATATAAGGAGCTGCTCGATAAAGGAGAAAAGGTTTCTTATGAAGAGGTTCTTAAAAATGTAGAAAGTAGAGATTATATAGATTCGCACCGAGAACATTCTCCGTTACGAAAAGCAGAAGGAGCTATAGAGTTTGATAATAGTGATATGGGCTTAGAAGAACAGTTTGAACGAATGTATAATTTTGCATTAAGGATAATAGATAAAAATAAAAAGGACGCTAATTAGCGTCCTTTTTTTATAAAAGTAATTTTACTTTACTACAAGTTAGGAATTACTAATTCCTGGTCTGGATGAATAACATCAGGGTTTTTTAAAACACCAGTATTAGCGGCAAATATCTCTTTGTACTTCATTGCATCACCATAATAATGTTTTGCAATTTTACTTAAAGATTCTCCGCCTTTAACAGTATGTCTGTGGTAAACAGAGCTATCAGTAACAGAAATATTAGCTTTAATATCGCTAGCATTTTCACCACCTAATTCTTTAATTTTATCCCATAATAAGTTTTTCTCGTATGGAGTATTTGCTTCACCTTTTATCTTTAGGATGCCACCTTCTTCCGATACATCACCATTTTTAATTCCTAATTGCTCACCTAGGCTTAATACGCCTTGGTATTTTGCTTTAACACTCATAATAATTTTTTTAAACGGTTAATATTTATAGCTCAATATACTAATAAATAGCAGAAGAGAACCCATTAATAAACTTAATTCTGTATTAAATATTTTGTATATTATGAAAAGGTTGGTAAAATCGTAAATAAATAGTATTTTTGCACACCTTTTTTACAAAGAAATAAGAGGAAAAGGGAATCGAATAAACATAAATATAACAGCTTCTGTGATAATTGTTTAACTCTTATTCTATTCATAGAATACAAATTTAAATCTTCAAATGGCTGAAGAAAAAGCAAACGTTCCTGCAGAAGAAACTGTAGTAGCACAAGAAACAAAGGTGGAAACACCAGTACAGGATCCTAAAGAATTTTTAGAAAATTTCAATTGGGAAAAGTACGAACAAGGAATAGAAAAAGTTGAAGACTCTAAATTAGAAGAGTTTGAAAAACTTGTTTCCGAAAATTTCGTTGATACTGCAGATGAAGAGGTTGTAGAGGGTACCGTAGTGTATTTGACCGATCGTGAAGCAATTATTGATATTAACGCCAAATCAGAAGGTGTCATCTCTTTAAATGAATTTAGATACAATCCAGATTTAAAAGTAGGTGACAAGGTTGAAGTATTAATCGATATCCGTGAAGATAAAAGTGGTCAGTTAGTTCTTTCTCATAGAAAGGCAAGAACAATCATGGCTTGGGATAGAGTTAATGCTGCACATGATAATGAAGAAATCGTTAGTGGTTTTGTTAAGTGTAGAACTAAAGGTGGTATGATTGTAGATGTTTTCGGAATCGAAGCATTCTTACCAGGTTCTCAGATAGATGTTAAGCCAATCCGTGATTACGATCAGTATGTAAACAAAACAATGGAATTCAAGGTGGTGAAAATTAACCATGAATTTAAAAACGTTGTAGTTTCTCATAAAGCGTTAATCGAGGCTGATATTGAAGAACAGAAAAAAGAAATCATTGGTCAATTAGAAAAAGGACAAGTATTAGAAGGTGTTGTTAAAAACATTACTTCTTACGGTGTGTTTATTGATCTTGGTGGTGTTGATGGTTTAGTGCATATTACAGATCTTTCTTGGAGTAGAATTAATCATCCAAATGAGGTTGTAGAATTAGACCAAAAATTAAACGTTGTAATTTTAGACTTTGATGAAAACAAATCTAGAATTCAATTAGGTCTTAAGCAATTAGAGAAGCACCCATGGGAAGCTTTATCTGATGAAATTAAGATTGGAGATAAAGTAAAAGGTAAAGTTGTTGTAATCGCTGATTACGGTGCATTTATCGAAGTTGTAGAAGGTGTTGAAGGATTAATTCACGTTTCAGAGATGTCATGGTCTACACACTTACGTTCTGCGCAAGATTTCGTAAAAGTTGGTGATGAAGTTGAAGCAGTTGTTTTAACTCTAGATAGAGATGATCGTAAGATGTCTCTTGGTATTAAGCAATTAACTCCAGATCCTTGGACAGATATTACTACTAAATATCCTGTAGGTTCTAAGCATAGTGGAATTGTAAGAAACTTTACAAACTTTGGTGTGTTTGTTGAATTAGAAGAAGGTATTGACGGACTTATTTATATTTCTGATTTATCTTGGACTAAGAAAATTAAGCACCCATCAGAATTTGTTACTGTAGGTGACAAATTAGAAGTGGAAGTATTAGAGTTAGATGTGGAAGGTCGTAAATTAAGTTTAGGGCACAAACAAACTACAGATAACCCTTGGGACAAGTATGAAGCTGAATTTGCTTTAGATACAGTTCATAAGGCAACTATCGCTGATATTGTTGATAAAGGAGCTACAATAGAATTCAACGAAGATATCGTTGCTTTTGTACCGCAACGTCATTTAGAGAAAGAAGATGGTAAAAAATTAGGCAAAGGAGACGAGGCTGAATTTAAAATCATTGAATTCAATAAAGACTTTAAGCGCGTAGTTGCAAGTCACACTGCAATCTTTAGAGAAGAAGAGAAACGTAATGTAAAAGCTGCTGTTAAGAGACAGTCTGCTGCTGCTGATGAAGCTAAACCAACTTTAGGGGATGCTAATGAGGCTTTACAAGCGTTAAAAGATAAAATGGAAGGTAAAACTAAATAGTAACTTTCTTAATATTCTTAATCTGCCTTGGTAGATTTTAAAAAGCCTGGACTTATGTTCAGGCTTTTTTATGTTTTAATTTTTTTTCTAGATAAATTCAAAACAGTAGCGGAATAAATATCTTTTTCTTTGATGATAATTCCCTATTTTTGTAATTCAAAAGAGTATAGGATTTAATGCATGAGTAAAAAAGTTCTACTTTCCTCAAAAGAAATAAATATCATCCTACATCGATTAGCTTGCCAGCTTCTTGAAAGTCATTTAGATTTTACAAATACCGTTTTAATAGGAATTCAGCCAAGAGGTAAATATTTGGCAGACCGACTTACTAAAATTCTCTGCGATGAATATGGGGTTAAGAAAATAGACTTGGGTTATTTAGATATAACATTCTATAGGGATGACTTTAGAAGGGGAGATAAAACCTTAGAGGCTACAAAAACTAAGATTGATTTTTTAATAGAAGATAAAAAAGTAGTTTTGATTGATGATGTTTTGTATACAGGAAGAAGTATAAGAGCAGCATTAACTGCTATTCAGAGTTTTGGTAGACCTTCAGAAATAGAATTACTAGCCCTAATTGATCGTAGATTTAGTAGACATTTGCCCATCCAACCTAATTATCGAGGAAGGCAAGTAGACGCTATTAATGATGAAAAAGTGCAAGTAATGTGGGAGGAAAACGACGGTAAAGACATTGTATATTTAATAAATAAATAAGAAATGAGCGAATTAAGTGTAAATCACTTACTAGGAATAAAATATCTAAAAGAAGAGGATATTCAACTCATTTTTGAAACTGCGGATCATTTTAAAGAAGTAATTAATAGATCTATAAAAAAAGTACCTTCTTTAAGAGATATAAATATTGCTAATGTATTTTTTGAGAACAGCACTAGAACAAAACTTTCTTTTGAGTTGGCAGAGAAAAGACTATCTGCAGATGTTATTAATTTCTCTGCAGGGCAATCTTCAGTAAAAAAAGGAGAAACGTTAATAGATACGGTGAACAATATTTTATCTATGAAAGTAGATATGGTTGTTATGCGCCATCCTAATCCTGGAGCGGGAATCTTTTTGGCAAAACATGTAAAAGCAGCCATAATAAATGCTGGTGATGGAGCACATGAACACCCAACACAAGCTTTGTTAGACACGTTTTCTATTCGAGAAAAATTTGGAGATGTTGCAGGGAAAAATGTAGTTATAGTTGGCGATATTTTGCACTCTAGGGTAGCGCTATCTAATATATTTGCTTTAAAGCTTCTTGGGGCAAACGTTAAGGTTTGTGGTCCTAAAACTTTGATTCCAAAACATATAGCGTCGTTAGGTGTAGAAGTAGAGACTAATCTAAGAAAAGCTCTAAATTGGTGCGATGTTGCCAATATGTTGCGTATTCAGAATGAAAGATTAGATATTAGCTATTTTCCGACTACAAGAGAATATACACAGCAATATGGAGTTAATAAATCCCTATTGAATAGTTTAGATAAAGAAATAGTAATTATGCACCCTGGTCCAATTAATCGTGGCGTAGAAATAACTAGTGACGTAGCAGATTCTAAGCAATCTATAATTCTGAATCAAGTAGAGAATGGGGTAGCCATTCGTATGGCGGTAATTTACTTATTGGCTTCAAAAATAAAATAAGCATGATACTTACTAAAGAAGGAAATACAACCATTGTATTTCAAGAAAATATAGCACTCTCTGTGTTCTTAGATAATTTGAATAAAGAGTATTCCAAAATAGATAAGGATAACATTATTGTAAATCTTTTTTCGTTCGAAGAGTTAACGGCAAATGATATTTTAGAATTTATGCAATTGTCTAATGCACATAGAGCATCTAAAAAATCTTTTGTTTTAGTTACGGCAAAAGTGTCTTATGATGATGCTCCAGAGGAACTATGTGTGGTTCCTACAATACAAGAAGCAAAAGATATTATTGAAATGGAAGAAATAGAAAGAGATCTTGATTTGTAGAAGATGATAAAACTAACCATACTTGGTTGTTATGCGGCTACTCCTAGAACCTTAACAAATCCTACATCTCAATTATTAGAGATTAAAAATCATATGTTTTTAATAGATTGTGGAGAGGGGACACAGGTGCAACTTAGAAAGCATAAGATTAAATTTTCTAGAATAAATCACATTTTTATTTCTCACTTGCATGGAGATCATTTCTTTGGGTTACCAGGGTTAGTGTCTACTTTTAGGCTATTGGGACGCGAGAAAGAATTACATGTTCATGGTCCAAAGGGAATAAAAGAAGCAATAACACTACTTTTAAAGCTAGGAGATTCTTGGACAAATTACAATCTATATTTTCATGAAATTACATCGAAGGAGTCTGTTTTAATTTATGAAGATGATAAGGTTACTGTAAGCACAATTCCATTATCGCATAGAATATATACCAATGGTTTTTTGTTTCAAGAAAAAGTGGGGCTACGAAAATTAAATGTAGAAGCTGTCGAAAAGTATAAGGTAGACAAAGCGTATTATCAAAATATAAAAAACGGAAAAGATGTTGTTTTAGATTCGGGAGAACGTATTCCAAATTCAGAGTTATCATTAGATCCGGCTGCTCCTAAAAGTTATGCTTTTTGTAGTGATACGGCATATAAGCCAGATATTGTTCCTATAATAAAAAATGCAACGGCTTTATACCATGAGTCTACCTTTTTAGATACGGAAGGGAGTTTAGCAGTTAAAACAAAACATTCTACAGCAAAGGAAGCTGCAGAAATTGCTAAAGCTGCAGCCGTTAAAACTCTTGTTTTGGGGCATTATTCTACACGTTATAAATCTATAGATTTGTTTAAAACGGAAGCCGAAGAAATTTTTGCTAATGTTAAGTTGGCAAAGGACGGTAGAGTGTTCGAGTTTTAATATAAATATCAGTTCTAATTTTTTCATTGTCCTATCTTTTGTAGACCTTTGTGTATCTTGTAAAAAGATTAAATAACTATGCAAAAAGACTTAGGTAATTATAGAAAATCATACGAAAAGAGTGCACTTGAGGAGGGTTCTATTTCAGATAATCCGATGGAGGTTTTTCAGAAATGGTTTTATGAAGTAGAAGAATCTAAAGGAGTTGATGAGGCTAATGCAATGACAGTATCAACTGTTGGGTTTGATGGTTACCCGAAAAATAGAGTGGTACTTTTAAAAAAGTATACGTATGAGGGTTTTATTTTTTATACCAATTACAATAGTGAAAAAGGGAAAGCAATCTCTAATAACCCTAATGTGTGTTTATCTTTCTTTTGGCCTAATTTAGAACGTCAAATAATTATTAAAGGCAAGGCAGAAAAGATAGCAGAAAACTTATCGGATGGTTATTTTGAGTCTCGCCCAGACGGTAGTAAGTTGGGAGCTATTGTATCAGAACAAAGTAGTGTTATTGCTTCTAGAGAAGTGTTAGAAAATGATTTAAAAAATCTAGAGGAAGAATATAAAAACAAAGAAATTAATCGCCCGGAACATTGGGGTGGCTATATAGTTAAACCAGTTTCCATGGAATTTTGGCAAGGAAGGCCTAATAGGCTACACGACAGAATACGTTTTGAGTTGCAAGAAGATTTTAATTGGAAAATAGACCGCCTAGCTCCATAATAGATTTAGAAAAGGTTTTGTGTATTTTATATGTTGTCCAGTGATATTTTCAGAATCCAAATAAATATATCTATAGATGAAGCATCTTATTTTAGTTAGACACGGAAAATCTTCTTGGGAATATTCTGTAAATGATATCGATAGGCCATTGAAGGAGAGAGGTGTTAATGATGCTTTTTTGGTGAGCGATATGCTGAGTAAGCAGAATCTAGAAATAGATTTTAGTTTTTCTAGCCCAGCGAATAGAGCTTTGCATACGGGAATGATTTTTCTAAGGCAATTAGGGATTGGTTTTTCTAAATTTCAGATAACCAATGATTTGTATGATTTTTCTGGAGAAAGCACAATATCATTCATTAAAAACCTAGATAATAAATTAAATACGGTATTAATTTTTGGGCATAATTATGCCTTTACGCATATTGCTAATTCTTTAGGAAATACCTATATTGATAACGTTCCAACGAGTGGGTTGGTACATTTAAGTTTTAATGAAGATAGTTGGTCTTGTATAACAAAAGGGCTAACAAAACAAATTTTTTCCCCAAAGCAATTAAAAGTATGATAAAAAATAAGAATCAATATATAAATAGAGAAATTAGTTGGTTGTTATTTAATGAGCGTGTGTTGCAAGAAAGTGCAGACCCTAAGGTTCCATTAATTGAAAGAATGCGATTTTTAGGTATTTTTTCTAATAACTTAGACGAATTTTTTAAAGTAAGATACGCAACCGTTAAGAGAATTTTTGAAGCAGGTAAAAAAGGAAAAAGTGTTCTTGGTGGACAAATAGCCAAAGATTTATTAGAAGAGATAACCAAGACAGTTATTTACCAGCAAACTAAAAGCCTTGGTATTCTTAAAAAGGTACAGGAAGAATTAGAAAAGCAGCATATTTTTGTTTTAAAGGAAACGGAGCTTAATGATAACCAAAAAGAGTTCGCTAAGGAATACTTTGTTCAAAAGGTTAGCCCGCAATTAATGACTATCATTTTAAGTGATGCTAATAAGTTTCCTACATTAAAAGATACAGCTGCTTATTTGGCGGTGAAAATGTTACTTAAAGAAGAAGATGGCGTTAAAATAAAAAGATTTGCTTTAATAGAGATCCCTAAAGGAATAGATCGTTTTGTAGTGCTCCCGAAAGAAGGAGAAAATGATTATATCATCATATTAGATGATTTAATTAGGTTCTGTTTAGATAGTATTTTTACCATGTTCGATTATGAGGCAATTTCGGCTCACATGATTAAGATAACAAGAGATGCGGAGTTAGATATTGATAATGACTTAAGTAAAAGTTTTATAGAGAAAATATCTTCTAGCGTAGAGCATCGAAAAATTAGTGATCCTGTACGTTTCGTTTATGATAAAAGTATAGGAGATGATACGTTGTCTTACTTAAAAGAAAAGATGGAAGTAGAAGACACAGATAGTGTTATTCCAGGAGGCCGTTATCATAATAGAAGAGATTATATGGGTTTTCCTAGTTTAGGAAGACAAGATTTACTTTACGATAAAATTACACCATTACCAATAAAAGGGCTTAATACAGAGGGAAGCATATTAGATTCCATTGCTAAAAAAGACTATTTACAATATACGCCTTACCATACTTTTTCTTATATCATTAAATTTTTAAGAGAAGCAGCGCTAGATCCAAAAGTAAAATCCATAAAGATTACAGTGTATAGATTGGCTAGCAATTCTCAAGTAGCAGCTTCTTTAATTAATGCGGTAAAAAATGGAAAACAAGTTACGGTTCAGATAGAGTTGCAAGCTCGTTTTGATGAGCAAGCAAACATTGAATATGCGGAGCAATTACAAGCAGAAGGAGTGAAATTAATTTTTGGTGTTCCTGGGTTAAAAGTGCACAGTAAAATATGTCTTGTAGAACGCGAAGAAGAGGAAGGAATAAAGCGCTATGGATTTATTAGTACGGGTAATTTTAATGAATCTACGGCCAAAATCTATACAGATTATACATTGTTCACGGCACACGATGGTATTTTAAAAGAACTAAATAAAGTTTTCGATTTTTTTGAAACTACCTATAAAATAAATAAGTACAAGCATTTAATAGTGTCCCCTCATTATACAAAGAGTACATTTTTAAAACTTATTGATGAAGAAATAGGGCATGCCAAATTGGGTAAAGATGCTTATATTAAAATAAAGATGAACAGTTTTACCTCTTATAAAATGATAGATAAGTTGTACGAGGCGAGTAACGCAGGAGTAAAAATACAGCTTATTATTAGGGGGATATGTTGTCTTATTCCAGGAGTTAAAGGAATGAGTGAAAATATAGAGGCTATAAGTGTAGTAGATAAATTTTTAGAGCATGCTAGGGTATTCGTTTTTGGTAACAATGGCGATTCTAAAGTGTATATATCTTCTGCAGATTGGATGACTCGTAATCTAGATAATAGAGTAGAAGTGGGCTGCCCTATTTATGATGAGGAAATTAAAAAAGAGATATTAGATACTTTTGATATTTCTTGGAATGATAGTGCGAAAGCACGCTTGTTTTCAGATAAGCAAGATAATGCATATAAGGTAAATAGTGATGAGTCTAGTCGGTCTCAATTTGCTAGTTATACTTATTATTTAGATAAGTTGAATTCTTAAAAAGAGAAAGATTGAAGGTTAGAAAATTTGCAGCAATAGATATAGGTTCTAATGCTATTCGTTTGTTAACTCATAATGTTATTGAGGAAAAAGGAAAAAAAACGCAGTTTAGAAAGAGTGCGCTGATTCGTGTTGCGGTTCGTTTAGGTGAGGATTCTTTTACTTTAGGGCAAATTTCAGAAAAGAATGTAGATAGAATGGTGAAATCCATGAAAGCTTTTAAGTTGTTAATGGAAGTTGCTGGTGTAGAAGAGTATAGAGCCTGTGCTACTTCTGCTATGCGAGAAGCTAAAAATGGGCAAGAAATAATAAATAAGATTAAAAAAGAAGCCAATATATCTATAGACTTAATAGATGGTAAAGAGGAAGCTAAGATAATAGCTTCGACAGATTTAAAAGATGTAATTAAAGAGGATCAGTCGTATTTGTACATAGATGTTGGTGGTGGTAGTACCGAGTTCACCATATTTACAAAAGGTAAAATTAAAATTTCTAAATCTTTTAAATTAGGTACGGTACGTTTGCTTAACGATATGGTTGGTGAAGATTTGTGGAATGATTTGCAGTCTTGGATTAAAACAAATACAGAAGGCTTATCTAAACTTTCTATAATAGGTTCCGGCGGGAATATAAACAAGTTGCATAAAATGTCTGGAAGAAAAGAAGGGCAGGCACTTTCTTGTATATGGCTGAATGCACAATATCATTTTCTAGATAGTTTATGTTATGATGATCGTATATCAGAGTTGGGTTTAAACCCAGATAGGGCAGATGTAATTATACCAGCCACACGTATCTTTCTTTCCGCTGCAAAATGGAGTGGCGCTAAGAAAATATACGTACCTAAAATAGGACTATCAGATGGTATTATAAAAACTTTGTATAATTCTAAGAAGAAAAGGTAAGGGTGTATTACCCATGAACCGTTTCTTTTGTGCCTAGATTTTTCATTATTTCGGCTTCATAAATAAGTAGGTCTTCCCATTTTTTATTTACTTCTTCGGTTTCCCCATATTGTCTTGCGAACTTTAGGAACATGGTATAGTGTCCTGCTTCACTTACCATTAATTTATGGTAAAATTCGGCCAGTTCTTTATCTTCTAATTCTTCCGATAAAAGTCTAAAACGTTCGCAGCTTCTGGCTTCAATTAAAGCAGCGTATAGTAGTCTGTGTACTAATTGTGTAGTACGGCTGCCTCCTTTTGGGAAAAACTTTATCAAAGCTAGAACGTATTGATCCTTGCGGTCTCTTCCTAGTGTTTTTCCGCGAGCAATAATACGGTCGTGTACCATTTTAAAGTGACCCATTTCTTCTCTAGAAAGAGCAATCATTTCTTTTATTAGTTCGGTATATTCAGGGAAAGAAACGATTAAAGATATAGCGGTGCTTGCTGCTTTTTGCTCACAATAAGCATGGTCGGTTAATATCTCGTCAATATTTTTTTCTACTATATTAACCCATCTTGGGTCTGTTGGTAATTTTAGTCCTAGCATAATCAATAATGGTATTTAATAAATGTACAGGAAAAGACTCTATTTTAAAACTGTAAAGTTACTTTTAGAATAATATGGTTAGTTAATATCCATATCAAATTCTTGACGTAAAAAGTCAACTACAGGGTTTTTTTGCCTTAATTTTTCGTATTTCTCTGCTGGGGTAAATGCAAATTTTGTTTCTGTAGTTTCGTTAACCGTAATCTTTAATTCAATGAAGTAATTATTTAATCTCTTTTTTAGATGCTCCATGAGTTCGTATTGCTCGCGCTCTACTTCTTTTTTCATTGTATCATTCGGCAACTCAATCCAGATGGTGGTTTCGTTTCTTAGTTTAGGAGTGTCTGCATTTAAATTGGAGGCTAATATTTTTTGTCCTTTTGCATCAATTACTTCTACGAATTCTGCCCATAGTTTTTGCATTTTTTCTTCCGGAAAAATATCTCTAGGTAATTCTGCCTCATCAATTGTATTATCCTTTCTATTTAGCTCATGCTCTTTTTTGGCTTTAAGGCTAGAAATGGATAAACCAGAAACTCTTTTTATAGGATTTTTTAAGTCTAATTTTTTATTTACAGTAGGAGTATTTACTTTAGGAATATGCTCTTCTGCTGCGTTAGTTACATTAGGAGTAATTGCTGTTTCTTTTGGGGTAACATTAGTCTCTGTAGGAGTTGTTTTTTCTTCCTCTAATTCAGAGGTTATCTCACTTTTTACTGTTTTAGGAGAAGAACCATTACTTTTAGCACGAAAAAAGGAAGCAGGAGCAATAAACTCGATGGTTTTATTGTGTAATGCTACGGATTCAGGATTTTTTTTTTCTCCATCAAAATTGATAGAGGATAATTTCATTAGAGTAAGTTCTACTAGTAACCGCTGATTTTTACTGGTTTTATACTTTAAATCACAATCATTAGCAATATCTAATGCTTGTAGTAAAAAGGAACTCGATGCCTTTTGCGATTGCTCTAGGTACTTCTTTTTAGTAACTTCCCCTACTTCTAACAAGGCAATAGTTTGTTGGTGTTGACAGACCATTAAATCTCTAAAATGTGAAGCTAAACCACTTATAAAATGATGGCCATCAAAACCTAAAGCTAGTGTTTTGTTAAACAAAACAAGGGTTTGCGGAATGTTGTGTTCTAATATATAATCGGTAGCAGAAAAGTAGGTGTCGTAATCTAATACGTTTAAATTTTCTGTAACGGCCTTTCTTGTTAATGTGTTTCCAGAGAAACTTACTACACGATCAAATATAGAAAGAGCATCTCTCATGGCTCCATCAGCTTTCTGAGCAATTATATGTAGCGCTTCTTCTTCTGCAGTAATACCTTGGTTTTCGGCTATATATTTTAAATATTCAGCAGCATCTTTAACGGTAATGCGTTTAAAATCGAATATTTGGCAACGAGACAAAATCGTTGGTATTATTTTGTGTTTTTCGGTAGTTGCTAGAATAAAAATAGCATGCTTGGGTGGCTCTTCTAGAGTTTTAAGAAAAGCATTAAACGCAGATTGCGAAAGCATGTGTACTTCATCAATAATATAAACTTTATATTTTCCAACCTGTGGAGGGATACGTACTTGGTCAATAAGGCTACGTATATCATCAACAGAGTTGTTAGATGCTGCATCTAGTTCAAAAATATTAAAAGCAAAATCTTCATCTGCTTTTTGGTTGTCGTCTTGGTTAATTTGTTTGGCTAATATTCTAGCACAAGTAGTTTTACCAACACCTCTAGGTCCGCAAAAAAGTAAAGCTTGGGCTAGATGGTTACTTTCTATAGCATGCAGCAAAGTATTGGTTATAGCTTGCTGGCCCACTACATCTTTAAATGTTTTAGGTCTATACTTACGTGCTGATACTATAAAGGGTTCCAAATACTATTTTTTATTAAATTATGCTACTCTATCAAAGTGCGAATTACAAATATAAAAATAGCTGTAGATTTTGTGCTTCATTTAAGTAATAATAGCAACATATTTATCAACAATTGAGTTACATTTGTCCCCAAGCAGGTCTCCTTATCGCTGTTCGCCTTGTGTGAAGAGAGGAAAGTCCGGACACCATAGTGCAGTATAGCGGGTAACACCCGTCTCCCAATTTATTGGGACGGACAAGTGCAACAGAAAGTATGTACAGGTAATGCTGTAGTGAAACCAGGTAAACTCTATACGGTGAAACGTCACGTAAATCAGTGTTCGAGGGCAGCACGTCCGAGCTGAAGGGTAGGCGGTTAGAGCCTTTGGGTAACCACTGGCCTAGATAAATGATAAGGATTTGTTTTATACAAAGACAGAATCCGGCTTATGACCTGCTTTTTTATAATCTAGAATTTATATTATCTAACAACTGTTTGTAAGCAGGGTTGTCGGGAAATGATTCTAGTAAAAAAAGAGTGGTGTTTTTTGCTCCTTGCGTATTGTTCGTATTAATTTGATTAATAACTTTTAAATATAAAAGACGCTCACTGTTGGGAACTTCTTTTAACCCCTTTTCAATTACTGTCCTTGCGTCCTTATATTTCTGTTGTTCTTGTAGTTTTATACCGTAATTATAGAACGCATTAATTAGGATAGGCTTTTTTTCTGTAGCTAATTTTAAGTATTGTATAGATTTTTGTGGTTGGTTAATTTCATTGTATAATAAGCCTAGCATAAAATGTGGATAACTCGAATGTGGCTCTTGAGAAGCCACCTTTAAGTAAAGCTCTTCAGCTTCTTTCGTTTTTCCTTGATTATATACAATTAAAGCTAAATTTAATCTTGAAAGATTGTAATAATTGTCAATGAAAATTGCGTTTCTATAGGCTTTTTCTGCAGCTGTTATGTCTCCTTTTGCGGCATGTAATAACCCAATTTTATGTTGTCCTGAGGGGAATTCGGAATTATTTTCTAATGAATTTTTAAGTTCTTTATTTGCTTTTTTGTATTCTCTATTTTGTGGTAAAGGAATGTTATTTGCCGCATAGAATTGGGCTGCAGATATTCTAACAGATCGTATGGAATCTAATAATAAGGGTTGAATATAATTATTGGTATACTCGTTTGCATTTATTTTTTCTAATACAGCCACCGCTTCTTTTCTTACTAAAGGAGAACTGTCATTTATAAAATGTAATATGTTGTTAATGTCTTGTTCAGATAAGTTTTGGTTTGCGTAATTGTAAAGAGCTGTGGCTCTAATTATTTCTGGGTAATTAGAGTTTTTTAGGATGGAGTGATAAGCATCAAAATTGCCATTAGTTCCTTCTAATAATAAATTGGAATAATGATTTTGGTCTGGTTCTCCAAATTTCAATTTTAAGAAGTTACTTGCCCAAACAGGACTTTTGTCTGTGTGGCACTTGTTGCATGCATTGGGTGTGTCGTATTTTATGCTTTGGTCTGGCCTTGGTACTCTAAAGCTATGGTCTCTTCGATAATCATTACCCATGTACGTTTTTCCATCCATATGGCAGTTTATGCATAAAGAAGCAGGAGTATCTTTTTTATGAAAATGATGCTCGGGTTCGTTGTAGGTAGGGACATGACAGCTTAAGCATAAATCGTTCCCCTGTTTTTTTAACTTTAAGGAGTGTACATCATGGCAATCTTTACAAGACACATTGTTGTGGTACATTTTGCTTTGTACAAAAGAGCCGTATACATATACTTCATCTTTTATCTGGCCGTCTAATTCATACAGAGGGTCAATGATTAAAGAAGGTGCGTAATGATCTAGATAGTGCCCTGTATAATCAAAATAGTCGGTATGTTGTGTGCGCCTAGAATGGCATCTTGCGCATTTCTGCACCACTTCTTTACTATCCATGTTTTTTGTCATGTATAACTCGGGAGGCACCGTACTTTTAGATTTATTTTTGTAAAACTCTACATGTTTACTAGCTGGGCCATGGCAGGCCTCACAACTTACATTTATAATACTATACGTTGTTTCGTAGCTTTGGGTGTTAGAATCGTATTTTTTTTGAAGATTAGTAGAGTGGCAATCTGCACACATGGAATTCCATGACATACTTCCGCCACTCCAATGCATCCATTCATTGTGTTCAATTACTAAATTTGGTTGCAGATTAAACCATATGTTCTTATTGCTATCCCAAGCAACCATTAGGCATTGGTAGCTCCCGTTAGGGAAGGCGATTAAATATTGTTGTAAAGGAAAAACTCCAAAAGTATATTTTATTTTAAAATCTTGGTATTTGCCATTTCCTCCTTCTGTATTTACGTAAAAATTATTCCCTTTTTTTGTAAAAAGATAGTTTACGCCTTTGCTTTTAAAAGTAGTAGTATTAAAATCACCAAGAACAGTTGTAGAATCGGCAATTTGCATGGCTAAATCATGGTCTGAGTTTTCCCAACGTGCATGTTCGTCATTGTGGCAAGATATGCAGGTCTCTGTGCCTGCAAAATGAGGAGTTATTTTTGTAGTGCTTTTTTCTTTAATTGGTACATATCCTTTGTCTTTGCAAGAAGTATTAAAGATGGCAAAAAGTGCAATAATTAATAGAGGTAGAATATTGTTTTTTGCCATTAGAATAGCCTTTGTGTAAGTAATTACCTGAAAAATATTTTATCTAAAAAGGGTAAACAAAACAAAGAATAAAAGTACGCTTATATAGTGAAATAATAGAAAAGTATTACTGCTTTTTTCTATAAAAAGAATAGTGTATCTATTCGGAAAAAATAGGAAGTAATATAGGTAGTATATTTTTTAAGAATGTTTTTTTTAGCTAAAAATCCTCTTTAATAGTAATATTACAATTGTGCTTAATTTTAAAATTACAAGAATTAGCAATAAAACACATTTTGTTAGCTTCCTCGTGTAATTCTAGAGCTTTCGTTTTTTTTTGATTATTAGTTATAGTAATGGTAGGGTTTAAGGTTACGCTCGTAAATTGTCCACTGCCATTCGGTTTTTCTTCCATTATTCCTGTGGCATTATCGTAATAAGAAGTGATAATTATATTGTGAGCAGAACATAAATGGAGATACCAAAGCATATGGCAAGAAGAGATGGAGGATAAGAATAAATCTTCAGGATTGTAACGTGTTTTATCTCCTAAGAAGGAGGGGTCAGAAGAGCCATCTATTTCCGAAGATTTATGATCTCCAGATATACTATGGTTTCTATTGTATGTTTTGTAGTTTTTTGTTCCAGAACCTTCGTTGCCAGTCCACTCAATTTTAATTTTGTAATTGTGTTTTTTCATAACAAAGAATGTAGGTTAGTTTTTTATTGGTCAGTACCTTTTTTAAAAAAACTAAAAACACTACCACCATATCTTCTTTCGTTATTAAAATTATCTAAGGAAGATAAGTCGGTGTGTTTGGAGTGTTCTATAATTAGCAAACTGTCATCGTCATCAACAAGTAATTCGTTAGTAAAAACTAACTCCGGTAACTTCGCAAAGTCTTCGAAGGGTAGGTCGTAAGGAGGGTCAGCAAATATTATAGTGCTTTTTTGTTTTACATTTTTTAAAAAGGAAAATACGTCGCTCTTAATAGTGTTAATATTAAAATCTAATTCCTCAGAAATTTTATCAATATACTTTACGCATCCGTGATTAGCATCTACTGCAGTTAGTTGTGTTGTTCCTCTCGATGCAAATTCAAAGCTGATATTTCCAGTTCCAGCAAATAAATCTAGTAGAATAACATCTTCTAAGTAGTAGGTGTTGTTTAAAATATTAAACAGAGCTTCTTTTGCCATGTCCGTGGTGGGTCTAACAGGTAATTTTTTGGGAGCTTGTAAATATCTTCCTTTGTGTTTTCCAGAAATTATGCGCATTATAGGGCGTTTATAACAGTGAAATCTATAGACTCAGTGTTAGATTCTTCAATAGGATGGTATGGGTTGTTTGGAATAAAAAGAGTTATATTTTTTATGTATTTGTAGCAAATATTATACAGAGCATCTTCTTCTTCAATAGAGCCAAAAAGTTTTAAAAGGATAGTTTCAGGATCTAAATGTAGTTGCTCTAAAGTAAAAAGAACATAGTATATAAAATCTTCTTTGGTGTTGTAGTCGAAACAGTTATGTAATTTTAATTTTTTATTAGTAACAACGGTAATGTCCATTTGTTGTTCGGAAACATGAATATAGCATGTTTCTTCTTTTTGAGAGTGTAAATTATTTAAAAGAGTGTGCACCATTACAGTACTGTGGTGTTTATATGTAAATTCACCAAAGAGGTCATATATATAGTTGTTTATGTTCATAAAAGGGACATAAACCGTAACTATTTCCTGGTTGTCTATTTCGTCGTAGGCTAATAAATCGTTTTCTAAAATTTTGGTGTTATAAGCTAAGTAGCTTTCTAATTCATTAGAATTAAATAGGGGGCTTGGAACCAAACTAAAAAGCGAGTTTTTATGTATAACAATTACTTCTGAGAATTCTTGGGAGTGTATTTTGTTCTTTTCTAGAATAGGTTGTAATTCTTGAAGTAAGCTATATGGATTTAATTCGTTATTAAATAATACATTTTTCGATTGTAGTATCTTATTATTTATTGTGTCTATAACACAAAAAGAAAGTCCATTCAAGCTAACTTGAATGGACAATTTCTTAAAATTTTTATTACCTGTGATGATTCTATTATTTGTTTTTCTTTTTGTCATAGATAGGAGGCCAGTTTCCACTAGTGCTAACTTCGTCCAAAGATCCAACTTTAATAGAAGAACCGTTAACTTCTTCAACACTCATTTGACCATTTTCGCGATCAAGAAGTGTTTTAGGTTGATCAGATAAAACTATACTTTTTTCCACTTTCGCTTCAAAAACAGGGGCTTTGTACCCGCTTTTTTCAATTACCGCAGATTTCATAGTGAATTTCTCCCCTTTTGTTGCTCCAGGTACATTCATCATAGTCTTGTAGCGGTCATCTTTTTTGAATAAAGAATCGCGAACACCAACAAAGCCTAATGTGTCTATTATTTTTACTTCTTTTAAAACATCAATTTTATAGGTTTCATCAAATTCCATATAAGAAGAATCCCTCTGTTGTGTTATAGTGTATTTACCATTTTCAACAAATTTAATAAGACTATTGAAGTCATTTGCATATTTTCCTGTAACAGTTTTATAAGCTTCTTGCGAATTTCTAATGTCTTTTAAATTAGAAATAACTTTAGCAAAACGTTCTTGTTTTACTTTTTTAAATTCGATTGGTCCTGTAACTGATTGATAAATAGCGTATCCTAATCCGATACAAGCAATCCAAAGTACAATTTGTATTATGGTCTTCATTCTGTAAGTGTTAATTATAATTCGTGGTTCTCACAAATCTACAATTTTTTTTTATTAGCAAAAGGTTTTCTCGAAAAAATCCTGATTATATTTGATGTTATATGAAATCTATGACCGATGCTTCTTTTTTCGCTTTACTAAAGTCGAAATTCCCACATGAGCCAACTTTAAAACAAATTGTAGCATTGCAAAAGCTTGCTTCTTATGTTCTATCTAAGGAGAAAAATGAAGTTTTTTTATTGCGTGGTTTTGCCGGAACAGGAAAAACAACTTTAATTGGAACTATGGTTAATAGCTTATGGGAAACAGCCATGAAAGCTGTTTTAATGGCTCCAACAGGTAGAGCGGCTAAGGTAATGTCTAACTATTCCAAAACAAAAGCTTTTACTATTCATAGAAAAATTTACTTCCCCAAAAAGCAAAGTGGAGGTGGTGTACAGTTTGTAATGGCTCCTAATAAACATAGAAATACTATTTTTATCGTAGATGAAGCTTCTATGATTCCTGATACACCTGCAGATTCTAAATTGTTTGAAAACGGTTCTTTATTAGACGATTTAATTCAATTTGTTTATTCGGGACATAATTGTAAGCTTATTTTAATAGGAGATACAGCGCAGTTGCCTCCAGTACATTTAAGCTTAAGTCCTGCTTTGGATCCGGATAAATTATCCTTAAACTATAATAAGGAGGTGGTAAAGTTAGAGCTAGATGAAGTAGTGAGACAAGCCGAAGATTCTGGCATCTTAGTGAATGCCACTTTGTTAAGAGAAGCATTAGAAGGTTCTTTTTACGATACGTTTAAGTTTAATTTACAATCGTTTGCAGATATTGTAAGACTACAGGATGGTTATGAAATACAAGAGGCTATAGATACTTCTTATTCCGAAAACGGCAAAGAAGAAACTGCCTTTATAGTTCGTTCTAACAAAAGGGCAAACTTGTATAATGAGAATATTCGGAGCAGAATTTTGTTTCTAGAAAATGAATTAGCTGTTGGGGATTATATGATGGTAGTTAAAAATAACTATTACTGGCTTAAGCCAGAATCTGAAGCTGGTTTTATAGCGAATGGTGATATTATAGAGATTTTAGAAATTTTTAGGTTTAAAGAAATTTATGGATTCAAATTTGCTGAAGTTAAAGTAGTTATGGTAGATTACCCTAATCAAAAACCTTTTGAAACAGTATTGTTGTTAGATACCATTAGTGCGGAGACTCCTTCATTATCCTATGAAGATGGTAATCGATTATACCAAGAAGTGATGAAAGATTTTGAGCATGAGACATCAAAATACAAGAAATTTTTAGGGGTTAAAAACAACAAGTTTTTTAATGCTTTACAGGTGAAGTTTTCTTATGCTATTACCTGTCATAAATCCCAAGGAGGGCAGTGGAATACTGTGTTTGTAGAGCAGCCTTATTTGCCAAATGGTATAGATAAGGAGTATTTAAGGTGGTTGTATACTGCGGTAACAAGAGCTAAAAAACAATTGTATTTAATTGGTTTTAAGAATGATTTTTTTGAAGAATAAGTATTCCTTAAATTTAGAATAGAAATAGTATGACAACAGAAACAATCTTAAGTATTTTTTTAGGAGTAGGTTTAGCTGCCTCTGTAGGTTTTAGAGTGTTCTTGCCTCTATTTGCATTGAGTTTGGCCTCTTATTTTAATGTATGGGAGCTTAATGAAAGTTGGGAATGGATAGGCAGTTTGGCAGCGGTAGTTACTCTGGGAGCAGCAACATTAATAGAGATATTTGCATATTTTATTCCATGGGTAGATAACCTCTTAGATAGTTTTGCAGTACCTTTGGCAGCTATAGCTGGTACAGCGGTAATGGTGTCTACTGTGGCCAATTTGGATCCCGTGGTAACTTGGTCTCTTGCTATAATTGCAGGAGGAGGAACAGCAACTGCTATTAAAGGAGCAGGTGCAACAACAAGGTTGGCGTCAACAGCAAGTACGGGTGGTTTGGCAAATCCAGTAGTAGCCACTGTAGAAACAGGAACAGCCATAGCAGTGACTGCAGCATCTATTTTTGCGCCTTATTTGGCAGCAGTATTGGTGATACTAATTTTAATAATCATATTCCGAATTTATAGAAAGATAAGACCTCGGAAGAGCTAATTTAATACCCAATTAAAAGTGAAAATAATAGCAATGATTCCCGCACGTTATGCTGCATCTAGATTTCCGGCAAAACTAATGCAAGATTTAGCGGGTAAACCAGTAATAGTACGGACCTATGAAGCTGCGATAAATACACAATTGTTTGATGAAGTTTATGTAGTAACAGATAGCGATATAATCTATGAAACTATAGAAAAAGCAGGGGGCAAAGTTCTTAAAAGTATCGAAGAGCACGATTGTGGAAGTGATCGTATTGCAGAGGCTGTAACCGATTTGGACGTAGATATTATTGTAAATGTACAAGGTGATGAGCCTTTTACAGATAAAGAGAGTTTGGTAAGTGTTTTAGATGTGTTTAAAAAGGATCCAAAAAAAGAAATAGATTTAGCATCCTTGATGGTAAGGATTACCGATTTAGAGGAAATAAATAATCCAAACACTGTAAAAGTAATAGTAGATAATAACAATAGAGCATTATATTTTTCGCGTTCGCCAATTCCGTATCCAAGAGATAAAGAAGTGGAAAGTGTGTATTTTAAACATAAAGGAATTTATGCCTTTAGAAAAAGTGCGCTTATGGACTTTCAACGCCTACCCATGTTAATGTTAGAGGCGGTAGAGAAGATAGAGGCTATTCGTTATTTAGAGTATGGTAAAACCATTAAAATGGTAGAAACTACAGTGAGTGGTATAGAAATAGATACCCCGGAAGATTTAAAAAGAGCAAGAGCGGAATGGAAGTAGATTATGGAAATATAAAAGTTATTGGTTTTGATGCAGATGATACTCTTTGGGTGAATGAAACTTATTTTAGAGACGCAGAAGAAGAATTTGCAGCTTTATTAGAAGGGTATGAAACCAAAAATAAGATAGATCAGGAGCTTTTTAAAGTGGAAATTAAAAACTTAGAACTATATGGTTATGGTGTTAAAGGTTTTATGTTATCTATGGTAGAAGCAGCTATGGAACTTTCGAATAATAAAGTTTCGCAAAAAACAATATCTAAAATACTAGAGATAGGTAAAAGAATGATTTCGCACCCTGTGGAATTGTTAGATGGAGTAGAAGAGGTATTACAAACGTTACAATCTAAATATAGATTAATTGTTTTAACGAAAGGCGATTTATTAGATCAGGAGAGAAAGTTAGAGCGTTCTGGACTATCTAAATATTTTCATCATGTAGAGGTATTGAGTGATAAAAAGGAAAAAAACTATTCTAACTTACTAGAACATTTAGAAATTGAAGTGTCCGAGTTTTTAATGATAGGAAACTCTTTAAAGTCAGATGTTTTGCCACTGGTTAATATAGGAGCAAAAGCTGTTCACGTTCCTTTCCATACCACATGGCAGCATGAGCAGGTAGAAGAAGTGGATGATGAGGCTGAGTTTTTAACATTGCATAGTTTAGCTGAAATAACGCCATATTTGTAAGATTATAATGGAAATTAAAAAAGAAGTAAGAGTGAAAAATTCTGGACGTAATAATCCTGTAGAATATAAGAACTTTCCAATGGTTCCTAGAGTTGTCTTTGGTAAAGGTAGTTTTGCTCAATTGAGTAAAATATTAATGCCTAAAAGAAAACATTCCGAAGCTCCATTTATTTTTTTAGTCGATGATGTTTTTGAAAATCAGGAGTTAGCAGCTAACATACCTTGTATTTTTAATGATAAAATTATTTTTATATCTGCAGAGGAAGAACCTAAGACACACCAAGTAGATGCTATTGTAGATTTAATTCGTTCCGAGTTTTCAGAGGAACCATCAGGAATAGTTGGTATTGGTGGAGGAACGCTTTTAGATTTATCAAAAGCAGTAGCAATTATGTTAACTAATGAAGGAGGTTCCGCAAACTATCAAGGGTGGGATTTGGTCACAAAACCAGCACTATATCATGTAGGAATCCCAACCATTAGTGGAACAGGGGCAGAAGTGTCTAGAACAACCGTATTATTAGGGCCAGAGAAGAAGTTAGGAATTAATTCAGATTTCACCACTTTTGACCAAGTTTTATTGGATCCAGATGTAACTAAAGGAGTGCCAAAAGAACAATGGTTTTATACCGGAATGGATTGTTATATTCATTGTATAGAATCTTTAACGGGAACATATTTAAATGCCTTTAGCCAGAGTTATGGTGAAAAATCCTTAGATCTTTGTAAAGAGGTTTTTTTAGAGGATTTAAATGAGGAAGAGTCTAGGGATAAATTAATGATGGCCTCTTGGCACGGAGGAATGAGTATAGCTTATTCTCAAGTAGGAGTAGCACATGCTATGAGCTATGGTTTGTCTTATTTGTTAGGTGTAAAACATGGAATAGGTAATTGTTTGGTATTTCAATATTTAGAAGAATTCTATCCAGATGGAGTTGCGTTGTTTTATAAAATGATGGATAAACATAATATTATTTTGCCTACAGGAATTTGTAAGGATTTGTCCGATGAACAATACAGTACCATGATAAAAGTAGCTATGGGTATGACTCCTTTATGGGAAAACGCTTTAGGAGAGAATTGGAGAGATACTATTACAGAACAAAAATTGAGGTCTATATATGAAAAAATATAATAGCTTTTCTCGATACCATAATGGAGGTTTAACCTCTATTTTATTTATTTAGATGCATAAAATAGCAAAATTTATTTATTTTAAATTATTAGGATGGAAGACCGTTGGCGATTTTCCTCAGGTAAATAAATGTGTTATTGCAGTAGTGCCGCATACCAGTTGGATAGATTTTTTTCTAGGACTACTTATTCGCAAGGTTTGGAATGAAGAGATTAATTATGTTGGAAAAAAAAGTCTGTTTAAGCCTCCTTTTGGTTGGTTTTTTAAATGGACAGGCGGTGCACCGGTAGATAGAGCCAAAAATAATAATATGGTTAGCTCCACAGCTGAGGTATTTAAAACGCGTGAAAAATTTAGATTAACATTAGCTCCAGAAGGAACTCGTGAGAAGGTAAGTAAATGGAAAACAGGGTTTTATTATATAGCGATAGAAGCAAAAGTTCCAATTGTTTTAATAGCTTTTGATTTTGGAAAAAAACAGGTAAAGGTATCTCAGCCATATACACCTACAGGTGATAAGGAAGAAGATTTTAAATCCTATGAGCTATTTTTTAAAGGAGTTAAAGGAAAGATAGAGGAGAATAGTTATAGCTAAAAAAATAGAGTATTAAAAAGAAAAAGATTTTAACAATTAAGTTAAAATCTTTTGTATATATACACCTAAATTAGGTTATTCTTGCATGGTATGATACACATTCTGTACGTCATCATCTTCCTCTATTTTTTCTAGTAGTTTTTCTACGTCAGCAGCTTGTTCTTCGGTAAGTTGTTTTGTTACTTGCGGAATACGCTCAAAACCAGAAGATAAAATTTCAAGCCCTCTAGATTCTAATTCTTTTTGAATAGAGCCAAAATTTTCAAAAGGAGCATAAATTAAAATACCATCTTCATCTACGAAAACCTCTTCTGCACCAAAATCTATTAATTCTAGTTCTAGCTCTTCTGGGTCTAATCCTTCTGCAGGAATTCTAAAGTTACAAGTATGGTCGAACATAAACTCTACAGAGCCAGAAGTCCCCATGTTACCATTACATTTATTAAAGTAGCTACGTACATTAGCAACCGTTCTAGTATTGTTATCTGTGGCAGTTTCTACTAATATGGCAATACCATGTGGAGCATACCCTTCGAACAAAACAACTTTAAAATCTCCAAGATTTTTGTCGCTTGCTCTTTTAATGGCTCGCTCTACATTATCCTTGGGCATGTTTACAGATTTTGCATTCTGTATAACTGCTCTTAATTTTGCATTTGAGTCTGGATCTGGACCTCCTTCTTTAACAGCCATTACAATGTCTTTACCAATACGTGTAAAGGCTTTAGACATAGCAGACCATCTTTTCATTTTACGTGCTTTTCTAAATTCAAAAGCTCTTCCCATGGTATTTTTGTTTAAAAGGTGTATTTACAAATTTAATAAATTTTATTGCTGCTGCAAGGGCTAAAGGGTATAGGTTTACTCACTGGTAATTATTTCTTCTATAGTGTGCGCTAATGTAATATCATTTTCTGTAATGCCATTTGCGTCATGTGTGTTAAGACGAATATTGAGTTTATTGTACACATTGCTCCAATCTGGATGGTGATTTTGTTTTTCACATTCAAACGCTATACGGGTCATTACGGAAAAAGCATCTTTAAAATCTTTAAACTCAAAAGTGGTTTCAATGGCGCCATCTATGTATTCCCATCCATCTAATTGTTTCAGGTTCTCTTGTATTTGGGCGTCTGTTAATTTTTGCATTTTTGTTTTTCTTAAAGTTAGATAATAAAATGGTGGTCTATAATATCTTGATAGGTAAATTGAAGGTTTTTAGGCAGTTTATTTGTTTTAGGTAAAACAGCCATATAACGTTCATTGTTAGTGGTAAAATTTCTTTTATAAATGGGGTTAAATGTTCCTATTCGGTCAATAACCTCTTTTATAAAATCTTCATGGTGTACTAGGTCTTTACATCCTAAATGAAAAATACCGCTTTTATTTCTGTTGATTAAATAGTGTATTTGTTGGGTTAATTTGTCATCATTGGTAACATTCATAACAAGGTTAGGGAAAACATCAATAGATTCGTTGTTTAAGATACTATTTTTAATGTCTTTAACTCTAGTAGAAGTATTACCAAAAACCATAGGAACTCTTAGGATAGCCATTTTTTCTGGAGGCAATCTCAATAGCATATTTTCAATACGTATTTTTAGACGACCATAAATACTTTCGGATAGAGTTTTGTCATTCTCATAAGACGGGTACTTACTATACGCGTCAAAAACATTGGCGGATGATATAAAAAGAAGCCTACAGTTATTTTCTTCTAGATATTCAACAATATGCTGGTGTGCTTGTATTTGAGCAGCAAAATTACCTCTAACCGCAGAAATAATTATTTGGGGTTTTATGTTTTCAAGGATGTTGTAAATATCATCCTCTTCCATATTATATTTTATAAATTGTTGGTTTTTTTCGGAAGACCTTCTGGCAGAATTATAGGTAGCGTAGGTTTTAAAGTAGGGGCAAAGTTCCTTATAAATAGCGTTGCCTATAAATCCACTTCCACCAAGGATTAAAATTTTTTTTACTTTCAACTTTTAAAAAATGGATTGCTTTGTTTTGGTTGTTAATTCCTCTAGAGCAGCCATTCCTAATTTAGAGTTTCCTTTAGGATTTAAACCAGGAGACCACGTAGCTACGCAATATGTATTTGGTAATAACGCTACGATACCACCACCAACTCCACTTTTGCCAGGGAGGCCAACTTCAAAAGCAAATTCACCTGCTTCGTCATAAAACCCGCAAGTTAGCATTAGAGCATTTATCCGTTTTACCTGATTTATGTTTAAGTAACTTTTTCCTCTTTGGCATTTTCCGTGATTCATAAAAATAAAAAATGCATTAGCCAATTGTTTACAGTTCATTTCTAGCGAACATTGATGAAAATAAAAGTCGAGCACCGTATCTACATCATTATGCAAATTACCGTACGATTTAAGTAGGTTTGCGGCAGCATAATTTCTAAAACCAGTATTTTTTTCGGATAGTGCTACTTTTTCGTTGTATTGAATAGTAGTATCATTCGTTAGTTCTTGTATAAAATTTAAAAAATCTTCTTTTGGGTTTTTTAAATGAGAAACCAATATGTCTGCTATAACAATAGCTCCGGCATTTATAAAAGGATTTCTAGGTATTCCGTTTTCAAATTCTAAAAGCGATAAATGATTAAACGGGTCACCAGAAGGTTCTACATCTATTCTTTTCCATAAGTCATCGCCTACTAAACTAAAAGAGAGGGCAAGTGTTAGTACTTTGGAAATACTTTGAATAGAAAAACTATCCAAAGCATCTCCTGTACTATAATTATTGTTATTTGCATCTACTAGGTGAATACCAAATTTATCAATGTTATTTACAGCAAGTTCAGGAATATAAGAGGCAACTACACCTTTGTTAGCAACTTTTCTTGAAGTTTTTGCTATATCATCAATTATGCTTTGGTACGCGATCATTACACTTTATAAAAAGGTAGCTTAACTACAGTTGCGGGAATAGATTTTTTACGAACTTGGATGTTTATTTTAGAGCCAACTTCTGATAAAATTTTAGGAACATACCCCAAACCAATACCTTTCCCTAAAGAAGGAGACATGGTACCGGATGTTACAATACCAATAATGTTTCCTTGTCCGTCTACTATATCGTAATCGTGTCTAGGGATTCCTCTTTCATCCAATTCAAAAGCAATCAATTTTCTTTCAAGACCATGTTTCTTTTCTTCAGCAAGAGCTTCACTATTCACAAATTCTTTGGTGAATTTAGTAATCCAGCTCAAACCTGCTTCGAACGGTGAAGTGGTATCGTTGATATCATTGCCGTAAAGGCAGTAACCCATTTCTAATCTTAAAGTATCTCTTGCGGCTAACCCAATAGGTTTAATCCCAAAATCTGCCCCAGCTTTAAAAACGGTATCCCATATTTGTTTTACGTCTTCATTTTTGCAGTAAATTTCAAAACCTCCAGAACCAGTATATCCTGTTGCAGATATAATTACATTCTCAACCCCAGCAAAATCTGCAACTTCAAAATTGTAGAATTTTATTTGTGATAAATCAATACTGGTTATGCTTTGCATAGCTTCGACCGCTTTAGGTCCTTGAATAGCAAGTAAAGAATAGTCCTCCGAAATATTACGCATTTCTGCATTAAATGCAGTGTTGTATTTAGATATGTGGGTCCAGTCTTTGTCAATGTTAGATGCGTTTACAACTAGTAAATATTGCTCTTCTTTTAATTGATATACAATTAAATCGTCTACAATTCCGCCAGTTTCATTAGGCAAACAACTATACTGAGCTTTGCCTATTGTAAGTTTAGAGGCATCATTAGAAGTTACTTTCTGGATTAAAGCCAATGCATTTGGTCCAGAAATTAAAAACTCTCCCATATGCGAAACATCAAAAACACCAACGTCTTTTCGAACGGTTTCATGTTCTATGTTAATCCCTTCATAAGAAACGGGCATGTTATATCCGGCAAAAGGAACCATTTTTGCTCCAAGAGCTTCGTGAGTAGTAGTTAAAGCAGTATTTTTCATTATTTAATTATTTTAGTCGTACAAATCTATTCAAAATAAATCATATGGAGTTGTTTAAATGCAATGGTTTTTTAGTGCTTTTAGACAGTTTTTTTAAATTAACCAGTATATTTTTAGAAGTAAAAAATGCTGTATATCTTAAATTAATAAAAAAAAATTATCAGAGTTTATTGTGTTTACGCTAAAGGGATTAACCAATTTAGTGTGCCCGTGTTTAATAAATTAATTATTCTATGAGAGTAGGTTTTAATGTTTTCTGATTGCAAGCTAAATAGTTGCTTGTTCGTGAGCAAATACAGACCATGAAGATGGTATTTGAGACATTAAATGTACTTATATTATGGCTTATTGTGCATGTAAGATGCTTAAAAGTAGAAAGCGTATGGATGGCTTACTTTGTTTTAGGCAAACACGCGAACCTTTTTAGAGTATTGCTTTTAATGGTTATAGGAAAGATGTTGATGATATTGTGAGATTGTAATTTAGAGGAGATTATAATCAGAAAAAAGGCAACTTTGGTTGTCTATATAGACGGAGAAATGGTTTTAAGAGAAAATTAAATATGAACTATTTAAAAGTTGCATTTAGGATTGTAAAAGAAGGAATATGCCATAGTGTATTCTTTTGGTTAGGTAGTTACTAGTAAAATGAAAGTTGCAATAGCTAAAATAACAACCTTGAAATACAACAAAGCCTCTTACGTTATGTTAAGAGGCTTTGTTGTATTCCTAATTCTATTCTTTTATTAGCGTTTTAATAAATGTCTTTTTAGCTCGTCATAGGTAGCTATTTTATGAGATATTTTCTCTTTATCTATTACTTTTAATATTTGAGAAGGGATGTCGATTTTAACATCCATAGTATCTTCCACAATATCTAAAAACTTTACAGGATGCGCGGTTTCTAAGAAAATTCCATACGTATCAGGGGTATTTTTTCGATACTTTTTAAGACCTAAATATCCAACGGCACCATGAGGGTCGGTAATGTATTTAGAGTCTTTATATATTTCGAGCATAGCTTTTTTTGTTTCTTCATCTGTAAAAGAATACGAAGAAAGATTTTTGGCTAAGTCTGTAAAATTATCTTTAAATAAATGACGAATTCGGATAAAATTACTTGGGTCGCCAACATCCATAGCGTTAGATATAGTTGCTGAGGATGGTTTAGGGGAGTATTCTTGCGTTCTCATAAATTCAGGTACGGTGTCATTAACATTAGTTGCTGCAACAAATTGTTTTACAGGCATACCTAAGCGTTGTGCCATTAAACCTGCGCAAATATTACCAAAATTACCACTAGGAACTGAAAATACAATCTCTTTATCTTTAGATTTTGCTTGTTTATAAGCAAATAGAAAGTAAAATAACTGCGGTAACCAGCGCGCAACATTGATTGAGTTTGCAGATGTTAACTGCATATTATTTAATAATTCACTGTCTAGAAATGCATTTTTAACCATAGCTTGGCAATCGTCGAAAGTACCACTTACTTCTAATGCAGTAATGTTTTGGCCTAGCGTTGTAAGTTGTCTTTCTTGTATATCACTAACTTTTCCGCTCGGGTATAGAATAACCACTTTAACGCCTTTTACTCCTAAAAACCCATTAGCAACGGCACCTCCTGTATCTCCAGATGTAGCGACTAAAACAGTAACTTCATTATCTTCTCCTTCCGAAAAATAGCCTAAACAATTAGCCATAAAACGGGCGCCAACATCTTTAAAAGCCATAGTAGGACCATGAAATAATTCTAATGTGGCAGTATTTTCGCTTATTTCAACTATAGGAAAATCAAAATCTAAAACATTAGATAGTATTTCTTTTAATCTATCTTCTGGAATTTCTGAAGAAACAAACTGCTTTATTGCTTGGAACGCTATCTCTGTGTTAGATAACGATTCTATGTTTTCAAAAAACGAAGCTGGTAAAGGTGTTATACTTTCAGGAAAATACAATCCTTTGTCTGGGGCAATACCTTTAATTACGGCATCTTTAAAAGATACCTTTGGCGCTTTTTTATTTAGGCTGTAAAAGTTCATTCTTTAATCTATTATTTTTATTCCTTGGGTGTTAATTTTTGATACATGTATATCGAAATCAATGCCAATATTTTTATATACTTCTCTCATAGCTTTTGCAACTTTGTTTGCAGTTTCTTCGCCTTTACTAAACGTGAATATAGAAGGTCCAGAACCAGATATTCCACATCCTAGTGCTCCAGCATTTAAAGTTTCTTTTTTTATATTATCGAAACCTGGAATTAAAATGGAGCGTATAGGTTCTATGATATGGTCTTCTAGAGATCTACCAATTAAATTATAATCTTCCATAAACAAGCCAGCAACTAATCCACCAACATTTCCCCATTGTTTAATGCCATTTTCTAGAGAAATAGTTGTCTTTAGAATTTTTCTAGAATCGGCAGTTTTAACTTCAATTTGTGGGTGAATAACTGTAGCGTATAATTCTGGCGGACTTTTTATAGGGATGATGTCTAGCGGCGTGTAGCTACGAACCAAAGTAAATGCTCCAAATAGGGCAGGAGCAACATTGTCTGCATGCGCTACACCACTTGCTAAACGCTCTCCTTCCATTGCAAACCTAACTAATTCGGTTTTAGAAAACGGACATCCTAATAAATGGTTCATTGCCCAAACGGCTCCTGTAGAGCTTGCTGCGCTACTGCCTATGCCGCTACCAGCTTTAATTTTTTTATAAATTTCTATCTCAAAACCACCATTATAATCGGCTTTTTCTAATAATGCTACACCTGCTACACCAGCAACATTTTTTTTCGTTTCGAGAGGTAAATTTTGCCCTTCTAGTTTAGTGATTTTAATGCCGGCTTCTTTTGTTTTACGAACTACCATTTCGTCGCCAACAGAATCTAAAGCAACTCCGAGTACATCAAAACCACAGGAGATGTTTGCTATTGTAGCCGGACAAAAAACTTTTATTTCTTCCATGCTTAAAAATTACCTATTCTAATAATATCAGCAAAAATTCCCGAAGCAGTAACATCTGCACCAGCACCAGCACCTTTTATAATCATTGGTTGGTTAGGGTACCTTTCTGTGTAAAACAAAACAATATTGTCGCTACCTTCTAGATTGTAAAAATCGTGTCCTTTGGGTATTTCTTGTAACCCAACACTAGCTTTACCATCTTCATATTGAGCAACGTATTTTAGCTTGCTGTCTGCATCTTTCGCTTTTTTATAAATAGCTTGGAAAGAATCTTCATGTTTAATTAAAGAAGTAAAAAAGTCCTCATTGTTTGTTGTGTCTAAACTTTCTTGTGGTAAAAATGGGTTGTTGACTATGTCATCAATCTCTAACTGATTACCACTTTCTCTTGCTAAAATTAAAATTTTACGCATTACATCAACCCCACTTAAATCAATCTTTGGGTCTGGTTCTGTGTAACCCTCTTCTTGTGCTTGTTTTACAATGTTATGGAAGGTGGTTTCATCATTAAAATAATTGAAAACAAAATTTAAACTACCAGAAAGAACAGCTTGTATTTTTAATATTTTATCGCCAGAAGCAATTAAATGTTTTAGTGTATCTATGATAGGTAAGCCTGCACCTACATTAGTTTCGAATAAGAAAGGAGCGTTATATTCTCTAGCTAATCTTTTTAGTTCTTTATAATTGTCAAATTTAGAAGAACATGCAATTTTGTTACATGTAACAACAGAAATGCTGTTTCCTAAATATGTGTTATAGGTTTCAGATACTTCTGCACTAGCAGTGTTATCAACAAAAATGCTGTTTCTGTAATTAAGAGTGTTAACTTTCTCAAAGAATTTTTGCTTATCGGCTTTTTCTCCTTTTACTAGTGAATTTTCCCAGTTATTTAGGTTAATTCCATTCTCATCAAAAAGCATGGTTCTGGAGTTCGAAATTCCAATAACTCTTATGTTTAGTTTTAAATTTTCTTTTAAATAGTCTCTTTGCTGTAAAACTTGCTTTAAAAATTTAGCCCCAACATTACCAACTCCCATTACAAATAGGTTGAGTTGCTTTACGTTTTCTTCAAAAAACTCTTCATGTAAGGTGTTTAATGCTTTTTTTACATCTTCTTTTTTAATAACAGTAGATATGTTTCTTTCCGAAGCTCCTTGCGCAATTGCTCTAATATTGACATTGTTTTTTCCAAGAGTACTAAACATTTTTCCGCTAAGACCTTGGTGACTTTTCATGTTGTCACCAACTAAAGCAACAATGGCCAAATCTTTCTCAGGGATTACGGGGTTTATTTTACCTCTTTCAATTTCATATTCAAAAGCACTATTTACAATTTCAACAGCTTTTTCAATATCATCTGCCGAAATACCAACACATATAGAATGCTCGGAAGATGCTTGTGTGATTAATACTACGCTAATATCTGCTTGCGATAGAACTTCGAAAAATCGTTTAGAAATACCAGGAATACCTACCATTCCAGAACCTTCTAAAGATAGTAATGCAATATTTTCAACACTACTAATACCACGAACAGTTTTTCCCTTTTCGTTTTTCGTTTTTGTAATTAAGGTACCTTCATTATCTGGTTCAAAAGTATTTTTTATGCAAATAGATATTCCTTCAGCTAATACAGGTTGTATTGTTGGTGGGTATAGTACTTTAGCTCCAAAATGAGAAAGCTCCATTGCTTCTTCGTAAGAAATATGAGGAATAGCTTTTGCTTGGTGAACCAATCTGGGGTTAGCGGTGTACATACCACTTACGTCTGTGTAAATTTCTAGAATATCGGCTTTTACAGCAGCAGCATAAATAGCTGCGGTATAGTCAGAACCTCCGCGGCCTAAGGTCGTAGAATTTCCGTTTTCCGATGATGCAATAAATCCAGGAGTTACAACGACTGTACTTTTTGTATTGGTAAAGAAATGAAGGCTGTTTTTATAAGTTAGATTAAAATTAACAACTGCTTTTCCGTTTAAGTCGTTTGTTTTTATAAGCTCTCTACTGTCTTTGTATTCCGCATTTAAGCCTTCTTGTTTAAAATACTCACTAATAAGATAGGAAGATAATAACTCACCATAACTCACAATTTTATCAGATAGTTTTGGGGTTATTTCCCCTATTAAGAAAGCGCCCTCTAGTAAGGTCTCTAAAGTGTTAAGTTCACTTTTTACTTTACTTAGAATAGAGCTTTGGTTTTTTACGTCTATAAGCTCTTTGACAGTAGATAGGTGTCTTTCTTCAATATCAGTAATAACTTGCTTGTAGGTTGCATCCTGGCTGGCTGCTAAATCGGCTGATTTTAGAAGTAAATCTGTTACCCCTCCAAAAGCAGAAACAACAACAATGTTTTTTTTGCTTTTACTATTATTAATTATGTTTTTTACTAGATCTATATTATTTGCGTTGGCTACGGAAGTACCGCCAAATTTTAAAACTTTCATTATGTAATGGGATTAACTTGTACTGAATAAGTGAGTTGCGTGTAAAACGCGTAAAATGGACGTATATGTAGTAGCTTACCCCAATGGGGTAATTGTACCAATTGTAGTTGTACCATTGGTCAATGAAGAAAATAATATGTCCGTTATTTTGTCGTACATGATTCTTTGTGTGTCTCAAAAGTAGTACATTTGGTTTGCTAATCAAATGTTTCTAGTGATTTTTGCGAAATCCTCACTATTTGCTTAATAATTGTATTGAATGAAACTTTTTACTGCTCAGCAAATATATGCTGCTGATAAATTCACAATAAATAAACAAGAAATTGCTAGTGAGGCTTTAATGGAGCGTGCTGCAACTCAGATTTTTAATTGGATGCATCTGCGTATGCAAGGTGCTCCTGTAAAAATTCATCTCTTTTGTGGAATTGGTAATAATGGAGGTGATGGAATGGCATTAGCTCGTCATTTGCAAGAGCATGGTTATAATATAGAGGTGTATGTTATCAATTATAGTGAAAAGCGCTCTAAGGATTTTTTAATCAATTTAGATAGGTTAAAGGACCGTAAAATATGGCCTAATTTTATGGATTCGGATTGCGAATTTCCAGAGATTGGTAAAGATGATATTATTGTAGATGCTATTTTTGGTATTGGACTAAATAGAGAGCCAGATGGTTGGGTGGTGAATTTAATAGAACATTTACATAAGTCGGAGGCTTTTGTACTTTCTGTAGATATTCCTTCGGGACTGTATACAGATAAGACTCCTTCTAATGAAAAAGCAGTCGTAAAGGCTAATTATGTGTTAAGTTTTCAAGCGCCGAAACTAGTTTTTTTCTTGCCTGATACAGGGGTTTATGTAGGGCAATGGGAAGTTTTAGATATTGGTTTGGATCCAGAGTACTTAGTTGAAACGGAAGTAGAGTATGAAATTATTGGAAAGAATGAAGTTTTACCGTTGTATAAGCCACGGGAAAAATTTTCGCATAAAGGAACGTATGGTCACTCTTTAATAATCGGAGGGAGTTATGGGAAGATAGGAGCCCCAATTTTAGCAACAAATGCTGCTTTAAAAATTGGTAGTGGATTAGCAACTGCATATCTGCCAAAATGTGGGTATATACCAATGCAAACTGCTCTTCCAGAAGCTATGGTATTGACAAATTCGGAGCAGATTATTGAAGATATTAGTTTTGATATAGAGCCATCAGTGATTGGTATTGGTGTTGGTTTAGGAACGGAAAAAGAAACAGTAGTTGCTTTCACTAAATTTATAGAAGCGAATAAGTTTCCGTTGGTTATAGATGCAGATGCTTTAAATATTTTATCGGATAATAAAGAGTTATTAAAGAAACTACCAAAGAATTCGATTCTTACGCCTCATCCTAAAGAATTAGAACGATTAATAGGGGAATGGAAAGGAGATTTTGATAAGCTTAAGAAAGCAAAGGCTTTTTCAGAAAAGTATGCCTGTGTTCTTGTTATAAAAGGAGCAAATACAATTGTTTTGTTTAAAGGTAAGGGCTATGTAAATACTACAGGTAATCCGGGTATGGCAACAGCAGGAAGTGGCGATGTATTGACGGGTATAATAACAGGGTTGTTAGCTCAGGGTTATGACGCTCTGGGTGCGTCTATCTTCGGTGTTTATTTGCATGGTAGAGCAGGAGATATAGTTGTAGAGCAAGTGGGGTACCAGTCTTTAATGGCAAGTGATATTGTAGCGGCTCTTGGAGACGCTTATATAGATTTGTTTAAAGTTCCCGAGCAACCACAACCACAACAGGAGGGAGAAGAATAGCAATAATTTATTTTGCTTTTATTCTTTTTTTTACCCATACTAAGGCATTGTCATATTCTATGTAAAACTTCATAGCTTTTTTATAGAAAAGTTTTTCTATGTTAAAGTTATGCATGTCTATTTCTTTAACAGATACTATAGCAAATGCTTTTAGGTTTTCTAGCTCTCGTATATAGCTATATATAGTTGGGTCTATAGCATATGAGTTTTTGCGATAGCTAATGTATCCAAAGTTTTTGTTTCTAAAGTGAATTTCGGAAATACCTATAATTTGATACGCTTTTTCTAGTGTAAGTGTGGCGCCTTCATCAAAAATAGAAACCATATAGTTGTCATATACTTGAACTTTTCCTATCTCTAGCTGGTATTCTTTTACTACAATTTTTTTCTTCGCCAAATCCACTTTCATGTATTATATATTACAATATTCTAAGCGAATGTACTGGTAACTCAAGGCTTATGGTAATAAATTAGACTAAAGGCTTAAATTTCGTTTATACTGCTTTTGGTGGTAGTTGAAAATATATTTACATAAAAAAAGGAGCTACAACTTGTAGCTCCTTTTTTTTAAATATTTGTACGATGTAATATTTATGCTTCCGAAGATTTTTTTGCTTTTTTAATTTTAATAGTAAGCTCTTCTTTTTTCTTGTCTAAATCCATAAATATACTATCGCCTTCTTCTAGTTTAGAATTTACAATTTCTTCAGCTAGGGTATCTTCAATATACTTTTGTATGGCTCTTTTTAAAGGTCGTGCACCGTACTGTTTGTCGAAACCTTTTTCTGCGATATAATCTTTAGCCTCATCTGTTAGGTCCAGGTGGTATCCTATATCTTTGATTCTAGCGTATAATTTACGTAGTTCAATATCAATAATTTTATGAATATCTGCTCTTTCTAATGCGTTGAAAACAACTACGTCGTCTATTCTATTTAGAAATTCTGGGGCAAAAGCTTTCTTTAAAGCATTTTCGATAACACCTTTTTGGTGTGTATCTGCTTGCGATTTTTTAGCCGCAGTACCAAAACCAACGCCTTGTCCAAAGTCTTTTAGTTGACGGGCTCCAATGTTAGAGGTCATTATTATAATTGTATTTCTAAAATCAATTTTTCTACCTAAACTATCGGTTAAGAACCCATCATCTAATACTTGTAGCATCATATTAAACACATCAGGGTGTGCTTTTTCAACTTCATCTAATAATACAACGGAGTAAGGTTTTCTTCTAACTTTTTCTGTCAATTGACCACCTTCCTCGTATCCTACATATCCTGGAGGTGCGCCAACCAATCTAGATATAGCGAATTTTTCCATGTATTCACTCATATCAATTCGGATAAGAGCTTCTTCAGAATCAAACAATTCTTTGGCTAAAACTTTAGCTAATTGTGTTTTACCAACACCAGTCTGACCTAGGAAAATAAAGGAGCCTATTGGTTTGTTAGGGTCTTTAAGTCCGGCTCTGTTTCTTTGAATTGCTTTAGCAACTTTAGCAACAGCTTCGTCTTGTCCAATTACGTTCGACTTAATTAACTCTGGTAATTCTGCTAATTTATTACTTTCTGTTTGTGCAATTCTATTAACAGGTATACCGCTCATCATAGAAACTACATCTGCTACATTATCTTCAGATACCGTTTCTTTGTGGAGCTTGCTGTCATCTTCCCATTTTTCTTGGGCAACAGCTAGGTCTTTTTCTATTCTTTTTTCGTCGTCGCGTAGTTTGGCAGCTTCTTCATATTTCTGCTTTTTTACAACGCTGTTTTTTAATATTTTAACATCTTCTAGTTGCTTTTCTAGCTCTAAAATTTGTTTAGGAACATCCATATTTACGATATGTACTCTTGATCCCGCTTCATCCAAAGCATCAATGGCTTTGTCTGGAAGAAAACGGTCTGTCATATACCTATTAGTTAGCTTAGCGCAAGCTATGATTGCTTCATCGGTGTAAGTTACATTATGGTGGTCCTCGTATTTCGATTTAATGTTTTGTAGAATTTCAATTGTTTCTTCAACAGTTGTAGGTTCTACAATCACTTTTTGAAAACGTCTTTCTAGGGCGCCATCTTTTTCAATATACTGTCTGTATTCATCTAGTGTTGTGGCTCCAATACATTGAATTTCACCTCTTGCTAAAGCAGGTTTAAACATGTTAGAAGCATCTAAACTCCCGGTAGCGCCACCAGCACCAACAATGGTGTGTATTTCGTCAATAAAAAGAATAACATCATCATTTTTTTCTAGCTCGTTCATAACGGCTTTCATGCGTTCTTCAAATTGCCCACGGTACTTTGTTCCGGCAACTAAAGAAGCTAAATCTAATGTTACAACTCTTTTATTGTATAGTATTCTAGAAACTTTTTTATCGATAATTCTTAAAGCTAATCCTTCGGCAATGGCACTTTTGCCAACGCCAGGCTCTCCAATTAAAAGAGGATTATTCTTTTTTCTTCGACTTAAAATTTGAGAAACACGTTCTATTTCTTTTTCTCTACCAACAACAGGGTCTAATTTGTCTTCTTCTGCCATTTGTGTTAAATCGCGTCCGAAATTATCTAAAACTGGTGTTTTAGATTTTTTATTTCCTTTAGGGGTAGATGTATTTCCGAAGGAGCTTTCTTTACCTTCATTAGTATCTTCGGAATCACTTGGGAATGATTCTGAGGTAGGAGAGTCTACAATATCATCATCACTAGTAATCATAAATTTAAATTGTTCTTTAACCCCATCATAGTCTACTTTTAATTTTTGAAGTAATTTGGTTGTTGGGTCATTCTCATTTCTTAAAATGCAAAGTAATAAATGAGCTGTATTTATAGAAGAACTCTGAAATAGCTTAGCTTCTAAAAAAGTAGTTTTTAGAGCACGTTCTGCCTGTCTTGTCAGGTGTAAGTTCTTTTTGTCTTTTTGTATACCACTAGGGTTTGGGTTAGATGGGCTTAGAATTTCAACCTTTCTTCTTAAATGATCTAAATCTACATCTAAAGCATCCAAAATATTAATTGCTTTTCCATTTCCGTCTCGTAATAATCCAAGCATAAGATGTTCTGTTCCAATGAAATCATGGCCCAGCCTTAATGCTTCTTCTTTACTGAAGGCTATTACATCTTTTACTCGTGGTGAAAAATTATCATCCATATAATTATTGTATCAGCTATAAAATTACTAAATCTAGCTTAAACATAAGCAATTACTGTACCTATATTCGTTAAACTATATCTAAATGACGAAAAAAGTATGGAATAGCAAAATTATTGCATATCAAATTATTAACTGTTGGCGGGTGTTAAAGTGTTAATAAATTCTTTAATAAAGTCTCTGTTAAATGCTTTGTTGACTTCGATTTTGAGTATATTGGCATGCTTTTTTAACCCTAATTAAAAACAACTAGATTCTAAGATGGCAGACGGAGAAAAATTGATTCCTATTAATATTGAAGATGAAATGAAATCGGCTTACATTGATTATTCAATGTCGGTCATTGTGTCACGTGCCCTTCCAGATGTAAGAGATGGGCTAAAACCTGTGCACAGAAGGGTTTTGTTTGGGATGTATGAATTAGGAGTGCGGTCCAGTAGTGCGCATAAGAAATCTGCCCGTATCGTCGGGGAGGTTTTAGGTAAGTATCACCCACACGGAGATACTTCTGTATATGATTCTATGGTGCGTATGGCTCAGGAGTGGAGTTTGCGTTATATGTTAGTAGATGGCCAGGGTAACTTTGGTTCTATTGATGGAGATAGCCCTGCTGCAATGCGTTATACGGAGGCCCGTATGCGTAAGATGGCAGATGATATGCTAGCAGATATAGATAAAGATACTGTGGATCATCAGTTAAATTTTGATGACTCTCTTAAGGAGCCTACCGTATTACCGACAAGAATTCCAAACTTATTAGTAAATGGAGCGTCTGGTATTGCAGTGGGTATGGCAACAAATATGCCGCCTCATAATTTATCGGAAGTCGTAGATGGTACCATAGCTTATATTGAGAATAATGATATAGAGATTGAAGAGTTAATTACACATATAAAAGCTCCAGATTTTCCGACAGGGGGGATTATATATGGATACGAAGGTGTAAAAGAAGCTTTTCATACAGGTCGTGGTAGGGTTGTAATGCGTGCCAAAGCTGTAATAGAGGAAGTGCAAGGAAGGGAATGTATTATTGTTACTGAAATTCCTTACCAAGTGAATAAAGCGGATATGATTAAGAAGACCGCAGACTTGGTGAATGATAAGAAAATAGAAGGTATTTCTACGATTCGCGATGAATCGGATAGAAAAGGTATGCGTGTCGTTTATATTCTTAAGAGAGATGCGGTTCCGAATATAGTATTAAACATGCTTTATAAATACACTGCGTTACAATCGTCGTTCAGTGTAAATAACATTGCTTTAGTTAACGGTAGGCCAAGGTTACTTAATGTTAAGGAGATGATTCACTATTTTGTGGAGCATAGACACGAGGTAGTTGTAAGGCGAACAGAATTTGAATTAAAGAAAGCAGAAGATAGAGCTCATATCTTAGAAGGTTTAATTATAGCGTCAGATAATATTGATGAGGTAATAGCTATTATTAGAGCATCTTCAAATGCAGAGGAAGCTAGAGTGAAATTGATGGAGCGTTTTAAGCTTTCGGAAATTCAATCTAAAGCTATCGTGGAGATGAGATTGCGTCAATTAACTGGACTGGAGCAAGATAAGCTTCGTGCAGAGTATGATGAAATTTTAAAAACTATCGCGGACTTAAAAGATATTTTAGCAAATAAGGAGCGTAGGATGCAAATTATTAAAGATGAGCTCCAAGAGGTTAAAGATAAGTATGGTGATGAGCGTAGATCAGAAATTAATTATGCTGGCGGAGATTTAAGCATGGAAGATATGATTCCTAATGAGCAAGTAGTAATAACTATTTCTCATGCGGGTTATATTAAGAGAACACCTCTTTCTGAATATAAAACTCAAAATAGAGGAGGAGTTGGTCAAAAAGCTTCTTCAACAAGAAACGAAGATTTCTTAGAGCATTTATTTGTTGGTACTAACCACCAGTATATGTTATTCTTTACGCAAAAAGGAAAATGTTTCTGGATGCGGGTTTATGAAATCCCGGAAGGAAGTAGAACATCAAAAGGTAGAGCAATTCAGAATCTTATAAATATTGAACAAGACGATAAAGTGAAAGCATTTATCTGTACGCAAGATTTAAAAGATGAAGAGTATGTAAATAGTCATTATGTTATTATGGCTACTAAGAAAGGTGTAGTTAAGAAAACATCTTTAGAACAATATTCTCGTCCTCGTCAAAATGGTATTAATGCTATTGGAGTAAGAGAAGGGGATGAATTGTTAGAGGCTAAATTAACAACAGGAACTAGTCAAGTTTTCTTAGGATTAAAATCTGGTAAAGCAATTCGTTTCGAGGAGAGTAAAACTAGACCGATGGGTAGAAATGCTTCTGGTGTACGTGGTATTACATTAGCTCATGATACGGATGAGGTAATAGGTATGGTTACGATACATGATTTTGAAGATGAACTTTTAGTGGTTTCTGAAAATGGTTATGGTAAACGTTCTAGTATAGACGATTATAGAGTTACTAACCGTGGAGGTAAAGGAGTTAAAACTATATCTATAACAGAAAAAACAGGGGGATTAGTTGCTATTAAGAATGTTACAGATTCCGATGATTTAATGATTATCAATAAATCGGGTATTGCTATTCGTATGGCGGTAGAAGACTTAAGGGTTATGGGTAGAGCTACACAAGGAGTGAAGTTAATTAACATAAAAGGAAATGACTCTATTGCGGCTGTAGCAAAAGTAATGAAGGATGAAGATGAAATTGATGAAGGGGAAACATCTGATATAGAGGTAGATGCAGAAGGTGGCACGGCAATTGATAAGGATAGCACAGAAGAAACAGAAGAGTAAATAATAAACAAAAACTAATATTTTAATAGAGTAAAAATGAAAACGAAAGTTATATTATTGGCAGCAATGTCCTTTACCATGGTAGGGTTTGCCCAGAAGAGTGAATTAAAAGCAGCAGATAAAGCTTTAAAAGGAGGAGATTCTATGTCTGCAAAAGCATCTTTAGAAGCTGCTTCGGGGTTAGTTGCTAATGCAGAAGCAAAAGTAAAAGCGCAATATGAATTTTTAAGAGGAAAAACATATGCAGACCTTGCTAAAAAAGGCGATAATGGAGCTTTTAAAGAGGCAGTTGCTTCTTTTCAAAAGGTTTTAAAAATTGAAGAAGAAAGCGGTAAAGCCAAATATTCTTCAGATACTAAGCAACAGATGGCTGCTATAACTTCCGATTTAGTCAATTCAGCTGTAGCGGATAACGGGGCTAAAAAATTCAAAGAAGCTGCAGAAAAGCTATATCTAAGTTATAATTTAAGTCCACAGGACACCACTTATTTGTATTATGCAGCGAGTAGTGCAGTAAATGGGGGGCATTATGAGGATGCTTTAAAATATTATAATGAATTACAAGAAGTTGGTTACGATGGTAGCGCAATAGTATATAAAGCTACTAATATTGCTTCAGGAGAGAGTGAAGAAATGGATAAAGTACAAAGAGATTTAATGGTTAAATCTGGTACATATAAGGATCCTGTAGATGATAAAATACCTTCTAAAAAAGCTGAAATTGTAAAGAATACAGCTTTAATATATACGCAATTGGGTCAAGACGATAAGGCTTTAGAGGCTTATAAAGCAGCAAGAGTAAATGATCCAAAAGATGTAAATTTAATTCTAAATCAAGCTAATCTTTATTTTAAATTAGGAGATAAAGAAAAATTTAAAGAATTAATGGCGGAGGCTGTTGATGTGGCGCCAGATAATCCAGATTTGCATTATAATATTGGTGTAATTAATATGGAGCAGGGGAATATTGCAGAAGCAAGAGCTGCTTATAAAAGAACATTAGAAGTTGATCCAGGGTATACTAATGCGCAATTAAACCTTTCTACAACATATGTAAATGAAGGTAATGGATTAATCGATGAAATGAATTCTTTAGGAAACTCAAGAGCGGATATTGCTCGTTATGATGAGTTAAAGCAACAAAAAGATGATTTATTTAAAGAAGGAGCTGGTGTTTTAGAGGAAGCTTTAAAGACAAATCCAGATAACCAAGGTATATTAACTCAGTTAAAAAATATCTATGGCGCAATGGGGGATAATGAAAACTTCATGAGATTAAAGAAGTTGTTAGGAGAGTAATCCTTTTGTTCAATACTATTAAAAAGGGTCTTTCACTTGGTGGAAGACCCTTTTTTTAATACTTTAGGTATTTAATTAGCTTCTTTCTATAACTATAGCAGAAGCACCACCACCGCCGTTACATATAGCAGCGGCACCTGTTTTAGCATTTTTTTGTTCCAAAACGTTTATTAAGGTAACTAATATTCTAGCACCAGAACATCCAAGGGGGTGTCCTAAGGAAACGGCGCCACCGTTAATGTTTACATTAGAATCGTTTAATCCTAATATTTTCATATTAGCAAGCCCAACTACAGAAAAAGCTTCGTTAAATTCAAAATAATCTACATCTGAAATAGAAATATTAGCCTTTTCTAATGCTTTTGGTAATGCTTTAGCAGGAGCTGTAGTAAACCATTCTGGTTCGTGAGCAGCGTCAGCGTAACTTTTAATTGTAGCAATAGGTTTTATGTTTAACTCTTTAGCTTTTTCTTCACTCATTAGAATTAAAGCAGCGGCTCCGTCATTTATGGTAGATGCATTCGCTGCTGTAACGGTGCCTTCTTTAGTAAATGCAGGGCGTAATGAAGGAATTTTTTCTAACCTTACATTTTTATATTCCTCGTCTTCAGTAATAAGTACAGGTTCTCCTCTTCGTTGAGGTACCTCTACAGGAACTACCTCATTTGTAAAAAGCCCATTTTTCCATGCATCTTCTGATCTTTTGTAAGATTGTATGGCAAAATTATCTTGATCTTCTCTAGAGAATTTATATTCTGCGGCACAAGCATCTGCGCAAACGCCCATAGCATTTTCGTCATACGCATCTACTAAGCCGTCTTTTTGCATGCCATCTATCATGGAAGCAGGGCCAAATTTAACCCCTTTTCTCATGTGTATATAATGAGGAATAAGACTCATGTTTTCCATTCCACCTGCAACAACAATAGAAGCGTCTCCTAGTGCAATAGCTTGCGCTGCTTGCATTACTGCTTTCATTCCAGAAGCGCATACTTTGTTAATAGCAGTACAAGGAACAGTATTGGGAATTCCGGCGTATATAGCCGCTTGCCTAGCCGGAGCTTGTCCTGTGCCAGCTTGTATTACATTCCCCATTATTACTTCTTCAATTTTATCGGGACTCAATCTTATTTTATCTAAAGCGCCTTTAATGGCTATAGCGCCTAATTTGGGGGCTGGGATGCTAGATAATGCACCCATAAAACTACCAATAGGAGTTCTTACGGCGGATACTATTACTACTTTTTTCATGAATTTAGTCTGCTTAAACGTTTTCGTAAATTTAATAAATTAAACTTCATAGAAAATGGTTCTACCTATAATTGGTTGTTTAATGTTATTATTTTCTATTTTTGAGACTAGATACTATTACTTATGCGAAAATCTTTGGACAATATTTATAAAAATCAGTCCCATATCTACAAATACGGTTTATATATAGTATCTATTTGTTTTATTGTTTTCTTTTTCCCTAAAGGAGGTAAGTTTAAGTATGAGTACAAAAAAGGAAAACCGTGGCAGTTCGAAAACTTGTATGCTCCTTTTGATTTTTCGGTAAATAAAACAGATTCAGAAATAGCGCTTGAAAAGAAGAATATTGTCGAAAGCCAAATTCCTTATTATCGCGCAAGAAAGGCAATCGAAAAAAGTGTTTCTAAGGAGTATGTAAATAATTTTTTAACGATTTTTGATAAAGAGACGTATTCCAGAGAACAGCGTATAACATTGGATGAGGCAGGAAGGGAGATTCTAAAGGTGTTGTATAGTAAAGGGTTAAGTTCTGGTGAGGATATTAAAGAAACTTCTAGTTTAATTTATATAGTCAAGAATAATTCGGCCCAACAAGTTGAAGTAGTAGATTTGCCCAATGTACCGCATTTAAATAAATACATAAGTGAAATTCTTTCACAAAAAGGATTATCTAATTTTGAGAGCTTTTATAATACTCTCTTTAAAAAAATCGTAAAACCGAATATTTTTTATAACAAAGAGCTGTCTGACAAATCTTTGGAAGATGCTTTGTCTAAAATATCATATACAAGAGGGGCAATAGAAGAAGGGGATGTTATAATAACAAAAGGAGAAGTTGTTAAAGCTGATAAAATTAAGGTATTAGATTCTTTAAAGGCTCAATACGAATCAGAACTATGGTCAGAATATAATTTTTATTATATAATTATTGGGTATACGGTATTAGTGGCTCTTGTGTTAATGATGCTTTTGTTATTTATTAGAAAATATAGAAGCTCCATTTTTGAAAATAATACCAAGGTTACTTTTATATTTTTTAATATACTTTTATTTGTTTTTGTAACAACGCTCATGTTGCAATATGAGGAGGCTTACGTGTTTGTAATTCCGTTGTGTATTTTACCTTTAATATTAAAAACCTTTTTTGATTCTAGGTTAGCTTTAATAGTGCACGTATTAACGGTTTTATTATTAGGTTTTATTGTTCCAAATAGTTTTGAGTACATTTTTTTACAGATTATCGCTGGTGTTGTAACTATACTTACTATTTCAGAATTATATAAGAGAGCAAATTTATTTATCTCTATAGGTCAGATTACATTTATATATATAATTGGTTACTTGGCTTTTCATGTAATTCATGAGGGTAATCTAAATAATTTAGATTGGATAACGTTGAGTTTATTTTTGCTAAACGGAATGATTACTACCGTTTTTGTGCAACCTTTAATTTATATTTATGAGAAAGTATTTGGTCTGGTGTCTGATGTTTCTTTGTTGGAGTTATCAGACACAAATTCTAAGCTACTAAAAGAGCTCTCTAATAAAGCTCCAGGAACGTTTCATCATTCTTTACAAGTATCTAATTTGGCAGAAGCAGCAGCTAATGAAATAGGTGCTAATGCTATGTTGGTTAGAGTAGGGGCGTTATATCATGATATAGGAAAAATGGCCAATCCTACTTTTTTTACAGAAAACCAAGTTACCAATGCGAACCCACATGATGAATTAGAGCCCAAAGACAGCGCCAAAATTATTATTGATCATGTTATTAATGGTATTGAAATAGCAAGAAAAAATAAATTACCAGATAGAGTTATAGATTTTATTCGGTCCCATCATGGAGTAACTTTGGTGTATTATTTTTATAAAAAACATTTGGATTTGCATGGAGAGGTAGATGAAAAAGATTTTAGATATCCAGGACCTTTACCTTTTTCTAAAGAAACAGCAATTTTAATGATGGCAGATTCCGTAGAAGCGGCTTCAAAAAGTTTAAAAAACCCAACTTATGTAATAATTGATGAGTTTGTAGATAAAATTATAGCAGGCCAGGTAAATGCAAATCAATTTTTAAATGCCAATATTACCTTCAAAGAGATAGAAATTATTAAAAAAGTGATGAAACAGAAGCTTAGAAATATTTATCATTTGAGGGTAGAATATCCAGAATGAGATAGTTACATAAAAAGGGATAAAAAAAGTAAAAAAAATGTTGGATTATAGTATATGAAAATATACATTTGCATCCGCGTTTAGATACGCACGTTCTTATAGAGAAATTTGGAGAGGTGCCTGAGTGGCCGAAAGGAACGGTTTGCTAAATCGTCGTACTTAGAAATAGGTACCCAGGGTTCGAATCCCTGTCTCTCCGCAAATTGCGAGAGTAGAAAAAAATTTCTAATAATATTGCAATTATAAGATAACCAATTCGGGGTGTAGCGTAGCCCGGTTATCGCGCCTCGTTTGGGACGAGGAGGTCGCAGGTTCGAATCCTGCCACCCCGACAAATTATAGTATCAATCTATACCAAAAACCTGTTAATCGTATGATTAACAGGTTTTTCTGGTTTTAAGAATATCATAAGAATTGATATGTTTTGATTAAAAACGTCAACAAATCGGATAACAAATCAAAAAACCAAAAAGTGTTGACCAGATTTACAGCCAACAGTCTGTGAAACAATAAATAAATGTATCTTTATAAGTGATTTGACTTTCGTCTGATAACAACGAATTATTGTTAATTAAAGACGAAATAATGAAAACATCTTCCACCTTCAGTATTTTGTTCTGGGCTGACTTCGGGTCAAGTATAATTTTAGGGGACTAGTAAGATTTATGCATAAATTTTAGATAGTCTGTAGAGGAAAAATGTAATTTCTCTGACTCCTCTAAACTGTGC
>NZ_JADGES010000110.1 GCF_016744255.1 Maribacter sp.
TTTAAATGACTTTTCGTAATGTCTTCTTTCTGTTTTCATCGTGGGTTAAGTTATTAATTTAAAGCTTAACCTACCGTCCAAACAAATGTAGTAACTCCAGAAACGGTACAAGCGTTCTTCACTTCAGATGATTTTGATACAATGCTATTAAAAGTAGCCGCCGATGACGTACAAAGCTTTAAGAACAATAACGATTGGTTAAGGCATCACCCAAAAGAAGCCTTGCTTTTCAAAAGCCCTGAAATAATTTGGAATCAACTAAAAGATACGTATCAAAATGACTTTAAGTTTTTGGTTTATGGGGTGTTGCCCAATGAAGATGATGTTTTGACTACTATTTTGAAAATGAGCAAACGATTAAATATGATTACCTGGGTTGTCGCTCTTTAGAAAATTATTGAACGCTCTCTAAATCTTGTGGAAATTTTCTCTCTAATATTTAGATATTACTACAATTTTGCCCTCTTTTAGATTGTGTGAAGAAATTAAGTTTAGTCTTTGAAGGTTATCTATAAAATTTGAATGCAAGTCATTTGCCTCGATTCTAGTTCTTTTCTTGGGCTCTAGAAATCTAGAGTAAGGATATGTCAGCTTTTTCACTAGTTCCTTTGCCTGCTCAGTAGATATATCGTAAGAGCTGGAATTAAAAAGTCTTATTCTATCAGCATTTGATTTGCTTTTACCGAATAGTCCCATTAAAAAGCTAAAGCTTTTCTTTGCGGAACTAACATTAGCCAAAATATTACAAGCTAGACCAGCCAATTTATCATTATCAACAATGATTTCTTCGTCAAGCTCATCCAACAACTTCGCTTTTTGATAATCTGAAATATGTTTCGATTCCATTAGTAATATATAATCAACTACCTCGATATTGTATTCCTCAGCCGTATTTAGGTAGGAGTCTATATTGTTCTCAATTAAAGAAATTTGTAAGTCTGGAAAATCCTCTTTTAACTTGTCAAAGTAGTCCGAGGATGAACGAATAAATTCTTCATTTACCATAGATTCAATCTTATCAAAAGAGAGTTTATTAAGTTCAAGGCCAATCCAACTTGAGTGATATAGACTTCTTACTTTACTATGACTTTCTAGTGATAACTCATCACAATAAATAACCGCTAAGGCCAGTTCTTTTTTAACATCTTCTTCAATAGATAGAGAATTCAAACTATCATTTACTAATTTGAAGTAAACCTCTTCATTATCGATGAAATCAATTAATATATTGTCTAATTTTTTTTCATCGTAGGTATTGTAATAATCAATAATGTTTTTCCAATCAAGAAAAAGTATTAGCCTTAATCGAACTTTCATACTTGGATGAAAAAACGAAACGGAACTACACTCAAGGGTGTCAAACGAGACTTAATAAACTTTTACGCCTAACCACATAAAGTATTTTTTTCATTGATATAACACTTTATGTATTGGCTAGTAATAAAGTTAAAGAACATCGAATAAAGAATCATTTAAAGTCTAGGTACCCACAATTTAAATTAAAGACTAAAAATTATTTATACCGGTTATTTACCTTCTGAGCCATAGTACTAGTAATATATTTTAAATGCTTCGCTTTGATAATATCATTTGCATCGTGATTACGTCCAAACTTTATACCTCCAAAACCTACTTGCGAAATAACAGTACCATCTTCCGCATTTACAACAGTCCATAAATACATTCTATGTTGGTGAGACCAAATGATTTTAACATAAGTCTTCCCAGACTCTTTGTTTAATATTACATCTTGATATTCCTCTCTTTTTACTAGCTTAAAATCATTTTTATAATAAGAATCCATCTTCTTGATATCCTTTTCCCTAAAATAATCTTCTAGTAAGGTCAATTGCGAATTTTTACTTAACTCTATGTTACTTTCTATATTATAATATTCGTTTTTAGGCACACTTTTACTTGAACTATCTAATAAATGTGAAAGTTGCTGGCATAAAAAGAGGTAATCTATTTTTGAGAGCTCGCCATTTGCAAAACCAATTTTGGTTACTGATACTGGCTTCTTTTCACCTGTTATTTCAAGATTATAACTATAATAGGCAAACGTAAAAGCGGCGTACTTAAAACTTACTGACCCAGAAGGAGCGTTAACACCCATTGAATGTAATTTACCTGTTGGTGAAATATGGCCCATTCGCATATCTTTTAATAGTGCATCATCATGAGTTAGATATGTATATTTTGTATCCTTAGAATCTTTTAATTTTTCTATTTCCCTTTTTGAAAGGAAAACTACTTCAGTTAATTTCCAATTTTCGCTGAAAACTTCTTTTACAGCAGCATTAGCATACTTGGCAGATTCATTATCCTCATCCAATAATTGAACAGCTAAGGTACTTCGTAAAACAATATCGGCGTTTTTCTTTTCTGGATACTCATATTGGGAAAAACTAAATAGACTGAATAAGAAAACTATTAATGAAAAAAGGCTCTTCATATATTTGATTTGATTTTTCAGGTAAAAATAATGTGTTTTCCTATAGCTTAATACTATTTCTTACAAATTATCGATAAACTGTACTACAAACTATTCCAAAGAAGAAAAATCCTTTTATATCAACCGTTATTTTTTGTGTTCTAAAACAAAAAAAATCAGATGATTATTGAATCTCTCCTTGAACTTTTCATAGAACACGTTGTTACCTTCTGGCCTATTCTATAGTCATTAATTCTCCATCTTCAGGAATTAAAACATTATGTACTAGATTATTATTTATTAATATTTCTCTTAATTTTTTTCTTGTTAATGGACAATGATTTATAGATTCCATATGGTTTGCGATAACTATTCCTGAGCTATTTTTCACAAACTTTAAAATATCATCTATATTCATAATAAGTGGTTTAAACACATCGAATTGAGCAGCACCACAAGCCAAAATACTAATATCTGGTTTATAATTTTTTAAAACCCTAGTTACTGAAGCTGTGTAAATAGTATCAGAACTAAGGTAGATAGATTTATGATTGGGTAGTTCTACGTAAAATCCAATTACATTCCCCATTGTCTTGGCCACAAATCCATACCCATGTATAGCAGGGATACCCCTAACTGTTCCTCCTAGAAATTTTTGTTTCTCCCAATATTTTAAGGCCTGAATAACATTTAACCCTCTTTTCTTTAATGCTTTTTTGTCCTTTATACTGCAAGTAATAGGGATGTTTTTTTTGATTAAGAACTCCACTCCTTTGCTATCCAAATGATCTGGATGCTGATGCGTAATTAAGCAATGTGTTACTTTTTCTAATATTAATTTGGAACTTTCTGGAAGAGGAACTGTAGGGTTTCTTCTTGCTTTATGTCTAAAAAGTGTAAAAGAAGGCATAATTCCTTGGTTCCCTAACATTGGATCGATTAAAATCACGTCTTTCTCCGTTTCCAGAACCATCGTAGTATTTCTTATATGGTGAATCTTTAACATTCTATAATTATTTAGTTGTCATGGGCACTTTCATTTATTTTATTTCTAACAAATTCTTTAGCTTTTTAAGCTCCTCGGCTAATACTATTTTTTGAGCAGATAATGCTCCTTCTAATTGTTCCAAAGGAACCGGAGGTGCTAGTAATACAAATGAATAAATTGCGTTTTTACCATTTTCAGATACTCTAGAAAAAGCTTTTCCAATACTTGCATCTGGCATGGTCATAACCCAATCAATTGTTCCGTTTTCTTTAGAAATTAAGGTCTCTAGCCCAATAGATAATTCTCCATTTGGCGTAACCATAATTGCAGATGTTTGGTTTGCTTGCGCAAAGGCATTTGTCCACAATGATAAATTTTCGGGTTTAGATATAAACTCAAACACCTTATTTGCAGGTCTATTAATTCCTATACTTTGTACATCAAAATTATTTTTCATTCTTTTTTCTTAATTTTTCTTGTTACTTAAAATGTATTGTAAAAACTATCTTTCTATTGCTAGTATTTCTCGTATCATCTGCCCGGCAAACCCCCGTTTTTACCTCCTCTTCCATAATTGTATTCCCTTAGTTTATAGTCACTGATTTTTCCATAACAGAAGTTGTATCGGACAAGGAACCAACTGGAATAGGAACTCGTTCTGCAACCTCATCAAACTTACCAGTATATTGAGGTAGTGCTTTGGTAGTAGCAATTGCTGCTCCTGCCCTACTCATGTGTATATTCTTTTTAGACGGACTATCTGCAATACCCTCAGATGCTGTTTATGGATAGATAGTTATCCATAATTTGTATGTTTTATATTTGTGTGCAATTCTGCTACTTCAGACTCTAAAAAAGGACCTGTCACTTCCACTTTTCTTTTCCCTCTTTTTAAAACCTCTCGGGCAGATATCTCAAAAACCCAATCAAGGGCATCTCTTCCTACTATATTATAATATGCGTCTTTACTTAAACCATAAGTAAGTTTTCCCAAACCACTCCAATAAATTGCTGAGGAACACATTGGGCATGGCTCATCACTTGTATAAATTGTACAGGTTTTTAAAAAAGCATGGTCATATATTTTAGAAGCTTCTCTAATTACATTTATTTCTGCATGTGCAAGACAATCACGATCTGTATGGATTGTATTCTCTCCTTTTAAAAGTACAGTTCCTTCTTTACTTACTAAAATACATCCGTATGGCAAGTTTCCTTTCTGTTGAGACTTTTTTGCCATATCCATTGTCATTCTTAAAAATTTAATATCCTGTTGCATAGTCATAGTCTGTTATGATTTATCATTAATATCTCTTATTATTAATTTCCCCCTTAAGCTCCTTAATGTCTTTTTCTAATTCAGCAATATAATTTTGCTGAGGTAAAAAGGCTGCCTGAATTTCTTCTATAGTATAGCGTTGTGTAATATGTTGTGGGCAATTCCAATCATAGGCTTCAATATGAAAAACCATCATACGTTCTGGTCTAAATTTGTAATCCTTTAAATTAAGAGATTGGTACAATTCAGGGTTATCTCTAAGTTCAACAACTTCCGATTTAGCGAATATTTTAAGGCGTGTTCGTCTTGGATAATCAATCATAATAAGCGATACATTATTATTTGTCTCCATATTACCTACAGAAACGTATTGCTTATTACCTGTAAAATCTATAAAGCCGATACGCTTTGAGTCCAGCACTTTTAAAAAACCTCTTGGACCTCCACGATGTTGTATGTATGGATATTCCTTTACTCCGATTGATGCTAAATAAAAACTATCTCGGTTTTGAATAAATGACATCTCTCCCTCTGTAAGTCTATCAACAAAACTGAATTTTTCCATGCGCTCATAACTTTTTCGGCTACCATGTTTCTCCTGAAGCTTTTTAACTGCATCTGTAAATGCTATCTCTGCGAAATTTTTAGCCATTGTTATGTTTTTTTTCATTAGACAGAGATTTACATTCTTCTTTTAAAACACCACCGATTATTATTGGAGGATTTGTCCAATTTGGAACATTAGATGTATTCATAATATTAAATTCGGAAGAAACCCCTCCGATATGAAGAACTTCAATACCATATACCAGTATCTCTAGTTTATAAGTTCTAAGAACATAAGCACACATTAGGTAAGATTTATGTGTAGTGTACAGTGCACATTTCTCTAAATTTTGAAAACCGTTGTTTAAGACATTTTTTACAGCTTCTATTTCGGCGTGTTTTGCAATATTTTTAGATGATTTTGCCAGCTCTAATCCCTTTCCTATTACTTTATTATTCTTAACCACTATTGCTCCAACAGGCGGGTTCCCCATTTTTAAAGCCTCTTTTCCCAAAGCAATACACTCTTTCATAAATAGCTCATGGTCTTTCATTTTCCTAATATCATAAAAGTTAAAAAACAGTAGAAAAAACAAGATTAATTTTCGACTGATATAGAAGTATTAGCCCTCTAGGCTTTTGCATCAAAATTTACTAGAAAAATTAATGGCACTGCATAAACAAGGTGTCTTGCCAATGTAATTACAGGCATCATTGGAGACATATCTATTCCTGCTACACCCGCCCCTAATAATGGCAGCATAAATAACCAAACCAAGGCTATTGTTTCTCCAACCACAAAAAGTATTGGTCTAAACCATTTTGGTCCCCAAAGTGAAGGCGCTATCCCTGCATAAAGTATAGCTAATAATATACCATTTGAATAATGACCTACCACTCCGTAAGCTAATCCTAGTCCTGTTTTTGCTCCAAGTATTCCAGGAATATCCCACCAGGTTCCTGTAATAATTAAACCTAAAAGATCAAAAAGTATGGTTCCTAAAAAACCTGCTAATATTGCTTTTTTCCAATTTATTGTTTTCATAATTTCTTTATTTTAAACTATTATTTATTTCGTCTTTTAAAATTCCAACGTATTCTTTTACTTGCATTTGAAATTTCTAATTTTCTATATAAAAAGCTATTACTGCTGCTCATTAAAGTTTTCATACTATTTTATTATTCAATTAATGAGAAAGCCTCGTAATACCCCATACCTATATGTGGTTTTGGATATATTCTTTTGATTTTTCTATAATTTCTATCTCCTAGTCTAGTGGAAATAAAAAATAAGGATCGTTTAACTGTTTTCATGATAGATTGTTTTTTGATGATTATAATAATCAGTCCAAGAGAATATTCCCTTGATTAAATAAAATGATAAACTTGAACTGACTTATATGAAATACTACTCGTTTGATTAATTGATGTTATTTTTTTGTAAAAAATTTAGAATATAACCTGCAATTTCATCACCCTTTTCTTCTAGAGCAAAATGTCCTGTATCTAACAAATGAAATTCTAAATTTTTTAAATCACTCTTATAAGGGTGAGCTCCGTCTGCAGGAAATATATAATCGTTCTTACCCCAAACTATTAATGTAGGTGGCTGGTGCTCTCTAAAATACTGCTGCCATTCTGGATAAAGAGGAACATTGGTTCTGTAACTATAGAACATGGCCAATTGAATTTCATTATTTTCTGGACGGGTTAAATGCCTTAAGTCTATTTCCCAATTATCTGGACTAATTTTTATTGAATCTTGTACCCCATGCGTGTATTGCCACTTTAACCCTGCTAGTGTATGGAATCCTTCTAATGGCTTTCCATTTTCTACGGTATAATCGTTCCAATACTTTTTTATGGGTATCCAAAAATCTTTTAATCCCTCATCATAGGCATTACCGTTTTGTATAATCAAGGATTCTATTCTTTCTGGATATTTGGTGGCTATTCTAAACCCAATAGGTGCTCCGTAGTCCATTAAATAAATACTATATTTATCTACCCTTAGTTCCTTTAAAAAGCCTTCCACAATATTTGCCATATTATCGAATGTATAATCAAAATCTTTAATTTTAGGCTGATCACTCTTCCCAAAACCCGGATAATCAGGGGCTAGCACATGGTAATGAACAGACAAGTCTGTTATTAAATTACGAAACATATGAGATGAAGTTGGATATCCATGTAATAACAGAATAGTTGGTTTTTTTACATCACCTGCTTCTCTATAGAAAATATTCAATCCATTAACTTTAACGGTTTTATGTAATGTTGCAGAGCTCTTTTTTTTAACAATAATTACAGCTTCTTCGTTTACTGGGTTTTCAAAGGAGAATAACCCCATGGACAATACAGCTACAGCTGCTATCCCGAATATTGATTTTAAAATATTTATTTTCATTTTAATTCTATCTTATAGTGATTAATAATAATCTAATTGGGGTTTTTTTATAAACTTTGAGCTTTTGGAAAATCAATTTCAAAACTTCCGTTGTGGTATATGTAATTTGTTATTGTAGTTAATGCCGTAGCAGCAATCAATTCTGCAAAAGCAGCTTTTGAATAACCTGCATTAAAGAAATTGGTAGTTGTACTTTCGGATGGATATCCTTTACTATCGATAATTTCACTTACCAATGACACCAGAGCGTTTAACTTTTGATCTTCAATTGTTTTGGCTCTAAGCTCCAATGTTTCTTCTTCGGTAAAACCGTTCATTTTACCTATTGCTGTATGTGCCGAAAGGCAATATATACAACCGTTTGCCTGCGAAGTAGCTAAAGCAATAGCCTCATATTCTTTATTAGAAAATTCGCCACTTTTTAAAGTATCTACAAAGGTTAAATAACCTCCTAATAATTTGTCCGAAACGCCCATTGTTGCATATAAATTTGGAAGCATTCCTATTTTACTTTTTAGCTTTGCAAAAATTGCCTGTGAATTTTCGTTTGCCTCTTCTACTGTTAAAGGATTTAGTGTATTCATAATTATTTATTATTTGTATTAATGATTTAATTTTTGATAAGCTATTCTTATCTGTACCGTCGTTTACTGTTCCATAAGGAATGGTTAGATTCTTTTTGTTTTTTCATCTTTCTATGTTTTAATTATTACTAAATTTTCGTTCTGTTTCTTTAATATTGATATCATTAGCGCTCATATCTCTAACTCTCATTAATCCTTCTGCATTAAACTCCCAATGTTCATTTCCATGGGTTCTTTTCCATTGACCATTTGCTGCATCTTGCCATTCGTATTCAAATCTTACAGAAATTCTATTATCTGTAAAAGACCAGAGATACTTTCTTAGATTGTAATTTTTTTCTTTTTTCCACTTGTCTTTAAGAAAACCTACAATTGCTTTTCTACCTACAAAAAAGACGCTTCTATTCCTCCATTGTGAATCTATAGTATAGGCCATAGAAACTTTCTCTGGGTTTTTACTATTCCATGCATCTTCTGCCATTTGCACCTTAGCTGCTGCTGTTTCCTTTGTAAAAGGAGGGGTTATTTTAATCATAGTCTTTATTTTACATACAGACAAGTCTGTATATTTTTAATATGTTTTATGTAATTTTGTCTCTTACTTATTCTAAGTTAATATCTTAATACATGCTTTTTTAGCACTCTCAATAGGCCAACTTTCTTTTTGAATTTGAGAAAGAATAATAGCACCTTCTATTAAAATTAAAACTTGATCTCCTAAATCGAGTACCTCCTCTTCCTTATACTGTTCCTCTTGCAATAATAAATTATGTATCCATTTGCGTAATTCATTTTTATGATACACAGCTTGGGCTTTTATTTTATGATTCTCTTCTGGTAAATCCGTAATAATATTTTGCCAACCGCATCCTCTAAAATTCACCTCTGTTAGCCATTCTATTAAATAGTCGAAACACCCAATAACTTTATTTTTAGAAGTACTTTTTCTAGAGACACAATCGTTTAATTTACCCATCCACATTCCATGCCTTGCAACTAAATACTCTACGGCAATATCTTCTTTAGATCTAAAGTGTTGATACATACTTGCCTTTGCTACACCTGCTTCTGCTATAATCTGATTTATTCCTGTTTGGCTATACCCTTGATTATAAAATAAATCTGATGCCGTTTCAATGATTCTCTCTTTTACTCCCTTCTTTTTCATACGGCAAATATATAATAACATTTAATAAAAACAGACAAGTCTGTATGTATTTAACATTTTAGTTTTTTTTAGAATGCAGAAAACCTTATTCGTTAATTAACAAATTTCCAAGAACTTACTCAATTATAAGTAGTAGTAGTAGTAGTAGTAGTAGTAGTAGTAGTAGTAGTAGTTCCTTCTTATTATGTCTCTGCTATTCCTCCATCCGACAGCACAACATCCTAATCATTAATTTTTAGCATATCTTAAGGGAATTACCTTTCACACAGAAAAAATAGCTAATGAACCTTTGTTTTCTCCAAATTATACAGTTTATTAAATCAAAAACCTCCACAGTGTTATATTCGCTAACATGGCGGCAATTACTAGCACAATTTCTAAGGTTAAAAATTGCGTTGGCTTTTCTTTATGTTTATTAACCTAGAGCAACCAATAAAAGTAAGTAAAAATGAAAAAAAATAAAGTTTTACATAAAAAATACTTTGTAAAATATTTTGGGTTAGAACTAATACTCCTGTTTTTGTTCAACCCTTTCTTTTACTGTGGATTTTCTCAAAAAATTTCGGAAACTGGGTTGCCATATATTCAAAATTATTCCCCTGCAGACTATAATGCTGCTTCTCAAAATTGGAGTATTGTTCAAAGCAAAGAAGGATTTATATACGCAGCTAACAATGAAGGGGTTTTGGAATATGATGGTGTTACTTGGAGAACCATTTCACTTCCCAACTTTGCCTCCTGCATGTCTTTGGCAATTACTAAAGATAATAAGATCTATGCTGGAGGAGAGAATGACTTGGGATATTTAGAACCAGATACGAATGGACAATTACAGTTTACCTCACTAAAAAATAAGCTAACAACCGATAACTTTCAACGTATTCGGGAAATTAGCATTACAGAGGATGCTGTCTATTTTCTTACCACTAAAGAAATGTTCGTTTGGAAAGACGACCATTTTAAGGTTTATCATGCGGAGGGTCGTTTTAATTTTACAAAAACAATTGAAAATGAAGTTTTCGTTGTAGAAAATAATAAGGTTATAAAAAAAGTGAGAGGAGAAGTGCTCGAAACAGTGATTGACCTTCCCAATACCTCCGCAGCCGTTACCGACTTAATCCGTTACAAAGAGAATGAACTTTTAATCTTAACGTACAACAAAGGAATTTTCATAACTCATAACGGAAAAGTCCAAGTCTTAAATAAACAAACATCCAAATTCTTAGAAAAGGCTTTGGGAAGGAAAATCATCAAACTAAGTA
>NZ_JADGES010000173.1 GCF_016744255.1 Maribacter sp.
GTACAATGATAGGGTATAGTTGCTTTTTTTATAAAAAACATATACCGTAATCGATTGTTTTCTCTTGGCGCAAAGTCCTATAAACGATTAAAAGATTGATTAGCTTTTGTTTAAGAGGCCACTAAAATAGTCTTTTTTAGATTAAATAACTTTTGTAATTAGAATAGAGGTGTATTCTTTAACAAAGAAAAGAAAAATAAACCCTTTACTTGTTTTCCTAGTAATAGTTCCCCCGAGTATTATCTAAGTTTTTTTAGTAAAGGGTAATATGTTATTGCTTTTGTTCTAAGAATACTAGTTAGAAATTAAATAGTTTCTATAGTAGTATGCTTAGGACTATCGGTTGCGTGTAAATTTTATGACCGCGAAAGTAAAAATCAAAAATTAGGGATACAATACCCACTAGTGGGTATTTATTACCTTAAAAATACAGTAAGTTTTTTACAGGGTATATTGTAAAGGTAGAATGCTGATATAAGGACTTTTGTCAATTAATTTTTTTAAAAAACATGATAGTTGTCATGTGTTTTTTAGGTAATTTAAAATCTTAATTTTTCATTAAAACTTAGATTTACGGAAAGCTGTATATATTTTATACAAACTAATTTGCTTCTTTTAAAAAGGAGGTTTCTTTAAAGGTGTGCTCTGGTACGTATTTGTTTATAATGGTTTCGGTTATTTTTTTTAACGTCTCTCCATGTACAGGATGTAATCCAGGTGCCGTAAAATATTCAATTTCTCCTTTTTTATTTTTATAGTACCAAAGGAGTGGTTGGTTGGTATCCTCATTAAAGAATGAGGTAGCCATACTTACTTCTACTTTTTTAAAATTAGCCAATCTAATTGGGTCTATAGGCTCTGTTTTAGTATTGAATTTTTTGGTGCATAAAACTTTTTCATAATGCGTTTTTGCCCATGTCATACATTTATTATCTTCTTTCATAGTGATAGCTCCTAAAATTTTAATTTTAGGAGCTATCACTATAAGAAAAACAGCTGTAAAAGCAATAGTAATTAAAATAATAAAAGTTTTTATCTTCTTCTGATTTTCTTTGCCAATCTCTTCATTTTTACTTCCAATTAATTCTCTCTTATAATCAATAGATTTCTTGTTTTCAATAAATTCGTTCTGATCTATATCCGAAAAATTAGACTTTAAATACTCTTGTAATGGCCTCGGTTTAAAATCAATTAACCAACTGATAAGTTCTATATTCTCGGGACTTGTTTTTTTAGCCTTATTCTTTAAAAAATTAACTATAGGTCTAAATTTATTGGCATCAAAATTTTGAATTTCCCGCCATTTATTTTCTTCATTCTTAAATTGAAAAAAGCGATTTAGTATATAGTTGTCATCCTTAGAGCTTCTTTTTTCTAATAAATACATGCAAGCTTCTCTAATTTGTCTAGTAGTAGGCTCCATTAAGAAGCTATTCATTTCTCCCCCTTTTTCCTTTTTATATTTTTCTAGAATCTTTTTTTGATAACTCTCACTAGTCTTTATTTCCATGGTTTGGTTGGTATTGTTGGTATTTCATTGGAATTTATAGGAACTCTTGGAATTTTTGGAATTACTTATAAACGAGGCTTTAAGCCCTAAGTAACTTTGCATCATCAGCAAGTTCTTGTTATGAAATGCTAACATAATAAATGTACAAAATAAGCTGTTACGGAAATCTGTAATGCGGTTGGTTATTAACTCAGTAGAGAAGTAAGTTAAGCACCACTGCATTTAGATTTTTACTTCTCAAAACCAAGAGAGACGTCTCTTTATTTTTTTTACTGCGATAAAGCATTGCAAAATATCTAAACAATTTGGATAGCCATAGGTATGTCTAGATTTTAAACCAAAATATTATGAAAAAAGTAATGATAGCCGTTATGGCACTAGTTTTTAATACGTTTTTATTTTCTTGCACAAGCGATTCTATCGCGGATACAGATACTCTTTACGAAACACAAGCAACGGAAGGCGATGATGGAGATGTTCCGCCACCGCCACCACCAGAGAATTAATTAAAATAATCTATATTATTTGGGCTATACTATGGTCTATAGCCCTTTTTTGAATACTTTTAAACAAAAGTATTGTTTTTGAAAAAGTGCGTAATTTTATTTTTTATTAGTCTGTTTTTTTCCTGTAATATGGTATATGAGGATAATTCTTCCACAGCAGAAGAATTAAATGACAGTAGTCTTTATTATCATAATATTTCTAAGGATAAAAACCTGGCATTTAATAAGAGGCTTAATGCAATAAACAAATCTTTATTTTTTTTAAAGAATAATAAGAATACATTATATTCTCAATTACTATATGAAAAAAATCACCTTCTTTTTTCTTTGAAGGAATATGATAGTCTCAATTTTTTTAATGAATTATTGATTGTCCGTAAATACTCATAATTGATAAATATTTCGTAAATTATGTTAAAATAACCGACATGAATATATTTAGTTTTGGGGTGCATTTCCACA
>NZ_JADGES010000010.1 GCF_016744255.1 Maribacter sp.
TATTAATTTTAAAAGGTCTAGTGATAAATCCAAAATTTTCTTTTTAACAAAGATTAAACTATAATACTAATTCTCACACAAGTTTTGTGCTTGATCCAATTTAATTCTCCCAAAGGAGAAAATAAAAATATCTTTAGCTGAATTTTTTAGTGAAATCTTCGACTATACTTTCAATTCTATCATTTTGAGCTTTTTTTTCTAGGATTATTGGCGGCGCTTTACGGACGCTACAATCTGCAATCTCACATCGCTCACAAGTAACTCCTACGTCTAGTCTGGTAATATTGGGGTTCTTTAAAAAATTAATCTTTCTACGTAGCTGCTTATTAACCAACAAACCAATACTAATACTACGATATTGATCTTTCTTAAAGGGATCTTTAGTGGCCGAAGAAAATACAATATACTCTAAATCATTTTCTGGATAATGTGAAATTTGTGCCTGAAGCACATGCTCTTCGCCACTACTACTTATTTCTTCTAAAACCTTTAAGGACGCCCAACGGCGGCAATATTTTTCATTAGTCTCATTTCCATGCGGTAAATGTTGGTGCGACAAATGTAGTTCCTTATTTAAGTGAAATTTTGCACTTCCTTTTTTATACGTGAATCTTAAAAAAAACAAATCTTGAACGTTAAAATCATTAGGCAAAATATTAGTAAGTCGTTGATAAAAAGACTCAGGCGAAGCATTATACCTATCTATAGTCTGCAACAACAATAATTTATCGAACGTTTTCTTTTGAAACAAATTTGTAAGATCATGAACCATTGCCTTCCTTGGTAATAATAAAGCACCTGCAAAATAAGATGCATAAAAATTATGTAGCACCTGATCAAAATTCTCAAACTTAATCCAAGAAAATGTATACAACCGCTCTGTTATTTTTAAGTAGTTGTAAGCTATCTCTTTTGCATAAATAAATGCACGTTGTGCGTCATCAATTTGGCTAGCCAATAACAAAACCTTTGTTTTCGGAATAAAAACGGAACGTAAACTCCCCAATTCCTTATGCTTACGGAGTTCCGTCGTATTTATAGTATACCCATATTCTTCTACAAGAATATCTTTTAAATCCTTATAATCTATAGGGGTACTTAAATCTATATGATAAGCTTCTGCGAAAGCTAAAACCTTATCCTCTAAATCTCCAAAGAAATTATTATTCGCCTGCTGAAAAGAACGCACAGAAGCTAAGTAAAAATTCTCTTTACTAAAACTATAATGCTGCGCAATTTGTATAATAGTACTTATAAACGCATTTACCTTAGCCGGAGCATTAGCAACAATATCTATTAAATTACTTTCTTTAATACCGAATAGCTCCACTGGTATCTCCTTTAGAATCTTAGATTGTAATATCTCCCCTATCGGGGCCAAATTTTTATCTAGCTTTAAGGATACAAAATGATCATAAGGCACATCTAATTTCTCAGAAAGCAAAACTATTTTATCCGTTTTAGGATACTTCTTTCCTTTTTCAATTTCGTTTAGATACGATTTAGACAAGCCAGAAAGTTTCGATAACCCAAATAGAGAAAGGTTTTTATCTGTTCGTATCTGCTTGAGCTTCAACCCAAATATTAATTTTATGTATTCTTCTTCCATAATTCTTAATCAAAGATAGTAAATTTTGCGAATATCATATTTTTTGTGGATATAATTACTTTTAGCGAACGTTCGCTTTTTTTGATAAGAACTTTTTTATACCATTGTATATCTAAAACATAAATAGTTATGGAATACAACACTAAAACAATGTCCACAAAATGGCAATTTAGCCATGACGTTAAAAATTACTACCCTAAGGTATTAACCGATGAAGCAATGACCTTTTTAACAGCATTGCAAGAACAGTTTAATGAAGAGAGGGGTAACCTCTTAAGAAGGAGAAATCTACAACAAGATTCATTTGACACGGGAAAATTTCCTGAATTCCCTATTGAAACAGAAAACATTAGAGAATCGGATTGGATTGCGGCACCAACACCAAATGATTTACTAGATCGTAGAGTAGAAATAACAGGCCCTGTAGATCGTAAAATGATTATCAACGCACTAAACTCTGGAGCTAAGACTTTTATGGCAGATTTTGAAGATAGCAATGCTCCTTCATGGTCTAACTGTATAGAAGGCCAACAAAACTTAATGGATGCCAATAAAAGAACCATTGATTTTTTGGATACTGAAAAGAACAAAACATATGTACTAAACAAAGAAACAGCAGTGTTATTGGTAAGACCTAGAGGGCTTCATTTAAATGAACGTCATATTCTTATTGGAAATTCTGAAATGTCTGCAAGCTTATTTGATTTTGGGCTTTATGTTTTTCATAATACAAAAACTAGAATGGCAAACAACACCGCCCCATACTTTTATCTTCCAAAATTGGAACACTATTTAGAAGCTCGTTGGTGGAATAAAGTTTTTGAATTTGCTCAAGAATATCTTAACGTACCATCCAGAACATTCAAAACTACGGTATTAGTTGAAACCATTACTGCTAGTCACCAACTAGATGAGATTATATACGAACTCAAAAACCACATTGTAGGCTTAAATTGTGGCCGTTGGGATTATATTTTCTCTTACATTAAAAAATTTAGAAATCACCCTGATTTTGTGGTTCCTAACCGAGACCAAGTAACAATGACTTCTCCTTTTATGGATGCATACTCCAAACTAGTTATTCAACGTTGCCACAAAAGAGGTATTCATGCTATTGGAGGAATGGCGGCTCAAATTCCGATAAAAAACGACACCTCTGCCAATGCCACTGCTATGGAAAAAGTTAGGCTAGACAAAGAGCGAGAGGTTAAAAACGGCCATGATGGCACTTGGGTTGCACACCCTGCTCTTGTAGAAATTGCTATGAATGAGTTTAACAAACATATGCCAACCCCTAATCAATTACATATTACGAGGGATGATGTATCTATTTCTTCTGAAGATTTAGTAGAACTTCCCAAAGGAACAGTTACCGAAGCAGGAGTTCGTAAAAACATAAATGTAGGGGTTCTTTATTTAGAATCTTGGCTTCAAGGTAATGGTGCTGTTGCCTTATACAATTTAATGGAAGACGCGGCAACCGCGGAAATCTCAAGAACACAAATTTGGCATTGGCTTAATAAAGAGGTTATTCTTGAAGATGGCAGAAAATTTAATAGAGAATTATTTACCAAAATATTTGACGAAGAAGTAGAAAAAATCAGCACTAAAATGACTCCAGAAAAGATTAAAAACACACAATTTAAAAGGGCTTTTGATTTATTTAAAGAATTAGTATTGTCTAATGATTTTGAAGAATTCTTAACCATCCCAGCATACAAATACATTTAAAAAAAGAACCCCGCAGATGCAGCAACATCTATTACGGGATTCAAATTATTAATAAATAATAACGTAAAGCAAAATTATGAAATCTCCAGAGAAAAATAAAAGATTAGCTACAAATTGGTCCATCAACAATACGCTGCTGCACAATGAGTTTAAAAAAACCAACGTGCTGTCTCATAAAAAGTCGAAATCATTAATTACAAATTGGGCTATCAATAATACGCTTCAATGTAATGATTCTATAAAAGCTGCCAGGTTAGCATAAAAACCACAAGCTTAATTAATAAACTTTTAATACTCTTTATTATGACAAATTATAATTCGGCCATTGATGTTGTTCGCAAATTAAAGGCTAAACACGGAAATACTTGGGCTACTATAGACCCTAAAAATGCAGCGCGTATTGCTGTTCAAAACAGATTTAAAACAGGATTAGACATCGCCAAATACACCGCATCTATTATGCGTAAAGACATGGCTGATTATGATGCTAACCCTTTGAATTATACACAATCACTTGGTTGCTGGCATGGTTTTGTAGCCCAACAAAAGATGATTTCTGTAAAAAAACACCATGGCACTACCGATAAAACATACTTGTACCTTTCTGGATGGATGGTAGCAGCATTGCGTTCTGAACTAGGCCCCTTACCCGATCAGTCTATGCATGAAAAAACTGCTGTACCTAAATTAATCGAAGAAATATACACTTTCTTACGACAAGCAGATGCGGTAGAACTAAATGACCTTTTCCGTCGTCTTGATTCTGGAGAAAATATACAGACTGAGATTGATAATTTTGAAACACATGTGGTTCCAATTATAGCAGATATCGATGCTGGTTTTGGTAATGAAGAGGCAACTTATTTACTTGCTAAAAAGATGATAGAAGCTGGTGCTTGCGCCCTTCAAATTGAGAATCAAGTATCCGATGCCAAGCAATGTGGCCACCAAGATGGGAAGGTAACTGTGCCTCATGAGGATTTTATAGCAAAATTAAATTCCTTGCGTTATGCTTTCTTAGAATTAGGGATAGAGGAAGGTATTATTGTTGCTCGTACAGATTCCGAAGGCGCTGGTTTAACTCAAAAATTACCCGTATCTCTTGAAGAAGGAGACTTAGCCTCTAAATATATGAATTTTGTGGAAGCAGAAGAAGTTTCTATGAATGAGGTAAACGAGAATGATGTATTATTTAAAAGAAACGGAAAATTAGTTCGCCCTATGCGCATGTCTAATGGGCTATATAAATTTAAAGCTAACTCCAATATCGACAGAGTAGTACTAGACTGTATTACAAGTTTACAGCACGGAGCAGACTTACTATGGATAGAAACTCCCACGCCTCATGTTGGCCAAATTGCACATATGGTGAATAGAGTTAAAGAGGAAGTACCAAACGCTAAATTGGTGTACAATAACTCGCCATCTTTCAACTGGACCCTTAACTTCCGGCAGCAAGCATTTGATGCTTTAAAAGAAGCAGGTAAAGATGTATCTTCCTATAATCGATTAGAACTGATGGATGTAAAATATGATGACACAGAATTGGCAATCAAGGCAGATGAAATGATTCGTAATTTTCAAGTAGAAGCCTCTCGCCATGCAGGTGTATTTCATCACTTAATTACATTACCAACATACCATACTACCGCATTACATATGAATAATCTTGTAGAAGGATATTTTGGAGACAAAGGGATGCTAGCATATGTAGACGCTGTTCAACGCCAAGAAATACGGAAAGGCGTATCGTGTGTAAAGCACCAACGTATGGCTGGCTCTGACCTAGGGGATGACCACAAGACATTTTTTGCTGGCAGCAAGGCGTTAAAAGCTGGTGGCGAAAAAAACACAAGTAATCAATTTGAAATCAGCAAAAACAAAGAAAAACAAGAACCAGCTGTAACTAAATAAAGTTTTCTTCATAAACATAAGAGGCGGCATTATTATGTCGCCTCTTTAATAACTCAATAAAAAAATTAACTCCTTATTTAAATTGACTTGGCTACAGCTAAATTTAAATTATTAGGATGTAGACAAACACTATTTAGAATTCAGTCTACATTTTTGCACTCTACTATTTGGTTATCAAACTTTATATTTTATCTGTCACATATTCTTTACAGATAATTCTCAGGTATCCAAAATCATATTAAAAAAATATTTTTTAGTATATCTTATCCTTTTTTAGTCTAAATTTTCCGCTGAATTAATACTCAGCTTAGAATATACTTTCCATCCATAATAGGATATATAGAGAAAACACAACAAAGGCAATATGAAAGAAAAATTAACTTCGGAAACCCCGAAAATTGTAACATCATTAACAGCATGACCACCTGCATCTATAATCATCCCTTGTAAGGATGGCATTAATGCCCCTCCTACAATTGCCATAATTAAGCCTGCTGACCCTATTTTAGATTGTTCCTCGGTTAAGTCTCCTAAAGCTATTCCGTAAATTGTAGGAAACATTAATGACATGCAAAAGGATACTCCCACCAAACAATATAACCCAATCATATTTTGCAGAAATATAGTTCCTAAAATAAAGCATATAGCCAATAGAGCAAAGTTCATTAGCAATTTACCTGGACTTAAGTATCTTAATAATGCAGTACCTATAACCCTTCCTATAACAAATAAAACAAAAGCTATAATTTGATAATAAAAACCGTCCTTAACTGTTTCATACCCAAATATTGTAACAGAGCTTTCTGTAAAAACCCCTAAGCCCTCCAATCCTTCTACGTATTGATAAATATATGTCCAACACATTATTTGTGCCCCGACATACAAAATCTGTGCTAGCACTCCCAAGGCATACTTCTTATTAGCAAATAACACTTTAAATGTTTCTTTTATACTTGGCATTGCATCTTCCGAAGAATTTTGCGGCATTTTACTAATTAAAAACAAGATAAAAAAGCCAATCAAAACTAATCCAAGAATTACATATGGATCCCGAATAACTGCTAAATCTGCCGCTCTTATTGCTGCACGTTTTACACTATCTAAAGATGCAAAATCTGCTATATTGTCCGATTGTAATTTTTCTGCAACAAAAACCTTCGCTATTATTATTCCCGCAATTAAACCTACAGGATTAAACGCTTGCGCTAAATTTAACCGCTGTGTTGCTGTTTCTTTTGCCCCCATGGCTAAAGCATAAGGATTTGCAGCTGTTTCTAAAAAAGCCAAACCAAAAGTGAGTATATATAGCCCCAAACAGAAAAAACCAAATTGCTCTGTAATTGCTGCAGGATAGAATAACAAAGCTCCAGTCGCAAACAAAGCCAAACCAATTAGTATTCCTACTTTATAAGAATACTTTCTCATGAACATTGCTGCTGGTAATGCCATACAAAAATACCCTCCATAGAAGGCCATTTGCACCAAAGATGCCTTAGTGTTAGAAAGCTCCAAAACTTTTTTAAATGCATTTACCATTGGATCGGTTACTGCATTTGCAAATCCCCACAATGCAAATAAAGAGGTTATTAACACAAATGGAATTAAAAATTCTTTAGATACTACAGCTGGCTTATTAGTGTTTTTCATAAAAACATTTATTTTCTAATTTTATTAAAACGAAAGTTAAAATTATAAGTATTAAAAATAACCCATGAACTACCCTATTTAAAAAAAATACTACCAACAACAAAAATCAGAATATGAGTGACTCTTAATTGGCTAAAAAAATACTCTTTGGTATTATTCTGAGGAGACTATTTTGCTGATTTCTCTATCTCGTTGGTATCTTTTTGTAATCCTCCTCTTATTATTTTAGTGCAAAAAAATTATATTATAAAAAACAAAAGTCGATTAACATTCTTATAAGAGTAATTTAGCAAAGCTACTATTCTAAAAATAGTTATAATTATAAAGAATATTTTTCATGGCATATAGCTCTTCTTTTAAACACAAAAAATTACGCTACCAAACAAGATGCTTCGACTTAAACAACAGAAAAAGAAAACTTAGCATGTTCCTAGTCTAACGAAAATGTGATCATACGCAATTTCTCACATTTAAGAGGTAATAAGTTTTGAGATAAGAACTAGCTTTTTATCTTTGCGAGGCAATATTTAAATTGCCCACGTGGCGGAATTGGTAGACGCGCTACCTTGAGGGGGTAGTGTTCGCAAGGATGTGCTAGTTCGAATCTAGTCGTGGGCACAAAAAAGCCTTAATTATTATATAATTAAGGCTTTTATTTTTATTCCATTTTATTTGTAGAGAAAACTTAAAATTTTCTATTTGGATCAAAAAGAGTAGTGTCTAACGTTGTTTTTTTACTATCTATAATTTCCGAAACTAACTTCCCTGTTGCTGGACCCAAGCTCCAACCCATCATTGCATGTCCTGTTGCAAAGATTAAATTCTTATACTCTTTAGATCTTCCAATATATGGTAATCCATCAGGAGAGACAGGGCGCAAACCTGTTTTTACATTGCTCTTCTCATTCTCATTAATTACAATTCCTGGATAAAAATCATGCGCTCCCTTTGCTATAGCTTCTACTCTTTCTTTCCTTACATCTGAATTTATACCTGAAAATTCCATTGTACCAGCAAAACGCGTAAATCCTTGCATTGGAGTTACAGCTAATTTAGATTCCATTAAAATTGCAGGAATAGTTATTCCTGTTGGCCTCTCTACATTAATACTATATCCTTTCCCTGCTTGAACAGGTAATTGAATCTTAAGTTTTTTTGCTAAGTTTCCACTCCATGAACCAGCAGCTAAAATTACTTCATCTCCAAAATAAACTCCTCTACTGGTGATTATTTCATTTATTACATCTCCATTCTTCTTTATATCTAGAACCTCTTCATTGTTTTTTATAGAAACGCCTACCGCTTTTAAATAGGCGAGCATTTTCTTCATAAATTGATTAGGCGTAGTATGCCCATCACATTGATAATGAATAGCTCCTTTAACGTCCATTTCTATATTTGGTTCAAGAGCATGCAACTCTGCATTGCTTAATTCTGAGACCTCTAAACCTAGGGCTTTTGCTTTGTTTGCTATTTGCAACTCGTGCTCGCCTTCTTTTTCACTCTTAAAAAGCATTAAAAGACCTTTGCGCTCCAGTTGAAAATCTTCTAAGTCTTGAGAGTTTTTAATATCTTGAAACAGCTCTCTACTGAATACGTTTATATCTTTTATTACAGGGATTGCTTTCTCCACTTTTTCTTTAGTAGATGATTTATGAAAATACCAAGACCATTTAAAAAAGTCTATATCCCAACGTGGTTTCATATAAAAAGGGCTAGAAGAATTAAACATCCATTTAACCCCTTTAAGCATCATTCCTGGAGCAGCCAATGGTACAATATGGCTTGGTGTTATATATCCTGCATTTATAAATGACGCTCCCTCTGAAATGTCTGATTTATCTATTACTGTAACTTTATGTCCTTCTTTTTGCAAATAATAAGCAGAACATAACCCAATAATTCCCCCTCCAATAATAATTATATTTTTACTCATATCTAAATCACTTGAAATCCAAATGCGTATGGGTCATCTTGGTCATCTATCGTAATAGTATTATGTCCAAATATTTTAGCCCAACCTTGAATACTAGGAATAATAGCCGTTTTTCCGTGCAATGTAGTTTCTTCTTCTACACAACCAATAAAAGTACTACCAATATAACTTTCGTGAATATATTTTTCTCCTTTTTTAAGTTCTCCTTTAGCATGCAATTGAGCTAATCTTGCTGATGTACCTGTTCCGCATGGGCTCCTATCAATAGCCTTATCTCCATAAAACACAGCATTTCTTCCCGAAGATGTATCGGCTATCGGGTTCCCTGTCCATAGTAAATGTGTAACATCTTTTATTGTACTATTATCTGGATGTATAAATTTATCCTGATATTTTGCATTGATTCGTTCTCTTACAACTTGAGAATACTGTATAATTTTACTTGCTGTAAAATTATGAATCCCAGAATAATTCTTTTGGGGATCTACAATAGCATAATAATTTCCACCGTAGGCAACATCAAAAGTAATTTCTCCTAATTCTGGGCAATCTACAGTTAAACCTTCAGCTGCCAAATAACTTTTAACATTTGTTAGTTTAACCCACTCTACCTTTTTACCTGTTTTTTTATACTCAATATTAACAAGACCTGCTGGCGCCTCCATTCTGATTTTACCTGGAATTTTCGGCGTAATTAAACCTTCTTCAATAGCAATGGTAATGGTACCAATGGTACCATGACCACACATTGGCAAACAGCCAGATGTTTCTATAAATAATATTGCAAAATCATTTTCAGGGTTATGCGGAGGGTATAATATACTACCACTCATCATATCATGACCTCTTGGTTCGTACATTAATCCTTTTCGGATCCAGTCATATTCTTTTAAAAAATGCTGTCTCTTTTCACTCATAGAGGCCCCTATTAAATTAGGACCTCCACTTTTTATAACTCTAACAGGATTACCACACGTATGAGCATCGATACAAACAAAAGTACTTTTAGACATATCTTAACTAATTATATTTATCCTATATTTTTATTTGAAAAATTACCATCAACATATCTAAAAATTTGTAATGGATTTTCGTTTTGCAGCTCCTGAGGTAATAAATCATTTGGCCAATTTTGATATGCAACTGGTCTTACCCATCTTTCAATAGATCTAACCCCTACGGATGTAAATCGACTATCTGTTGTTGCTGGAAAAGGACCACCGTGCTGCATGGAAGAACAAACCTCTACCCCAGTTGGGGCTCCATTAAAAATAATTCTTCCAACTCTATTTTTTAGTGCTTCAACGATAGACCCAAAATCCTTAAGTTCCTGAGCATTACCCAAAATTGTTCCTGTCAATTGTCCCTCTAATTGTTTTAGAATATTCTCTAGTTCTAAATAATCTTTACATTCTACTACAATCGAAAACGGACCAAAAACTTCTCTATGCAAAGTGGAGTTTTTAAAAAACTCTGCTCCCAATACTCTTAGAACTTTTGCTGCACCAAAATTGACAGTAGCATTTTCAGAATAACTTGCTACAACATCCACATTTTTTTGTGCTGACAACTCGTTTTTTCCGCTTTCAAAAGCATTATAAATATTAGGATGAAGCATACAACTTGGCTCCACTTTTGACACCTCTCTCCCTAAAGCATCTATAAAACTATTTAGAGAGTCTCCTTTTACACCTAGGATTAACCCTGGATTAGTACAAAATTGTCCTGATCCCATTGTAATTGAGTTAGCATATACATTAGCCCATTTATCATTTTCATTCTCTATGGCTGATGGTAAAATAACTACAGGATTTACACTTCCCATTTCCGCAAAAACTGGAATTGGCTCCTCGCGTTCATTAGCCATTTTACTCAATGCTGTACCTCCTTTTATACTTCCTGTAAAACCGACCCCTTTAACCATTGGATGAAGAACTAATTGCCTACCAACATCAAAGCCTTTGCTGTTTAAATTAGAAAACACTCCGTTTGGCATCCCCGTTAAACTTGCTGCTTTTAAGACTGCTGAAGCAACAAGTTCGCTAGTACCGGCATGCATAGGATGGCTCTTTACTATCACGGGACAACCAGATGCTAGTGCACTTGCTGTATCGCCTCCTGCAGTTGAAAAAGCCAAAGGAAAGTTACTAGCTCCGAAAACAACTATTGGCCCAATAGGACTAAACATTTTACGTAAATCGACCTTAGGCATAGGCGCTCTATCTGGCTGACTAGTGTCAATAGATGCTTCTACCCACGAACCATCTTCTAAAAGTTGTGCAAATGCAAGTAACTGCCCAATAGTACGGCCTCTTTCACCTATTGCTCGTCCTTCTGGCAAGCCAGATTCTGCCATATAAGTTTCTATAAGAGTACTTCCTAGGAGTTCTATCTCTTTAGCTATAGCTCTTAAAAACTCAGCCTTTTTTATTCCTGAAAAATTCTTATACGTTTTAAATGCATCAGAAGCTAAGGAGACAGCTTCATTTACCTCCTCTTTATTTGCTTCATAAAACGTCCAATCTGTTTCCAAATTTAATTTTGGATTAAACGTTTTATACGCTATATTTCCTTCTTTCGATTCTTTACTTCCTATATAATTAGCTCCCGATATCATTTTCAATACAACTTTAGTTTATTTCCAAAAATAAAAAACACTCCTTTAACTTTTACCTTATGGTGCTTCTTTTTTATAATAATTAATGAATTAAAATTATTTCATTAATTATTTAAATTCTTATAATCTGGCAATTGTGGCCTTGTAGCCATTGCTTCTTCTATTACCTGTATAACTCTTTCTCTTTCTTCCCCTACTAAAGGTAATCTAGGAGCTCTTACATTCTCAGAACCAATTTTAGTATATACAGACGCTAATTTAATATTCTGTACCAGTTGCGGATTAATGTCTAATTCTAATACAGGTAAAAACCATCTGTAAATTTCTAAAGCTTCTTTGATTCTCCCTACTTTTAGTAATTCGTAAATAGCTACAGTTTCGGCAGGAAATGCATCTACTAAACCAGCTACCCAGCCATCTGCTCCAATAAGCAAGCTTTCAACAGCCAAAGTATCTACACCTACCATAATAGCTAAACGATCACCAAATCTTCTTTTTATTCGTGTTATATTAGTTGTGTCTCTGGTTGACTCTTTTACAGCCTGTATATTTGGACAAGCATCTAATAACTCAGCAAACATATCTAAAGTAACCTCTATTTTATAATCTACAGGGTTATTATAAATCATAATTGGTAATGATGTGCTATTTGCAACTGCTTTAAAGTAAGCTACAACCTCCGCATCATTAGCTTTATAACGCATAGGTGGCAACATCATTAAACCCTTTGCACCATCTTGCTCTGCTGTATGTGCCAAAGCAATTGCTGCTTTAGTAGTTTGCTCAGCGATATTCATAAGAACAGGAACTTTTCCGTTCACAAATGCTACTGTTTCTTTAGTAAGAATACTTCTTTCTTCATCAGATAAAGTACTTGCTTCTCCTAAAGTACCTCCCAAAACAATACCATGCACTCCTGCATCTAATTGGGCCTTTAAGTTTATTTTAAATAATTCTAAATCCAACTCATCATTAGACTTAAATTGTGTTGTTACTGCTGGCATTACGCCTTTCCATTCTATGCTCATTATAAATAATTATGAAGTTTAGACTACAAAGGTATTTACTTTTGAAAACAACAAGTAATCAAAAATTATCCTATATTTAGACTATATTACCTTGTTTACAGATATCCTAAAGATATTTAGCTAATATTAACGCAACGCTTTAATGAAAATTTACCCATTTAAGATTCCAAAACCCAAGAAAAAGAATTTAATTATACAGGTTGATGAGGGTTCTTCTTTTTATGATAAATTACATCAACATGAAGAAATTCAAATTAGTCTTATTATTCAAGGAAAGGGCAAATTGATAATAGCAGATAGTATTCATCCATTTACCAATGGAGATATATTTATCATAGGAAGCCAATGCCCTCATTTATTTCAAAATACAAATAAAAGCCTTTCTAAAGTAGCTATGATTTCGATATTTTTTACCAAAAATTCTTTTGGGAAACAATTCTTCCTCATTCCTGAGATGAAAGAAATTCGCTCTTTCTTTGAACAATCGGACAAAGGGTTTTCTCCTATATCAAAAATATCTTCTATAAATAAACTTATTTTATCTCTACCAAAAGCTAATCCATTTGATAGATTCTTAACCTTCTTTAAATTACTAAAAAAACTACGTAAGTGTAAAACAAAAACACTTACCCATTTTGTATACCCCAAAGAAATATCTAACAACGAAGGTAATCGCATGCAATTAGTATATACATTTGTATTAGATAATTTTCAAAATGAAATTAGCTTGGAACATATTGCCCATTTAGCATACATGACACCTAATTCATTTTGCCGTTTCTTTAAGCAACGTACCAACAAAACTTTTTTTCAATTTTTAATAGAACTCAGAGTGGAGCATGCATGTCAGCTTCTAAACTCGCCTAAAGGAAAATCTATAAGCGAAATATCCTTTGCTTCTGGGTTTAAATCCATTTCTAATTTCAATCGAAAGTTTAAATCTATTAAAGGAGTTACACCTAGCAATTACATACTTAGTTTAAATAGTAATAGTTAAATAACACCTATAGATAGAAAATATGACACTACTTCCCTTTTAAATTCTAAAACTAAAAGGGTATTTTCTTTTACTCTTCTGCTATCTATTGTTGTATAAACTATGTAACAAATCTATCGTAGTAGTACTATTCCAATCTGCAGCTCCTGTTTTTTCTACTACAATATTACCTTCCTTGTCCAAAATAAAGGTTGTCGGAATTCTATCCGATTCAAGCTCCTTTGGACTTTTAGATTTCTGATAATAAACAGGAAAAGTAAACTTATTTTTTTTCATATAAGCTTCTACCTTATCGTGGTCATCCTGTGCGATACATAAAAATATTACCTCGCTTCCAAATGAAGAGTACAACTTCTGAATACTTGGCATCTCTGCAACACAAGATGGACACCATGTTGCCCACATATTAATAAACACGACCTTTCCTTTAGCTGTATTTAAATTAAAATTAGTATTCTCAGAGCTATGTAAATCCCAATTATAATCTGCAACACGTTTTTGATTCGGTTTTTCTACTACGCTTGGGCTAAAAGAAATTAACCTATTAACATGTACTTTAATCTGAAAACCTAATGGAGTAAATAGCAACACAACAATAAAAACAACAAACAGAATATTACCAATATGTTTTTTATCTATTCTCATTCTACTCTTTAATTACTATATCTAATAAATTAGATATAGTAGTATTATCCCAATCAGCAATACTCTCCTCTTTAACTAGTATTTCTCCTTTTTTACTTAAAATATAAGATGCTGGTGGCTCTAAAATATCTAAAGGGGCTTTTTCTCCAATAATTAAATACGTAACAGGGAATGTAAATTTATTTTTAATCATAAACTCTTCAACAGGAGGCCTTTCTTCATCTGTTATTATATAAAAATCTACTTCTCCTTTATATGTATTATATACTTCTTGAATCTCTTGTAACTCTGCAGCACAAGGCAACCGCCATGAAGCCCAAAAATTTATAAAAACAACATTGCCTTTAGATTTATCAAAATTAATATAATCCCATTTCGAATTTTTTAATTGCCAATCGTAATTAGCAATTCGTTCTCTATTCTCAGGTAGAATTATTTCTGGAGTTTGCGCCAATAACCTATTTAGCCAAACTTTTCCGTAATAGCCTATTGGAGTAACAAAAAATGAAACTACAAGTGCAATTAGCAATACATTAATTACTGTTTTTTTAGTCATAAACATTTTTAAAAGAGTCTACCAAAACTAAAAAACTCCTGATAAAATTCAGGAGTTTTTACTAAATATTTAAAGCTAGTAATTAACTAGCATTTTCTTTTTTAATTACATTTAAAGCAGAACCTTCTTTATACCATTCAATTTGTGCATCGTTATATGTATGGTTAACGGCAATAACATCCTTACTTCCGTCTGCATGAACAACTTCAATTGTTAATTGCTTACCTGGAGCAAACTCTGAAATATCAATAAAATTAAAAGTATCGTCTTCTTTAATTAAATCATAATCTGCTTCATTAGAAAATGTTAACCCAAGCATACCTTGCTTCTTAAGGTTGGTCTCATGTATACGAGCAAAAGATTTTACTAATACCGCAGCAACACCTAAATGACGAGGCTCCATTGCTGCGTGCTCTCTAGAAGAACCTTCTCCGTAGTTATGATCACCCACAACAATAGTTTTTATTCCGGCTGCTTTATAAGCACGTGCTGTATCAGGCACACCACCAAAATCACCCGTTAATTGGTTTTTAACAAAATTAGTCTTGTGACCAAAAGCATTAACAGCACCGATTAAACAGTTGTTCGATATATTATCTAAATGGCCACGGAAACGCAACCAAGGCCCTGCCATAGAAATATGGTCTGTAGTACATTTTCCAAAAGCCTTGATTAACAATTTAACACCCATTAAACTTTCGTCTTTTATAGGGGCAAATGGCACTAATAATTGTAATCTTTCAGAATCCTCAGCAACTTTAACAATAACACCAGAACCATCTTCACCTGGAGCTAAATATCCTGCATCTTCTACTTCAAATCCTTTTGGAGGTAATTCCCACCCTGTTGGTTCATCAAACATTACTTCTTCACCTTTTTCATTGATTAGTTTATCCGTCATAGGATTAAAATCTAATCTACCTGCAATAGCTATAGCTGCTGTAATTTCAGGCGAAGCTACAAAGGCGTGTGTATTTGGATTACCATCAGCACGTTTTGCAAAGTTTCTATTAAAAGAATGTACAATACTGTTTTTCGGTGCATTCTTTGGATCACTATATCTTGCCCATTGACCAATACATGGCCCACAGGCATTGGTGAATATTTTAGCGTTTAAGTTTTCGAAAACCTCTAAAATCCCATCTCTGTCCGCAGTAAAGCGAACTTGCTCAGAACCAGGATTAATCCCTAATTCTGCTTTCATTTTTATTCCTTTATCAATAGCTTGTTGTGCAATTGAAGACGCTCTAGATAAATCTTCATAAGAAGAATTTGTACAAGAACCAATTAACCCCCATTCTACAACTAAAGGCCATTCATTTTTTGTTGCCTTTTCCGTCATATCTGCACCAACTTTAGTTGATAAATCCGGTGTAAAAGGACCGTTTAATAAAGGTGTTAATTCTGATAAGTTAATTTCAATAACCTCATCAAAATATTTTTCTGGATTTTCATAAACCTCAGCATCACCAGTTAAATATTCTTTAACTTCATTTGCTGCATCAGCAATATCTGCTCTATCTGTAGCTCTTAAATAGCGCTCCATAGAATCATCATAACCAAAAGTAGAAGTCGTTGCTCCTATTTCAGCACCCATATTACAAATAGTTCCTTTACCTGTACATGACAAAGATAAAGCACCAGAACCAAAATATTCTACAATTGCTCCTGTTCCTCCTTTTGCGGTTAAAATTTCTGCGACTTTTAATATAACATCTTTAGGTGCAGTCCAACCAGAAATTGTTCCTATTAACTTAATACCTATTAATTTTGGAAATTTAAGTTCCCATGCCATACCTGCCATAACATCTACAGCATCTGCACCACCTACACCAATAGCAAGCATGCCTAAACCACCAGCGTTTACCGTATGAGAATCGGTACCAATCATCATTCCACCAGGGAATGCATAATTTTCTAATACTACTTGGTGAATAATACCTGCTCCTGGTTTCCAGAAACCTATACCGTATTTATTAGAAACAGACTCTAAAAAATTAAAAACCTCAGCACTAGTAGTGTTAGCCGATTTTAAATCTACTGCTGCACCACTTTTTGCTTGAATTAAATGATCACAATGTACCGTTGTAGGCACTGCAACTTTAGATTTACCAGCTTGCATAAATTGTAATAATGCCATTTGTGCTGTTGCATCTTGACATGCAATACGGTCAGGAGCAAAATCTACATAGTCTTTTCCTCTTACAAATGCCTTATCTGCATTTCCATCCCATAGATGAGAGTATAAAATCTTTTCTGCTAAAGTCAAAGGCTTCCCAACAACATTTCTTGCAGCATCTACTCTTTCTGCCATGCTGGAATACACACCTCTAATCATATCAATATCAAATGCCATAAGATTTATATTTTTTTATTCAATTTTATAAGTACTACAATATACAAAATTATAGAAGGATTATAAAAAGAATTTCTTACCCTGAAAGCTTTTAAAAATGATACAATAAGAGTCGTTGTTCGGAAAGAAGAAATTGTAAAAATAGATTTAGAATTTAGTCCATTCATCCTCCCTATAAAAACAAAAGAACCTATTTTACTTTTCAGTTTTAGCGTAAATTTAAAATGCTTATCAATTAATAAGCCCTACAAAATATATTTTTAGACAACTTCAACCAACATTCGTTTTAATGCTTTTTCAAGACTAGAAAAAATATGAATAAATTAAAGAAGAAAAATAATACTTAATATATGACATAAAAAAAGCCCGAGTCTATAACCAGGCTTTAAATATATTATAAAAATAATCTTAATAATTATTTAACTAAAAGCTTATGCGATGGTTTAAATTTGGTTAAGTTAATACCTTTTACAGCTGCTACATACTCCTGTATTGTTGGAGTTCTACCAAGAATTGTAGAAAGAACTACTACTGGCGTAGAAGATAGTAATGACTCTCCTTTTTTCTCACTAGAATCTTTAACAACTCTTCCTTGAAATAAACGCGTAGAAGTAGCCATTACAGTATCACCTGGCGCTGCTTTTTCTTGGTTACCCATACATAAGTTACAGCCTGGACGTTCTAAATATAAAATATTTTCATATCCAGTACGTGCTGCAGCTTTAGGTGCATTATCATCAAATTCGAAACCAGAGTATTTTTGTAAAATATCCCAGTCGCCTTCAGCCTTCAATTCATCCACTATATTGTATGTAGGTGGCGCTACTACTAGTGGTGCTCTAAACTCCACTTTACCTTTTTGTTCATCAATATTTTTAAGCATTTGAGCTAAAATCTTCATATCTCCTTTATGAACCATACAGGATCCAACAAAACCAAGGTCTACTTTTTTAGTTCCTCCATAGAAAGAAAGAGGTCTAATTGTATCATGAGTATAACGTTTAGAAACATCATCGTTGTTCACATCTGGATCAGCAATCATTGGCTCTGCAATGATATCTAAATCAATAACAACTTCAGCAAAATACTTAGCATTTGCGTCTGGAGTTAGAGCTGGTTTCTCTCCTGATTTAATTTCATCAATTCTCTTATCAGCGATTGCAATCAACCCTTTAAGAACTTGGAGCTTATTGTCCATCCCTTTATCGATCATAATCTGGATTCGCCCCTTCGCAATTTCTAAAGATTCAATTAATGTATCATCTTCAGAAATACAGATAGAAGCTTTAGCTTTCATCTCTGCTGTCCAGTCAGTAAATGTGAATGCCTGATCAGCAGTAAGTGTTCCTATGTGAACCTCGATAATTTTACCTTGGAAGACGTTATCCCCACCAAACTGAGTAAGCATTTGAGATTGGGTAGCATGAACCACATCACGGAAATCCATATAAGACTTCATTTCCCCTTTGAAAGTAACTTTTACGGATTCAGGAATCGGCATTGAAGCTTCTCCAGTAGCAAGAGCCAGGGCTACTGTTCCTGAATCTGCACCAAAAGCAACACCTTTAGACATCCTTGTATGTGAATCTCCTCCAATGATTATTGCCCAATCGTCAATAGTAATATCATTTAAAACTTTATGAATTACATCGGTCATCGGTTTGTACTTATGCTCTGGGTCACGAGCAGTAATAAGACCAAAATCGTTCATAAACTTCATAAGTCTAGGTATGTTTGCTTTAGACTTATTATCCCATACTGAAGCAGTATGACAACCCGATTGGTATGCTCCATCAACAATTGGAGAAATGACTGTAGCTGCCATCATCTCCAATTCTTGAGAAGTCATAAGGCCAGTTGTATCTTGTGAACCTACAATATTTACCTCTACACGAACATCCGAACCAGCATGTAATACTTTTCCTGGAGTCGTTCCAACGGCATTCTTATTAAATATTTTTTCTACTGCTGTAAGACCTTGCCCTTCATGAGAAATCTCTTTTGATGTAGCAAATACAGGAGTAACAGGGACACCTAGCGCTTTCGATGCAAATGTTTGAAGTTTTTTTCCAAATACGATAGCGTATGACCCACCTGCTTTTATAAATTCAACTTTTTGTGGTGTTAACGCTGGAGAGATATCAATAAGCTCCTGATCACCTTTATAAAGTTTCTTTTCTTTTGTATTAATTGTAAGAACCGTACCTGTAGCAACAGAGTATGTTTCCTCTAAAACAACATCTCCATCTGCATCTCTTAAAGTTATACCTTCTGCATCTGTCTTTTTTACCCAATTTTTAAGGTCAATACCAATACCACCAGTAACACCTACTGTTGTAAGGAAAATTGGGGAAATACCATTTGTACCTGCAATAATTGGAGCAATATTAATAAATGGAACATATGGACTCGCTTTTATACCCGTCCATAAAGCCACATTGTTAACTCCCGACATTCTTGATGAACCTACGCCCATTGTACCTTTTTCTGCAATTAACATTACCCTCTTATCAGGGTGCTGCTTTTGTAGTGCAAGAAGAGCATTTTGTTGCTCCTTGTTGTGCTCAAACATACATTTACCATGTAGCTCACGGTCTGATCTAGAGTGAGCATCACCTCCTGGAGAAAGTAAATCTGTAGAAATATCTCCTACACCAACGATGAACGTTACTACTTCTATTTCCTCTTCTACATCAGGTAACTTAGTAAAAAATTCTGCTTGTGCATAACTCTCTATAATTCCTTTAGCTATCTTGTTGCCGCTTTTGAATGCTTCTTCTAAACGATATGTGTCCGCCTCGTAAAGAAAAACTTGTGTCTTTAAAACATCTGCAGCTTGTTTCGCATTAGAAGCATCATCCCCTAAAGCTAAATCTAGTAATACCTCTACAGAAGGTCCTCCCTTCATGTGTGATAATTGCTCGAAAGCAAAATCCGAAGTAATTTCTTTCACTACCGATTCTCCAAGAATAATCTCTTTTAAAAACTTAGATTTTACACTAGCAGCACTCGTAGTTCCAGGTAAAACATTGTAAATAAAAAAGTTAAGAGAGTCTTCTCTATACTCACTACTTAAATCTTTAATCTGCTCAATGATTTCGCTTAATAATTCGGCACTATCAATTGGCTGTGGATGAAGCCCCTGACCTTTTCGTTCTTGGATCTGCTTGATGTAATCTTTATAAGTGTTCATATAATAGAATATCTAGTTGATTAAGTTGTTGGAATCTCACAAAATTACTAAAATCCCTAACCTTTATGAAAAAATTTCATTGTGTTTAGTTGGAATTTAAGGAAATAGCTAAATAAATAGTACGAAAAAGAGAATCTCAAATTATTTGAGTCAAATTTTAATAATAATGCAGCGAAAACGTTTGAATCAAGGTATAAAAACTACCATAATTGCTTAATAATGTCTTCTTCTGAGATATTTTCGGCTTCAGCTTTGTAGTTTTTTATAATTCTATGTCTTAAAATCCCCATAGAAACAGCCTTGACATTTTCTATGTCTGGTGAAAATTTCCCATTAATTGCGGCGTGCGCTTTCGCCGCCAAAACAAGATTTTGAGATGCTCTAGGCCCTGCTCCCCAATCTAAATATTGTTGTACATAATCTGAAGCTCCTTCTATATTAGGTCTTGTACTACTTACTAGTTTCACCGCATATTCTACCACATTATCTGGCACAGGGATTCTACGAACTAAGTGTTGCACCTCCATTATCTCCTTTGCATTAAACAATGCATTAACCGTAACTGAATTATCTGAAGTTGTACTCTTTACTACCTGCACTTCTTCTTCGACAGAAGGGTACTTTAACTCTATAGCAAACATAAAGCGATCTAATTGTGCTTCTGGTAAAGGGTAGGTACCTTCTTGTTCAATTGGGTTCTGTGTAGCCAATACAAAATACGGCAAATCTAACTTATGTTGCACGCCTGCAATAGTAACTGCTCTTTCTTGCATTGCCTCTAATAATGCGGCTTGGGTTTTTGGCGGTGTTCTATTTATCTCATCCGCTAAAATAATATTAGAAAAAATAGGACCTTTAATAAATTTAAAGTTTCTGTTTTGATCTAAAACCTCGCTTCCTAATATATCGCTTGGCATTAAATCTGGTGTAAACTGAATACGTTTAAAATTTAATCCTAAAGTCTGGGCTATGGTATTCACCATTAAGGTTTTTGCTAAACCAGGAACCCCTATAAGTAAAGAATGCCCTCCTGTATAAATAGACAGTAAAATTTGGTCGATAACCTCTTCCTGACCAATTATTATTTTACCTATCTCTTTCTTTAAAGATTTATGTTTATTTACGAGATTCTGTATCGCAGTAACATCTGACATGCAATTATTCTTTTACCCAATTATTGGAAAAATCACAGTCTTTTTTAGAATCATTAACACTGATATAAGTATCTTTTATGTGCTCTGCCATCCATTCTTTTATTGCTCCAAACTGCTTCTCGGTAAGTGCTAATTTTTGAATTTTAATATAATCCTTAGCAAAATCTGCTACATGTTCATCATACCTATTCGTTACCTTTAAAATCTTATATTTTGGAGGCCCTCCACGTTGGTCCTCTTCTACTATAGGAAAAGATATTTCATTATCTTTTAAATTACGCACTTGATTATATAAAGAAGGGTCCATTTTAGTAAGCTCAAAGCGAGAATCAAAATTGGTAGGGTTCCTTAATAAGCCACCATCAAATTTTGTTTCTTTTTCATCTGAAAAATTAAGAGCTGCTTCTGCAAATGTAAATTTTCCATTATTTATTTTAGTACGAATACTATCTAACTCTGATTTTGCCTCTTCTAAAGCTTTATCTGATATTTCTGGCTGAATTAGTATATGTCTTAAATCTAACTCTTGTCCTCTAATTTTTTCAATAAAAATAATATGATACCCAAATTGTGTTTCAAAAGGCTCTGACACTTCTCCTTCTTGCAAACTAAAAGCTACATCCTTAAATGTTTTATCAAAACCTGTTTCCTTGGTGATACTGTAAAATCCTCCTTTAGATTTAGAACCTGGGTCTTGAGAATAAAGAATTGCCTTTACATTAAAACTAGCATCATTATCCTCTACATCTGCCTTTATTCCGTTTAACTTATCTATAACTTTCTGTTTTTCTTCCTCTGAAGGCTTTGGAGATTTTACTATTTGTGCTATTTCCATTTCTGCTCCAAAAACAGGCCTTTCGTCCTCTGGAATTTTATTAAAAAATTGCCTTACTTCTTCTGGTGTAATTTCTATTCCAGATACAATACTATTTTGCATCTTCTCAGAAAGCATACGTAGTTTATTAATTTTATATAGCTCTTCTCTAAAATTAGCTTCACTTTCCTTTTTATAGTACTTTAAAACCTTTTCCATAGATCCAATCTGCTGAACCAAGGACTGTAATTGTCTGTCCCCTGTTGCATTCACCTCATCATCAGATACTAAAATACTATCCTGAACAGCCTGGTGTGCATACAAACGATCTTCCATTAATTTCCCCAGAAGACTACATTTTGTAATATCTTGTGTAGATGCTCCTTGACTCTTTAAATCTATTAGCGTTTTTTCGATATCAGATTCTAATATCACATAATCACCTACAACAGCAGAGATTCCATCTAATTTCACTTTTTCAAAGTTCTCAACCGAATCAACTTCCGTTAACTTTGTTTCTTCAATAGACGGCTCTTGTGGCTCTATTTGTGTGTCTGGAATTTCTTGAGTGGTTTCTTGTGCTTTAGCCGTGTACGAAAAAACACATAAAACTAATAGTAGTACTAACTTATTCATCTTGAACATAAACTTCAAATTCTTTTTCTTTAATAGCTTCATCAATTATCTCTGTTTCTAACTTTCTTACATAGTCTAGTTTTCTTCGACTAAGTAATACTTGGGTTATACTAGATTTAACAAATGAAAGAGGTGCGATAGTATTTACCTCTTTAACCTCTGCAATTTTTCCCAAATATACCCCTAATGAATCCTCCAATTCAAAAAATTGTGATTTTTTTAAGTATCTATCCTGATTCTCAATTGTTAAAGGAGCTATTTCTTGTATTACTCGCGAAGAGGAAACCCAAATAGAATCATTAAAATTTAGCTTTCTAAATTGTACTGATATAGAATCCAAAAATTTTATATCCTCTCCATCAAAGCTTTTAAGACTCTCAATTATCGCCTTTTTATTTAAAAATTGCTTTGGTATCTCTACAAAACGAAGTCTTACAATTCTTTCTTTTAATTTAAAATTATCCTTCTCTCGCTCATAAAAATCTTGTAATTGCGCCTCACTCACTACAGAATCGCTCCCCTGTTGTACTAATGCTTCTTTATAAGCTCTAGTATATAAATCCGTTCTATAGTTAGAAACAAGAGTATCGTATTCTGTAAGTTTTTCTTCGGATAGATTAATCTTTGCTTTGGATAACAATAATTGTTTGGACGCCCAATTATTTATGTAATTCGTAATAATTGCAGCACTATCAGTGGAAGATATTCCTTCTCCTAAAAAAGGAGCAACTGCATCTATATATAAATAGGACTTACCAACTCTAGCCAATGGGTTTCCTTCTTCTTCTTTATTAAGATAGGATCCACAAGAAATAAAAATGAACAGAAATACCGCTAAAAAGCAAACCTTTTTAAGTAATCTTAGATTTTTCTTTAATACAAACATTTTGCAAAAATAGTAATAAGATAACGTTTAGCAAGAATTAACAGCTTTCCTTAACACAATTTTGGGGACATCTAATTAGAATTACTACTTTAGGCGCTTTAGAAAACACAAAACCAATTCTAAGTGTATATGGCAAATAAAAAAATAAAATTAATTTGGGATTTTCGAGGGCCTGCAGCTTATAAAACTGCGGAGCATCATGAAATTCACCTAAAAGAATATATTACCATAGAAGGTATAGAGCTAAACAATACAGGTTTTACACAAATTAATGATATGCACAGCATAGCTTATATGGTAGTTGAAGAAACTAATATGATTGCTGTTAGAGATGCTTTAAAGCCACACAGAGGAGAGATATACACAAGCTAGTTTTCCTTAAACCAATGTACCACACCAACACCTCTTTCATTAATGTTAGTGATTCTACAAAAAAAGAAAAAGCTGATTTATAAAACTCAATTTATATAAGATTCCGATATTCGCGCACCGATATAAATTTATTTTAAAATTCTTTACTTTAGTAATACATGACAGAGCCTAAAAAAACACGTATAAATAAGTATTTAAGTGAAGTTGGTTTTTGCTCTAGAAGGGCTGCCGATAAATTAATCGATCAAGGAAGAGTTACCATAAACGGGAAAATTCCTGAGATGGGAACAAAAATCACCGAAGGAGATGAAGTAAAAGTAGACGGAGAACTCATTTCTGAACCAAAAGAAAAACCAGTTTATATTGCTTTTAACAAGCCTATAGGAATTGTTTGCACTACAGACACCAATGTAGAGAAAGATAATATAATTGAATACATAAATTACCCTAAGAGAATTTTCCCTATTGGAAGATTAGATAAACCCAGTGAAGGCCTAATTTTCTTAACTAACGATGGCGACATTGTAAACAAAATTCTACGAGCAAGAAACCACCATGAGAAAGAGTATATTGTAACTGTAGGTAGACCTATAACTTCTAATTTCTTAACGCAAATGCGTAATGGTGTTCCAATATTAGATACGGTAACTCGCGAATGTGATGTGGAGGAAATAAGTAAATATCAGTTTAAAATTATACTAACACAAGGTCTAAATCGTCAAATTAGACGTATGTGCGAGTACCTTGGCTACGATGTTAAAAAGCTAAAAAGAACACGGATTATGAATATTTCATTAGACATTCCTGTTGGGCAATGGAGAGATATTTCTCCCGCAGAACTTAAAGAAATAAATCGTCTAGTTTCTGCTTCCGCAAAAACACATGATGATTCTTTTTAGAGAAAGAAAAACAAATAGACTATTTTCAAAAAACACCAAGACACTCTACATTATCTTTTTTGATAAATTTTAACACTCATCCATCTAAAAATCATTAACTTAGTAAGTAAACCACAAGCATGCTTTAACTTTTCAACTATTGCTTACTAATTTATGTACAATGAAACCTTTAGCTGTGAATATTACCAAGAAACACAAATTTAAATTAGCGTTAATCCTTACATTATTTACTGTACTTAGCTCTTTTAACGTATTAGCTTTTCAAGAACAAAAAGTTGATTTTATTGAGTATAGAGGAGAAGTTTTAGATGAAACTTCTAAAAAACCATTAATCTTCGCAACTTTAGCTATACAAGAATCTAACATAACTACAGTTACCAATACCGAAGGTCAATTTTCTCTAAAAATACCAAAAGAAAAGAAAGGCTCCAATGTTTCTATTTCATTTCTAGGATACAAAACAAAGCTTATTCCCCTATCCCAATTCAAAGAAAAAAAAATAAAAATATATTTAAGCGTTTCTGTAACAGAACTTTCCGAAATAAATATTAGTGCACCAAAAAGTGCTGAAGCCTTAGTTAGGGAAACCCTTGCCAAAAAAGGGGAGAACTATTTTGACACCCCAACCCTAATGACAGCCTTTTACAGAGAAACCATAAAAAAAAGAAGAAAGAACATTTCTCTTTCAGAGGCAGTTGTAAATATTTACAAAACACCATACTCCTCTAACCGAAAGGATGTTATACAACTGTATAAAACTAGAAAAAGCACAGACTATAACAAAATAGACACCGTTGCATTAAAGTTACAAGGAGGTCCTTTTAACGCTTTATACGTAGATATTATGAAGTATCCAGAGTATATTTTTAGCAAAGAATCTCTGAACGATTATATATTTAGCTTTGATAGTTCTACTAGAATAAATAACAAACTTATCTATGTTATAAACTTTAAGCAAAGACCTAATATACATAGACCTATGTATAAAGGTAAATTATATATAGATGAGACAAATAAAATATTAACTAGCGCCATATACTCCTTAAACATTACCAATAAAGAGGAAGCGGCCAGAATGTATGTTCGTAAAAAACCAAGAAATGCAAAAGTATGGCCTTCTGAAATTGCTTATAGAGTAGATTATAGAGAAAAAAACAATAAATGGTATTACGGATACAGCAATGTTTTACTTGAGTTTAAAATAGATTGGGACAAAAAACTATTTAATTCCGTTTATAGCATGACATGCGAAATGGCTGTAACAGATTGGGAGAAAAGCGATACAAACTCTATACCCAAGGCTAAAGAAAGAATAAAAACCACTCTAATTTTAAGTGAGGAAGCTATAGGGTTCTCTGATCCTGATTTCTGGGGAGAATACAATATTATAGAACCCGAAAAATCTATTGAATCTGCAATTAAAAAAATTCAACGACAGCTAAAACGCTCCAAAAATAAAAGAGACCCCTCTAAACCTTAAAACAATACAAAAGTGGATAACCTATAATAAAACCACATAGATTAGTTACCCCTAACTAGATGAAACAACACACATATACTTATAAAAAAAAGAGAGCCGAAACAACTAAGTTTCGGCTCTCTTTTTTATCCTCAAAGGAGGTTAATTAGCAACCTCACTTATAAATTTTAATCTATACAAACGAAGTTCTTCATCTTCATAATCCCCATCAAATTCTTTACTTGCTTCCCCTAAATCATCTGTTTCTGCTTCTAGAAAATAATCATGTATTTCTTCTTGCTGGTCTTCATCCAGAATTTCGTCTATCCAATATCCTAAATTAAGTTTTGTGCCACTAAAAACAATCTGTTCCATTTCTTTTATTAAATCTGGAAGCTCTATACCTTTTGCTGAAGCAATATCATTTAAAGACAACTTACGATCTACATTTTGAATTATATAAAGTTTTAAAGCAGAATTAGCTCCCGTACTCTTTACAATCAAATCATCTGGACGGGTAATATCATTCTCTTCTACGTAATCTGCTATTAATTGAATAAAAGGTTTTCCGTATTTTTTAGCTTTCCCTTCACCAACTCCATGAATATTAAGCATTTCCTCCATGCTAATAGGATACTTCAATGCCATATCGGCCAAGGATGGGTCTTGAAAAACTACAAAAGGAGGCACACTAAGCTTATCTGCTTGAGCCTTTCTTAAATCCTTAAGTTGTTTTAATAATTTTTCATCGGACACCCCTGCTACTTTGGAGGCACTTACAATAGCTTCATCGCTTTTTTGATTATAAACATGATCCATTGTCATCATAAAAGACTCTGGAGTCTCCAAGTAAGCTTTCCCTTCTGGAGTAACCTTTAGCACTCCATATTGCTCAATTTCTTTTTTAAGATAACCTGCAACAAGGATTTGCCTAATTAAAGCCATCCAATAACCCGTATCTTTATCTTTACCAATCCCAAAAAATGGTTTTTCATTGGTTTTGTGTGAAGATATTAAAGCATTTACTTCTCCTATAATTGTTTTTACTACTTCCTTTGCTTTAAACTTCTCTGCTGTTCCATGCACAACACTTATTAGCTTTATTACATTCTCTTTGGCTTCCTTCCTATCTTTAGGGTTACGAGCATTATCATCCATATTAGCCCCATCCCCATTAACACCATCAAAAGATTCTCCAAAATAATGCAACATAAATTTTCGCCTAGACATGGACGTCTCGGCGTAAGCCACTACTTCTTGCAAAAGAGCATTTCCAATTTCTTGTTCCGCAACAGGCTTACCAGACATAAATTTTTCTAGTTTCTCTACATCTTTATATGAGTAAAAAGCTAAACAATGACCTTCTCCCCCATCTCTTCCTGCACGTCCTGTTTCTTGATAGTAACTCTCTATACTTTTAGGAATATCATTATGAATAACATACCGAACATCTGGCTTATCGATTCCCATTCCAAAAGCGATTGTAGCCACCACAATATCCACATCTTCCATCAAGAACATGTCTTGATACTTGGATCTAGTTTTTGCATCAAAACCAGCATGGTAAGGCACAGCACTAATTCCATTAACTTGTAAAACTTGCGCTAACGCCTCTACTCTTTTTCTACTTAAACAATAAATAATTCCAGATTTTCCTGCATTTTGTTTTACAAAACGAATTATATCTGCATCGACATTTGCTGTCTTTGTACGGACTTCGTAAAACAAGTTAGGTCTATTAAAAGATGCTTTAAATAATTGCGCTCCAGTAATACCTAAGTTTTTGATAATATCTTCTTGTACTTTAGGAGTTGCCGTTGCTGTAAGTCCAATAATTGGGATATTTTCTCCTAACCGACTTACAATACTTCGCAAGTTTCTATATTCTGGTCTAAAATCATGACCCCACTCCGATATACAATGAGCCTCATCGACTGCTACAAAAGAAATTTTCACAGAATTAAGAAAATCAACGTATTCATCTTTTGTTAAAGATTCTGGCGCTACGTACAATAACTTTGTAACTCCATTAACAATATCTTCTTTTACTTGTTTTATTTCTGTTTTGTTCAGTGATGAATTTAAAACATGTGCAATACCGTATTCGGATGAAACTCCTCTTATAGCATCTACTTGATTTTTCATCAGGGCAATTAATGGAGACACCACTATTGCTGTTCCTTCTTGCATTAATGCCGGCAATTGATAGCACATGGATTTACCTCCACCTGTTGGCATAATAACAAAAGCATTTTTACCCTCTAGAATTTTCTTAATAACTTCTTCTTGCAGCCCCTTAAATTGGGAAAAACCAAAGTGTTTTTTTAATGCTACGTGTAAATCATCACTACTCAAACTCATTTCACTTATTGCCATTTTTACTATATTCTTCGAACTTTAGAATATCAATTTAATAAAATATAAACCTAATTCCAAGTTATAATCCGAATGCTAAGTTAATTTCTATTTTATAAAATATCGTATAAAATTAAGTTTGCTTAATTTTGTAATCTTAAAGATAAGACATTCTTTTAGGAATTCAACCCATAATCATACAATACATTGAGTAATACAGACGCTATAATCGCCCTTGCAAAAAAAACGATAAACCTTGAAAGCAAAGCTATTGGAAATTTAACTTCGTTATTAAATTCCGATTTCGCTAGTGCTATAAACACAATTATTGACTCTAAAGGTAGAGTTATAGTCACTGGTATTGGCAAAAGTGCCATTATTGCAAATAAGATTGTAGCCACCTTTAACTCTACAGGAACACCTGCAATTTTTATGCATGCTGCAGATGCTATTCATGGCGATTTAGGAACAATCCAAGATAACGATGTGGTAATTTGTATCTCTAAAAGTGGTAATACTCCAGAAATAAAAGTTCTTGTTCCTTTAATAAAAAGAGGTAACAACAAACTAATTGGAATGACAGGGAACACAGATTCTTTTTTAGCCAAACAAGCCGATTTTATTTTAAACACCTATGTAGAAAAAGAAGCCTGTCCAAATAATTTAGCCCCTACAACAAGCACTACTGCACAATTAGTAATGGGAGATGCTTTAGCAACATGCTTATTAGAATTAAAAGGATTCAGCAGTACCGATTTTGCAAAATACCATCCAGGAGGAGCACTAGGAAAAAGATTATACCTAAGAGTTGCTGATATTGCAAATAAAAATGAAAAACCACAAGTAAGCGCAGACTCGGACGTAAAAGAAGTTATTGTAGAAATTTCAGAAAAAATGCTAGGGGTTACAGCTGTTATAGAAAACTCTAAAGTAGTCGGTATTGTTACAGATGGGGATATTCGTAGAATGCTTAATAAGTATGATAATATAAAAGGACTAACCGCCAAAGATATTATGTCTGCCAACCCTAAAACTATTGAAACAGACGTCTTAGCCGTAAAAGCTTTACAAGAAATGCAAAATAGAGGAATATCGCAATTGTTAGCAATAAAAGACAATACTTACCAAGGTATTGTACATTTACATAATTTAATAAATGAAGGCATTTTATAATGAGTAAAACAGAAACTAGCCCTAGGCAAGAAATGTCATTTCTTGACCATTTAGAAGAATTACGTTGGCACCTCATTAGAAGCACATTAGCCATTGTAATTATTGGCAGTATCGCCTTTTTAATGCGAGGATTTGTTTTTGACACAGTCATCTTTGGACCAAAAAAAATGGATTTTCCTACTTATCGCCTATTTTGCGATATTGCAACTTATTTAGGATTCGATTCTGACTTTTGTGCAGACAAATTACCTTTTACCATACAAAGTAGATTAATGTCTGGGCAATTTTCCGCCCATATTTGGACCTCTATTTGGGCTGGGTTTATAGTAGGATTTCCATATATATTATATGAAATGTGGAAATTCATTAGTCCAGGTTTATATGAGAAAGAACGCAGAAACTCCAAAGGATTTATATTCATTGCTTCTTTTTTATTTTTCCTTGGGGTATTATTCGGTTATTATATTGTAACGCCTTTATCTATTAACTTTTTAGGCACCTACCAAGTAAGTGAAGAGGTATTAAATGAATTCGATTTAAGTTCCTTTATAGCTACAGTAAGATCTTCTGTAATTGCTTGTGGTATTCTTTTTGAACTACCTATAATTATATACTTTTTAACCAAAATTGGCCTCGTAACTCCAGAAATAATGCGCAAGTATAGAAAAATAGCCCTTGTTATAGTTCTTATTTTATCTGCAATAATTACCCCTCCAGATGTTGCTAGCCAAGTTATAGTTGCTGTTCCTGTTTTAATATTGTATCAAGTAAGCATACACATATCTTCTTATGTAATGAGAAAAGAAGCAAAAAAGGCTAAAAAGAATTTAAAAACCAATTAACTAGTATAGCATTGTATTTGGTTAAAAATTACATAATTTCTTTTGTTGCTAACCAAATAGAATTAGATTTGAAAGTATGAAGCTTAGAGCAGAGAATATAATGAAAGCCTATCGTGGCAGACAAGTAGTTAAAGGTATTTCTTTAGAAGTAAACCAAGGAGAGATTGTTGGGCTTCTTGGCCCTAATGGAGCAGGAAAAACTACTTCTTTTTACATGATCGTAGGTTTGGTAAAACCTAATAGCGGAAAAATCTACTTAGACGATATGGAAATAACCAATTTCCCTATGTACAAGAGGGCACAAAATGGGATTGGTTACTTAGCACAAGAAGCTTCTGTTTTCAGAAAACTGACTATTGAAAAAAACATACTAAGTGTGCTACAACTAACCAAGCTGAGTAAAAAAGAACAACTCATGAAAATGGAGTCGCTGATAGATGAGTTTAGCTTAGGTCATATTAGAAAGAGCCGTGGAGATTTACTTTCAGGTGGTGAACGTCGCCGTACAGAAATAGCGAGAGCATTAGCCACAGACCCTAAATTTATTTTACTAGATGAGCCTTTTGCAGGTGTAGATCCAGTTGCAGTAGAAGATATACAGCGTATTGTTGCCCATTTAAAAGACAAAAATATTGGTATCTTAATTACAGATCATAACGTACAAGAAACACTTGCAATTACAGAACGTTCTTACCTTATGTTTGAAGGTGGCATATTAAAATCCGGAGCTCCAGAAGATTTAGCTGCAGATGAAATGGTGCGTAAAGTTTACCTGGGACAAAATTTTGAATTGCGTAAAAAGAAGTTAGACTTTTAGTCTATTTTCCATTTTTCTTTTATCCAATCTTGTTGTTTTGCTTTAGACATAAAAGTCCAAATTACAACTCTACTAATTTTATTACCTTGCCCCATAGGTAAGGTACCTACTTCCTTGGCTTCTACCCGTTCTAATAGCTTATAAATACCAGGCAGATTAGATTCTTTAGACACTAAAGTAGAAAACCACAAACAAGAATCTTGGTATTGCCTACTTTGGTAAATCATGTCTTTTATAAACTTTACCTCTCCTCCTTCGCACCACAATTCGCTAGACTGACCTCCAAAATTTAAAGTAGTCTTTGCTTTTTCTCCTTTTAAATTTTTAATCTTACGCCTAGTTCCTCTTTGCGCATCTTCTAATGAGGCATGGAATGGTGGGTTACAAATAGTCAAATCAAACAACTCTCCCTCTTTTACTATTCCTTTAAAAAAGTCTCTAGAACTTTCTTGCAGACGAAGTTCTACCTTCCCTGTTAAATCTGCGTTTTTTGATATAATATTATTTGCAGCTTCTATTGCTTTTTCATCTATTTCTGAACCAACAAAATTCCAACCATAGTCTGTTGCTCCTATAATTGGATATATACAATTAGCACCAACACCAATATCTAAACATCTTATATGCGCATTTTTCTTGATTCTTCCATCCAGCATTTCTGGATTATTTCTATATAAAACATCCGCTACATTATGTATATAGTCTGCCCTTCCAGGAATTGGAGGGCATAAATAATTAGATGGCACATCCCAGAAATCAAGATTATAATGAAATTTCAACAAAGCTGTATTTAACATTTTCACAGCTTCTGGATTAAAGAAATCTATCGATAAATCATCATACGCATTTAATGCTACAAAGGGCTCTAAATCTGGACAAGCAGAAATTAAAGTCTTAAAATCATAACGACCTCTATGCTTACTTCTAGAATGTAATTTAGACTTTTCTTTAGGATGTTCTCTTTTCTTTCCGGACATGGGTGATTTATTAAAAGGCGCAAGTTAATTACTAATATTAAAACGAGACCCTGAAACTTTTAAAAAGAGTTACATACTAGGGTTTTTCAACAAATAATCTTTTTCCCAAATTTTCAATGTAGTTTCTTGATCTATATTTCCTCCAGAGAGTACTATTAAAACTTTCTTTTTTGTTTGCTGCTTTTGCAACCATTGTTTAGCTGCTTCCATACTCATTGCGCTGGTAGGCTCTATTCTAAGTTTTAACAAATGTGTTAACCATTGGGTCCAATAGACTATTTCCTCTTCCGTTATTTCAAAGAAAGCATCTAATCTTTTTAAGTATTCAAAAGTTAACGCACCAACGGACATCGTCATAGCACCATCGGCAAGTGTATTTGGTTTGGCTCCTAATCGTTGTATTTCATTTTTCTGCAAAGACAAAGAAGCATCATTTGCATTTTTAGGCTCCGCTCCTATCACCTTAACATTTGGCAACAATCCTTTTGCTGCAATCACAGAACCAGACAATAGACCTCCGCCTCCACAAGGAGCAACAATTGCATCTACATCACCTATTTCGGTAATAGCCTCATAAACGGCTGTTCCTTGTCCAGAGATAACTTGTTCGTGGTTATATGGTGGAATCCAATAAACCCCCTCCTTTGCTGATGCTTCGGCTACCTGCGCATCCACTATGTCTCTGGTCTTACACAAAACAACTGTTGCTCCATAAGACCTAGTTGCTTGTATTTTTATTTTGGAAGCATATTCTGGCATATAAATAGTTGCAGGAATTTGAAACATTTTGGCCGCCCAAGCAACTGCTTGCGAATGATTTCCCGAACTATTTGCTACAATATGTTTTGGCTTTTTGTTATTCTCAATCAACCATGCAATAGTATTACATGCGCCACGAGCTTTAAAAGCACCTACTTTTTGTAATCCTTCGGCTTTAAAATAAATATCATGTCCTAGCCAATCATTTAATATGGAAGAACTAACAATTGGAGTAGTATTTATAAAAGGGCTAATTCTACTCTTAGCATCAAGAATATCCTGTAATTGTAAAGTCTTCATTTGCTATATTGTTTAATCCCTGTTGCTGAAGTTAGAAACTACAGAACTTAGTATATAAAAACCAATAATAGCTGGTATTGCCATAAACTTCATAGTTGCAATAAGTACAAGACAAACTATTATAAATATGTATCGTAAGGCATTATCTTTAAAATCCCAAGTTTTAAATTTTAAGGCAAAAAGACCAATTTTAGCATTTAAGAGATACGCACTAAGTAACGTCATCCCGATTAAAAACCATTGATTAAGAATTACATTATTAAGCATATCGTTATTATGATATAACAAAATAAGCGGTAATGACAGTATTAATAATGTATTGGCAGGCGTTGGTAAACCTACGAAAGAAGATTGCTGATCTTCATCTACATTAAACTTAGCTAATCTATAACCAGAAGCCAGTGTAATTAAAAAACCAAAGAAAGGTAGCGGTGCTACTTTTAAGCCAACCCAAAAGGTATCGTTGGCAGCTTGCGAAGATAAATCTACATTCCATCCTCCTGTCATAGACATTCCCAACAATTGGAACATTACAATACCAGGAACTAAACCGCTGGTAATCATATCTGCCAGAGAATCTAACTGCAAACCTACAGGGCTTTGTGCGTTTAAAATTCTTGCTGCAAAACCATCAAAAAAATCAAAAACAATTCCTAGAAAAACAAATAAAGCGGCTATTTCTAATTGATTAAGTACTGCAAAAATAACTGCGACACAGCCACAAAATAAATTTAGCAAGGTTATTAAATTAGGAATATGTCTTTTCATTTTCTTCTATTGTATTTATGTAAAAATAAGACATTTTTTCAGGAATAAGATTTGTAGCTAAATTATTCAGATATTTGCAAAATACTAACTTTTCCCTCTAACATGTTTATTAAAAAAACATTTTTCTTGTTTGCTCTTTTTTTTAGCATTGTTAATAATGCTCAAAAGAAAATTGAACTATCGCCTTTATCCAAAATTAGTGTCCTAACCATAGGTACTGAGGAAGAGTTGAGCTCTAAGTTTGGGCACAGTGCTTTCCGCATACAAGACCCTACTTTAGGGATTGACGTTACCTATAATTACGGTATGTTCGATTTTAATGCTCCAAACTTTTATTTAAAGTTTACTACCGGAAAATTACCCTATAGATTAGCAAGGCATTCTTTTGATAATTTTATGTACAGTTATAAAATTGAGAATAGGTGGGTAAAAGAGCAAATGCTAAATCTTAATCTGAAAGAAAAAAATGCACTCCTTCAATTTTTAGAAAACAATTTACTGCCAGAAAACAAATATTACAAATATGATTTTTTGTTTGATAATTGTGCAACAAAAATTCCAGATGTACTAAAAAAAGTTGTAGGAGAAAACCTAAAACCATCTTACAATCATTTAAAAAACCAATCGAGCTTTAGAGAGCTAATACACATATCTTTAGAAACTAATGAATGGTCTACTTTCGGTATAGATTTGGCTCTTGGTTCTGTTATTGACAAAAAAGCTGCTCCCGAAGAATATCAATTTTTACCTATCTATGTATACCATCAACTAGAACATACTTCTAAAAAAGACAACACACCTTTGGTTTCTAAAACAGAAATGATTTTAAAAACTAAAGAAAAAGAAAAAACCAATGTATTTATACTGAGTCCTTTTTTTTGGTTTGGCCTATTCTTTATTCTTGTAACAGCACTTACAATAAAAGATTATAGCACAAATAAAAGAACAAAATGGTTAGACTTCATAATATTCTTTTCAACAGGAATTGCAGGAATATTAATTCTTTTTCTTTGGCTAGGAACCGATCACAATGCTACTGCTTGGAATTTTAATATTCTCTGGGCTTTCCCTTTTAATTTATATGTTGCTTTTGTATTCAGAAAAAACAACCTTCCTAATTGGGTTAAAATATACTTAATTACTTTACTCTCATTAATCTTAATTTCGCTTTTTATTTGGGCCGCAAAAATTCAGATATTTTCCATTATTATTGTCTTTGTTTTACTTTCACTAGTAATAAGATATCTGTATTTATTATTTCATTTAAGACGTAGAAACGACTAAAATTTAGTTAACAAAAATGAATTTACTCACGGTTGAAAATATTGCCAAATCTTTTGGCGAACTTGTTCTTTTTAAAGACCTTTCTTTTGGTATTAATAAAGACCAAAAAATTGCTCTAATTGCTAAAAATGGGAGCGGAAAAACTTCTATTTTAAATATCCTTTCAGGAGCCGAAGGTCCGGATAGCGGGCAGGTAAATTACCGCAAAGGTACTCGTGTTTCTTTTTTGGAACAAGAACCCAAAATGGATCCAGAGCTAACCGTAGAAGAAACTATTTTTGCTTCGGACAACGAAGTCTTAAAAGTAATTCGTGCTTATGAAAAAGCCTTAAACAACCCAGAGGAAGAAGATGCGTACCAAAAAGCCTTTGAAGCCATGGACCGTTTTAACGCCTGGGATTTTGAGACACAATACAAGCAAATATTATCTAAGCTAAAACTAGAAGACCTAAGTGTTAAAGTAGGCTTATTATCTGGTGGACAAAAGAAAAGATTAGCTTTAGCTGATGCGTTAATTAACAAGCCAGATTTATTAATATTAGATGAACCTACCAATCATCTAGATTTAGAGATGATAGAATGGCTAGAGCAATATTTTGCTAAAGAAAACATGACCCTTTTTATGGTAACTCACGACCGTTATTTTTTAGAACGTGTGTGTAATGAAATTATAGAATTAGATGGCGGAAATCTTTACCCTTACAAAGGAAATTACTCTTATTATTTAGAAAAGAAAGAAGCCCGTATTGAGCAAGAATCCGTAGAACATCATAAATCTAAACTTTTGTTTAAAAAAGAATTAGATTGGATGCGAAAACAACCAAAAGCAAGAACCACTAAGTCTAAATCTAGAATAGACGATTTTCATGCCATAAAAGAAAAAGCCAGTAATAGAAGAAAAGAACATGAGGTTCAGTTAGAGATTAATATGACCCGAATGGGAAGTAAAATTATTGAGCTTCGTAAAATCTCTAAGGCTTTTCCTGGCAAACCTATTTTAGACCAATTCGATTATAGTTTTACCAAAGGGGAACGTGTTGGGATAATAGGAAAAAATGGTACTGGAAAATCTACTTTTCTAAATATAATTGCCGGAAAAGGGGAACCAGATAGCGGAAAAGTAATTATTGGGGACACCATTAAATTTGGATATTATACCCAAAAAGGAATTGACATTAAACAAGGTCAAAAAGTTATTGATGTTATTCGTGATTTTGGCGATTATATTCCTCTTACTAAAGGAAGACAAATTTCAGCACAACAACTTTTAGAGCGCTTTCTTTTTGACCGAAAGAAACAATATGATTTTGTTGACAAACTAAGTGGTGGCGAAAAAAAGCGTCTCTATTTATGTACCATTTTAATACAAAATCCTAATTTCCTAATATTAGATGAACCTACTAATGATTTAGATATTGTTACTCTAAATGTATTAGAAAGTTTTTTATTAGATTTCCCTGGATGCCTAATGGTAGTATCCCATGACAGGTATTTTATGGACAAGATTGTAGACCATTTATTTGTTTTTAGAGGCAATGCAGTTGTGGAGAATTTTCCTGGTAATTATTCCGATTACAGAGCCTATGAGGATAGTAAGGTTATAGAAAAAAGGGAGAAAAAAGAGAACTCCAATGCAAATTCTGGTTCTAAAAACTCATGGAAAAAGGAAAGCAAAGCAAGTAAACTACCTTATGCGGAGCAAAAAGAATACAACCAAATAGAAAGAGAAATACAAAAACTAGAAAACAAAAAAACAAAAGCTCAAAATGAATTTACTAACCCAGAACTTTCTGGAGATGAAATCGCCGAGCTCTCTAAAAAATTACAAGAAATAAATACTGCAATTGAAACCAAAACAGAACGCTGGTTTGAGATTTCGGCAATGTTAGAAAGCTAATTTAAAATTTGTATTCTTTTATTTCTCATATCCGATTTTTATTAAAAGCCACCAACCAGCATGGTGTACATTCCCCTTTTGTGTACTCTTATGTTACTAAGTGCTTATATTCCAAAGAGAAAATTACATCCGTAAAAAGTATAGAAATACTTTTAAAAACTCTAGACTATTTTAAAAGTGAAAATCTAAAAATAGACCCAAAAAGTCAATTTTATAAAAATCAAATAAAAAAACGATTTAATAACTTAAAAACAGACGCCCAAGTATACGATGCCATTTATATGAACGATTGTAGTATGTGGAGTAAAACTTTCCAGAAAAAGGAAATAAAAAACACCTCTTGGGTCTTCATCAACAATATTCATAACAGTAAAGAATCTACCTCTCTATGGGATAAAATTATAGCGTTAGAAGAAGTTACAGTTAGTATCGATTTATTTTATTGCGGAATACTTTTTTTCCGCCAAGAACAAGAAAAAGAACATTTTAAAATTAGGTACTAAAAGCGTAATTTTAAAATAAATTGAAATATTATGGAAGACAACACCATGTTTTATATTTTAGGAGGCGTAGCTGCTGTGTATCTATTCATTTCTATGAGAAATCGTCAAAGATCAAAAGACAGAAAGTCTAAAAAATTTATGAGCGATTATAATAGAAAAAATAAAAAACAAGATTAACGCATTTTATGCATTACCCTCATTAAACAAATACCTATGAAAATATACACTAAGACTGGTGACAAGGGAACATCAGCCCTTTTTGGCGGCACACGAGTACCCAAACACCATATTAGATTAGATGCTTACGGAACTATAGACGAATTAAATTCATGGATAGGGCTTATTCGCGATCAGGAAATAGACGCTATATCAAAAAAAACGTTGACTCTTTTACAAGACAAACTATTTACGGTCGGAGCAATTTTAGCTACGGATCCAGAAAAAGCAGTTCTTAAAAATGGGAAGGAGCGTCTCTCTATTCCAAAAATCGAAGATGCAGATATTACTTTTTTAGAAGATAATATGGATGCCATGGAAGCAAACCTGCCGCAAATGACTCATTTTATTCTTCCTGGAGGGCACACAACCGTGTCATACTGTCATATTGCACGTACCATTTGCAGAAGAGCAGAACGTATGATTTCTTTTTTAAACGAAAATGAGCCTACAGACCCTAATGTTCTGTCATATATCAATAGATTATCTGACTACCTATTTGTATTGGCACGGAAGTTGTCCTTTGACCTTAAAGCCGAAGAAATTAAATGGATACCTGAGAAAAAAGGCTAATAAATTCGTTATTTCTTCGTTATCAAAATATTAGCACAGGAATTTTGTTGATAAATTCGTGTAAATACTTTCAAAAAACCTTGGCTATTTATATTTTAAAATTATTTTTGCAAAAATTTAAAACACATTATTAACATGTATTGGACATTAGAACTAGCATCTTATTTAAGTGATGCACCATGGCCGGCTACCAAAGATGAGTTGATCGATTACTCTATTAGAACGGGAGCACCGTTAGAAGTTGTAGAAAATTTACAATCAATGGAAGAAGAAGGTGGAGAGATTTACGAGTCTATCGAAGAAATTTGGCCAGATTATCCTACCGAAGAAGATTACCTCTGGAATGAGGATGAATATTAATAAAATATTATAACAATTGCTGTAAAAAAGTCTCCTCGGAGGCTTTTTTTTTATGTAATTTTGTCAGCCTTGTAGTGCATTATCTACAGAAAGGTAAACTGGAATAGCTTTTGTTATAAAGTTATACGGTTAAAACAGAAGTATTAACCTTAAATTATAATTGTTAAACCATTACTTTGAATAGTTTTTTTTAAAAGGTTTACAATCTAAATAGAAGAAGAATTATGAGTTTTATAAATTCAATACTAAAGGTTTTTGTTGGTGACAAGTCAGAAAAAGATGTAAAAGAATTACAGCCATTAGTAAAACAAATAAAATCTTTTGAAACGGCTATAGAAAATTTAAGCCATGATGAGCTTAGAGCCAAAACTATAGAGTTTAAAAACAAAATAAAGGAAAACTGTTCCGAGATAACGAACAAGATTGATGCTCTTACCGAAGAAGTACATTCTTCTACGGATATTGACAAGAACGAAGATATCTATGCCGAAATTGATAAACTAAAAGAAGAAGCATATCAAATTTCGGAAAAAACTTTAAATGATATATTACCAGAAGCCTTTGCGGTAGTTAAAGAAACTGCCAAACGTTTTGCTAACAATGAAACTATTCCTGTTTCTGCTTCTGAATATGACAGACAACTTTCTGGAGAAAAAGAATATGTTGTTTTAGATGGTGATAAAGCTATCTGGCAGAACTCTTGGAATGCCGCTGGCAAAGATGTTACATGGGACATGGTTCATTATGATGTTCAATTAATTGGTGGTATAGCATTACATCAAGGAAAAATTGCGGAAATGCATACTGGGGAAGGTAAAACCTTAGTAGCAACATTACCATTATATCTTAATGCTTTAACTGGTAATGGAACACATTTAGTTACGGTTAATGATTATCTAGCAAAAAGAGATAGCGCTTGGATGGCTCCAATATTTCAATTCCACGGGCTTTCTGTAGATTGTATAGATTACCACAAACCAAATTCAGAAGGACGTAGAGCTGCTTACCATGCAGATATTACGTATGGTACAAACAATGAATTTGGGTTCGATTACTTAAGGGATAATATGGCACACACGCCAAAAGATCTTGTGCAACGCCCACATAACTACTCTATTGTAGATGAAGTCGATTCTGTTTTGGTGGATGATGCACGTACACCGTTAATTATTTCTGGACCAGTACCAGAAGGAGATCGTCATGAATTCAACGAATTAAAACCAAGAGTTGCAGAGATTGTTCAAAAACAACGTCAATATCTTACAGGTGTTTTTGCCGAAGCAAAAAAACATATTTCTGAAGGTGAAACCAAAGAAGGTGGTTTTCTTTTATTAAGAGTACATAGAGGTTTACCTAAAAACAAAGCCTTAATTAAGTTTTTGAGTGAAGAAGGAATAAAACAACTGTTGCAAAAAACAGAAAACTTCTACATGCAAGATAACAATAGAGAGATGCCTAAAGTAGATGAGGAACTTTTGTTTGTTATTGATGAAAAGAATAACCAGATTGAACTTACCGATAAAGGGGTGGAGTATATTTCTGGAGATCAAGATAGAGACTTTTTTGTAATGCCAGATATTGGTGGAGAGATTGCCAAGATAGAAAATCAAAATCTTGAAATAGAAAAAGAAGCGGAGCTTAAAGATGAGTTATTTAAAGACTTTACTGTAAAAAGCGAACGTATCCATACCATGAGTCAATTACTTAAAGCCTACACTCTTTTTGAGAAAGATGTAGAGTATGTAGTAATGGATAACAAAGTTATGATTGTGGATGAGCAAACGGGCCGTATTATGGATGGCCGAAGATATTCAGACGGTCTACACCAAGCGATTGAAGCTAAAGAGAGTGTAAAAATTGAAGCTCTTACGCAAACCTTTGCAACCGTTACTTTACAAAATTACTTTAGAATGTATAGCAAACTATCTGGTATGACAGGTACTGCTATTACAGAAGCAGGGGAATTATGGGAAATTTACAAGTTGGATGTTATGGAAATACCAACCAACAGACCAATTGCCCGTGATGACCGTAACGATTTAATTTACAAAACAAAACGCGAAAAATACAATGCCATTATTGATGAAGTTACCAAACTATCTCAATCTGGCAGACCTGTTTTAATAGGAACCACTTCGGTAGAAATATCCGAATTACTTTCCCGTATGTTAGCCATACGTAAGGTGCCACACAATGTATTGAACGCAAAATTACATAAGAAAGAAGCAGATGTTGTTGCAGAGGCAGGTAACCCTGGCGTAGTAACTATTGCAACAAACATGGCTGGTCGTGGTACCGATATTAAACTTTCCGATGCTGTTAAAACTTCAGGTGGTTTAGCAATTGTTGGTACAGAAAGACACGATTCTAGAAGGGTAGACAGACAATTAAGAGGTCGTTCTGGGCGTCAAGGAGACCCAGGAAGCTCTCAATTCTATGTCTCTCTAGAAGATAACCTAATGCGCTTATTTGGCTCGGATAGAGTAGCTAAGATGATGGATAAAATGGGCTTAGAAGATGGTGAAGTTATTCAGCATAGCATGATGACCAAGTCTATTGAACGAGCGCAGAAAAAAGTAGAAGAAAACAACTTTGGTGTTCGTAAGCGTTTGTTAGAGTATGATGATGTTATGAACGCCCAAAGAGAGGTTGTTTATAAAAGAAGAAGACACGCACTACAAGGAGAAAGGCTTAAGGTAGATATTGCCAATATGGTATATGATACTTGTGAAGTAATTACAGAGACTAATAAAGGAGCTAGTGATTATAAGAATTTTGAATTTGAGCTTATTAAGTATTTCTCTATAACCTCCCCTGTTTCCGAAGCTGACTTTGAAAAATTATCTGTGCAAGAAATTGCCGGAATAATCTACAAAGAAGCTTATGCGTATTACAAGGAAAAAATGGAACGTAATGCTACTACAGCTTTTCCAGTAATTAAACAAGTTTATGAAGATCAAGCTAATAAGTTTGAACGTATTGTAGTTCCATTTACAGATGGCATTAAAAGTCTTAACGTAGTTACTAATCTACAAGATGCTTATGAGAGTAACGGAAAGCAATTAGTTACAGATTTTGAAAAAAATATATCCTTAGCTATAATTGATGATTCTTGGAAAACCCATTTACGTAAAATGGACGAACTTAAGCAATCTGTTCAATTAGCTGTGCACGAACAAAAAGACCCTTTATTAATTTATAAATTTGAAGCATTTGAGCTTTTTAAAGATATGATTGATAAAGTTAATAAAGAAATTGTTTCTTTCTTGTTCAAAGGGGAACTACCTTCAGAGAATACTAACATTCAAGAAGCAGCCAGCGCAAGAAGACCTAAAGAAAACTTGCAAACTAGTAAAGAAGAAATTCCTAATAGCGATGAATTAGCCGCTCAAAATAGAACTGCAGGACAAACACAAGGACAAAGACCGGCAATTACAGAAACCATTACAAGAGAACGTCCAAAAATTGGAAGAAATGATAAAGTAACTATCAAAAATGTTATGTCTGGGGAAAGTAAAACTGTAAAGTACAAACAAGCAGAACCATTACTTGATAAAGGAGAATGGGTTTTAACTGAATAGTAGAATATAATTTTAATACCATATTTAAAGGCAACCAAAATGGTTGCCTTTTTTTATTGTCATTTATTCTGGTTGCTGTAATTCTTATTTTAAAGTATCATATGTTTCATTGAATGGAAGCAAATATTAATTTGAAACATAAAAATTTACAATCTATCTAAGCATTGCTGATTTTAGTATAATTTTAATAATATTATAAACCCCAAGAAACTCATCAATAAATAGCATCTATTACCCAATCCCCATTTCCTTGTTCATAAAACTGTTTTTTTCTTTATTATTCTTATATTTAGAATGACTAATTAATTCACTCCCATATGTTTAGAACAATACTCCTATTGGTGCTTTTTTCTAGCACCTGTATTCAATCCCAAGATTATTTTTTAAAAAAATTCCACCCTTTTAACAAATCTGTTCCCAGTCCAGAAGAATTTTTAGGCTATGGTATAGGAAAGCACCACACCCGACATGATCTAATTGTCGCTTATTTGACCAAATTAGCAGAAACCTCTGATCGTGCTTCCATTTATGAATATGGAAAAACCCATGAGGGAAGAAAATTGGTGATTTTAACCATTTCCTCCCCAGAAAACCTATCTAATATTGATCAGATAAAAGAGCAACATTTAGCCTTTACGGACCCGTCTAAAGCGGTTTCAAATTACGCTGCTGTCCCTATTTTTATTAATCTCGCCTATAATGTTCACGGCAATGAACCTTCGAGCTCAGAGGCAGCGCTTCTATCCGCCTATACCTTTGCAGCATCAACCCATCCTGAAATTCTAAAGTACATCAAAAATGCCGTCATCTTTATTGACCCAACAATTAACCCTGATGGACGCGATCGTCATACCCATTGGGCAAATACCTACCAAAGCAACCCTAATGTAGCAGACCCACAAGATGCAGAACACAATGAGTATTGGCCAGGTGGGCGTACTAATCACTACTGGTTCGATTTAAATCGCGATTGGTTGTTAGCTATTAACCCTGAAAGTCAAGGTAAATTAAAATGGTTTCACGAATGGTACCCCAATGTAGTTACCGATTTTCATGAAATGGGCACTAATGCAACCTATTTCTTTGAACCAATGAAAGCCAATGGTTCATTAGACCCCATTATGCCTAAAGAAAACTATGAAGACCTCAACACTATGTTTGGAGCTGAATTTGCCAAGGCATTAGATAGTATTGGTTCTTTCTACTTCACCAAAGAGGTTTTTGATGGTACGTACCCAGGTTATGGCTCTTCTTACCCAGATATTCAAGGCGGGTTAGGACTCCTATTTGAGCAAGCCAGCTCCAGAGGACATGAACAAAAAACAGCTTTCGGAAAAATCACTTTTCCATTTACTATTCGTAACCAATATACTTCAAGTATCACAACTGTAAAGACGGCTGTGGCCAATAAGGCGTACATGCGTAAGTATCAACAAAACTTCTTCAAAAGTGCTTTAACTAAGGCAGGAAAAAGTAAAATTCGCGGCTACTCTTTTGGCGACACTTACGATGCCAATCGTACCAAAGCCTTTATCGATAAGTTACTACAACATAAAATAAACGTATATAAATCAGGAAATCGATATGTGGTGCCTACAAAACAACCGCAATATCGAATGGTTCAAACCATGTTCGAAACGTATACAAAATATCGGGATAGTGTTTATTATGATGCATCGGCATGGTCGGTGGCCAATTTTTATAATATGAAGTACAAACCGGTAACTTCATTAAATATGGGTGAAAAAATTACTAGTACCCAAAATTTAGTATCGCTTGCGCCTGTAGAAAAATCGAACTACGCATATATTATTGACTGGGGTGATTATAATGCCCCTGCTGTATTAAATTTTTTACAACAAAACGAGCTAGTACTTTCTTCTAGCTTTAAACCTTTTACTTTGAAAATAGGTAGTAATCAAAAAAGTTTTGGATATGGCTCTCTTCTACTACCCGTAAGCCTACAGAAAAAAGATGCATCAGAAATATTTAGTTTATTACAACAGGCGCAAAAGCAATTTCAAGTACCCATGTATGGTGTTGATTCTGGTTACAGCTTAAAAGGTGTTGATTTAGGGAGTAGACATATAAAGCCCCTTAAAAAAGTTAAAGCTGCAATGCTTATTGGTACAGGTACACGTTCCTACGAGGCTGGAGAAGTTTGGCATTTATTAGATACTAGAATACATATGCCTATCACAAAAATACCTCTTCGTAATTTTAATAGTATTAATTTCGACAAATACACAAGTCTAGTATTGGTATCAGGCACCTACAGCCTAACCAAAAAACAACAAGAAAAAATCAAAACTTGGGTAAGTAAAGGAAATACATTGATTACTATTGGCACAGCTTCTAAATGGGCAATACAAAAGAAATTAGTTAAAGAAAAATTAACCGATGTAGAACGAGATTCACTATCTAAAGATACCACAAAAACAGTAGGTAGAAAACCCTATGTAGATGCATCGGAAAATCTTGGCAAAGAAAATGTCGGAGGAATTATTTTAAGGGTTGATATAGATACGACACATCCCCTAGCCTTTGGGTATAGAGATAGTTCCATCCCCGTTTACAAGAACAATACCGTTTGGCTAAAGCCAAGTAAAAATGCATACGCAACAGTAGCCAAGTATACCAAAACCCCTTTAATTGATGGTTTCATTACGAAAAAGAACATGGAGAAAAATGTAACATCTTCCGCTTCGTTACTTGTAAGTAAAATTGGCATGGGCAGGGTGGTTCTTTTTGCTGATAATCCGAATTTTAGAGGAAGTTGGTACGGCACCAACCGCCTATTTTTAAATGCTTTGTTCTTAGGGGATAAAATTTCCGTCCCGTCAAAAAACTAATAACCTAAAATCCCTTTAACTCTCTAGGCTAGAAATACAAAATAAATTATGAAAACAAAATCTATTTTATTTTTCATTACGCTCTTTATAATCTGCATCATTCAATCGAGTGCCCAATCTGCAGCAGGAGATGGCCCACATTCTCAACTCATTATTCGTGGTGTAATGCTCATCAATGGCAACGGATCACCTCCACAGGGCCCAATCGATATTGTAGTTGAAAAAAATATCATTAAAAAAATTCAAGTGGTTGGCTATGACGGGGTTCCTATAGATGCTTCTAACCGACCAAAACTAAAGCCAGGAGGTAAAGAACTAGATTGTAATGGAATGTATCTTATGCCTGGATTTATAGATATGCATGGCCACATAGGTGGCAAGGCACAAGGAGCAGAACCCGACTATGTTTTTAAACTTTGGATGGCACATGGAGTAACAACCGTTCGCGAACCTAGCGGGCGTGGTGTAGATTTCACCATGGATCTTAAACGAAAAAGCGCTTCTAACGAAATAGTAGCACCTCGTCTTTTTGCGTATACAGGATTCGGACAAACAAGCAAGAGCTTTAACCCATTGAATGATATTCCAATTTCTACCCCCGAGCAAGCTCGCGAATGGGTAAGAGCCAATGCTAAAAAAGGAGCTGATGGCATTAAATTCTTTGGAGCCGAACCAGAAATAATGGCGGCGGCATTAGACGAAAACAAAAAATTAGGCCTAGGTTCTGCATGCCATCATGCACAAATGAGCGTTGCACGTTGGAATGTCTTACACTCTGCGAGAGCTGGTTTAACTTCTATGGAACATTGGTATGGCCTACCTGAAGCTCTTTTTGAAGATAGAACTGTACAAAACTATCCTCTTGACTACAACTACCAAAATGAGCAAGATCGTTTTGAAAATGCTGGTAAACTTTGGGCTCAAGCAGCCAAACCGTATTCAAAGCATTGGGAAAAGGTTATGACCGAATTATTAGAGCTCGATTTTACTATTGACCCTACCTTTAATATCTATGAGGCTAGTAGAGATTTACAACGAGCTAGACGAGCCGAATGGCATGAAGATTACACATTACCTTCTTTATGGGACTTCTATCAGCCAAGTAAAATTTCACATGGTAGTTATTGGCATGATTGGGGTACCGAACAAGAAATTGCATGGAAAGAAAATTACAAACTTTGGATGACCTTTATTAATGAATATAAGAATCGAGGAGGACGTGTTACTACAGGTTCTGATTCTGGATTTATTTTTCAATTATATGGGTTTGCCTATATCCGTGAGTTAGAATTGTTGCGCGAGGCTGGTTTTCATCCTTTAGAAATTATTCGTTCTGCTACCCTAAACGGTGCAGAAGCTCTTGGAGCAGCAGATAAAATTGGTAGTGTAGCATTAGGCAAATTGGCAGATTTTGTTGTTGTTGACGCAAATCCGTTACAAAACCTAAAAGTCTTGTACGGAACGGGGGCTATAAAATTAACCCCAGATAATAAAGTTATTCGCGAAGGTGGTGTAAAATACACTATCAAAGATGGTATTATTTATGATGCAAAAGCTTTATTAAAAGAGGTTAAAGACATGGTAGATAGCGCAAAAGCTAAAACAAATTATAAAATTTTACAACCAGGCATTAAAGAATAAAATTTTTAATATGCTATTTACTACACAAGCCTAAACATGTTATAAAATAAACGGTTTAACAGATTTGTCATTTAAATACCACATTTTCATAAAGTTGTTGGTTTTAATCCAAAAACATAATTAGATTTACATTGGATAACTACTCTAACCAAGCTATAAAATCCAATTTATGGATATACCATTATTAGACCAAGAAAGGCAAAAGAACAAGATTAATCTAATTCTTAAGGTTAACTACATCTCTTCTGTCCTATCTATTCTATTTGCCCTCATCTGTTTTTATGCCTTAAATATTAGGGAAATAGTACCCTATGCTCTTTTCATTTTTGGAATTGCAAATATTATAAACTCTTCTGTTTTTAAAAAACATAAGAGCGTAACGTTAACGCATAATATATCCTCTATCCTTGCTCTTATTTGCGCACTTACTGTAACTCTATATACTGGCGGAATTCATAGTTCTTTTATATTCATTCTAGCTCTAATTGTATTTGCTGGTTATGTTTATGCCAGGCAAAACTCGCAGATATATTTAAACATAATTTTTCTGCTTGTAATTTTAATCTTTTCCCAAAGCATAACTGATTTTACATTTACAAGAAATGTAGTTCCTGAAGAATCTCAAAGTATTTTTAGCCTATTAAGTGTCCTATTTTCTATTTATTTATTAGGTAATATTTTTGGTAAAAATTTACTGAACACACATAATACCTTGTATAACTCTAAAAATGAATTGTCCAAAAAATTATTAGAAAAAGAAACCCTACTAAAAGAAATTCATCACAGAGTAAAAAATAATTTACAAACAGTTTCTAGCCTTTTAAGTTTACAAAGCAGAAATACTCAAGATGATAATATAAAAACACTACTTAAAGCAACCAAAGACAGAGTTATTTCTATGGCAATGATTCATGAAATGCTTTATATGCGAGAAGATTTATCTAAAATAGAATACAAAACCTATGTACAAGAACTAAGTCAGTATTTAATAAAATCAATAAAAGGAATAGAGAACAAAATTAAACTAACTATAGATATTCCAGATATTAAATTAGGAATAGATACTGCTATACCTTTAGGATTGTTAATTAATGAAGCTATAACTAATGCTTTAAAATATGGAATTGTGGATGATCGCGAAGGTGAAATTCACATTGCTATTACCAAAGAAGTAAATAAAGAATATGTCTTAAAAATTGGAGACAATGGCATCGGTTTCCCAGAAACGATAAATCATAAAAACACAAAATCTCTAGGACTTAAATTAATCTATAACCTTACCAGACAATTAAAAGGTTCTATAATTAGAGACGTCTCTAAAAAAGGAACCAATTATATAATTAAATTTCAAGAAATAGGACAACAGTTACACCCTACTGTGTAGAATTACTTTTTGGGGTTATTGGTAGCCTTAACTTTTATTAATCGTAAAGAATCTTGTTCTTTTTTAGAAACAAAAATTAAAGTTCCTATTACAACGGTTGGGATTAAAACAACTAATACTATCATATTATTATTTTTATATTATTACTACTTTCTTTAGATGTAATAACAATTTCAATTATTATGCCAATGAACAAAAAGCAAACTAAAAACTAGTTTATATTTTATTCCGTTTGGCAATCCAGAATTTTACTTTCTTAATTATTTTTATGTGGTTAACGGCAGAATCCAAAACAATATCCATTTTAAGAACAAACCTTTTATCCTTTACTTAAATCTTTATACAATTGCTACAGCCCCTAAAAATAAAATAATCAATAAAGTTAAAATTACTTTCATCACTCAATGTCACTTATTTAAAAGTACAAACTACAAACAATATAACCTTAGTAAATCGCTGAATTACAGATATTTTAGTCTACTGTAATATTTCTACATCTGCCTTATGTAACTAAAAAAATTTAAGTATTACTTCCTTATACTTGGTTATGCCTATTGTTCTTAGTGAAAAATGATAATTCTTTCATAATTCTAGAATTCTTAGAAATATATAAACGTGCCACATTGTTTTTATTACCTTCTCTTATGTTCTTAAAAGAAACCAAACTAGTACGTTCTAAAACTATTCCTTTAGTAAATGTCTCTACTTTTTTTACTATTGGTTGGCTCTTTGCAAAAGAAGCAACACTAATAAAAATGATAAATAATAAGGTTATAATTGATTTCATTATATACGTTTTGATACTCCAAAACTAAGACGAACCCAAACCTCAATAAATATAATACGCTGAACAACAACTATATTCGACTACTGTAACCCAACTAAGGTGAAGTAACAAAAATGAACGATGAATGTAAATAAGCTTACAATAAGCTCATCTGTTTTTAATGTTTTTAATCCTATTTTATATAAGAAGGCTATACATATCATCCTACTAACAGAAATACATAATACCATTAAGTCTAATATTTTGTTTAAAAATCCATGGCAACCTATAAACTCTAACTAAAAAATTACTTAAATAGATTTGTTGCGTTATTGGATAAACCCAGATATAAACTTAATTTATCATAAACTCTTATGTATAAAAACGATGGTTGTGCGAGACGCTATAGCGAAATAAAATTCTAGCTAAACTTACCAAAGGAGACTGCTCAAAAAAACAAATTATTTTAACTTACCGAGGGCAATCTAGCACTATTAATGAATGAATTAAAAAGTACACCCGTATAAACTTAATGAACACCCCTACTGTGTAAACAAATGGCGAAGAATCGCGTACTAAAGCCCTACAAAAAAAACTTAATCAGCTTACAGGCCTCTTTGCAAAGATTTAGAGAAACTAGTTAATGACAACTATCTAAAAATTGGTAAAGACCAACTATTCTGTAATTACTACTAAAAACTTTAGAATTAAATCTTCTCCTAAAAAAATACATTGGTTAGCGATTAAGCTAATTTAGCTTTGTTTCTTTTTGTAGTAAATTTTAAAGCTTTCTTTACTGTAGAATTTGTACGCTTGTATAAACGAGCAACCTCTGTACTCT